>PUNJ01000066.1 GCA_003551705.1 Chloroflexota bacterium | reverse complement strand
TGCAGTCAGGTCAATTCTCAGCCATGGTTATTTCTATCCGGTACCTGCTCTCTGTTTCTTCGCTCCTGATCATGTACCTGCCCACCTGGACTCCGGCAAATTCTTCCCTTTCATTAAGGGCGTCCTCGTAAGCCCACAGATGTTGCACCGTATCAGCGTTCACGACCAGCACCATCTGCTCGCTTGTTGCAGATACTTCGCTCACGCAGATACCCGGCACTTCCAGTCCCCTGGTGACCAGCAGGTAATGGTCGCTAAGCATGCCCCGTTTGTCCAGAACAGCCCGGTACCTGCTGGTCTCCTCGTGCAGTTGAGATAGAGCCTGCTGCTTGGTCTGGACCGCCCGTGCTTGAGTGCCGACAACCTCGTTTTCCGCCTGTAGAACCGAAATCTCGTCCGAACCTGCTGATACAAGGCCATATACCGGCACCATAAGGGCAAGCAAGACCACCACAAGCGTAACAAACGCCGCCTGGTGTACAGTAAAAAGGCCCCGGCGGTAGCTGTCAGGAAGTATGTTGAAGTCCAGCCTCCCGGAACTACTGGCCATTGCTCGTCCTCTCTTTGCCTGCCCCATTACCTTCGATTTCGTACTCAATAACAGGTCCGGGTACTACGAGACCAAGATTGACAGCATATTCAGAGACAGGCAGGCTTGCCGAAAAATCCAGAGGTACCATGATAGGAAGCACGAAATGCTCGACCCTTCTCTGTACGGTAACGATGGTTTGGCGGTCTTCCAGCAAGGGACCTGTCAGAAACAGGGGGAGACGGACATCAAGGGTCCCTTTCTGCGGTGATTCCAGGAAGCTGCGCACCTGCCACAAGACCCGGACCAGCAGATCGATGCGTTCTTCCAAGTCCATATCGGAACGCTGTTTCAAGGTCCTGATAACGCAAGGCAACCCGTCCTTCTTCAGACCTACGTCGAGAGAGTCCGATTCCATGTTCACAATCAAACCGTCCCGGCAACCCACCAGTCCCAACAAGGCCATGCCCCTGAGGACCATAACATGCGGGCTTATACCGGCACACTTCAAAGCTTTGACATGAGCATCGACCGCACTACGCGTCATGCCGGTCACGAAAGTCTTGTCCCGGATACCCCCATTACGGGCAGTCTGCCAGTGCATATAGAGCTGTTCAGCCTCCAGAGGCATCAGTTTCTTGATTGCGTCATAAATGATTTTTGGCTCGGCCTTGCGTTCCCTGACTTCGGGCAAGGTGGTAACCCGGAAGACCGCATTATGCCCGCTTAAGGCAGTGACGACCCTGGATGCGTTTATGCCGCTGAAACGCATCAGGCCTTTTAAAGCAGCCCCCAGAGCAGGAGGATCCACTACCAGGCCGTTATCAACCAGCCCGGCTTCGAGGGGCATGCTGGCCCATCGCTCCACCCGGTTGCCGCTGGTCGCCAGCAACCGGACTCCGTTCGAGGTCAAGTCCAGTGTTACTATCTTGTTTGTCATAGTAAATTCAGGCCAGTGTATAGAACTCGCAGTTCAGGTTTGCGGTGGCTTCCTCGTCTCCCGTTGCCCTGATGGTCAAACTCTCGAGCAATAGAGAACCAAGCAGGACCTGTTCCGAGTCCAGGTCCACCACAAAGGCCACCACATCCTGGTAGCGACCCTGGACCGTAATCGAGATGGTCTTGATGCGGTACTCGATACCCTCGATTCTCTCTTTGGCCGGATCGCCGCCCGGATCTATCACCACACTCACATTGAAACTCTTCGCCAGGTTCAGAATGGACTCATAAAGGACCCTTTCGTCCAGTTCTGACGGGAAAATGGAGCGTGTACTTTTTGCAAGGTTCTCAGCCTGGGACAGGTCCACCTTGTACTCATCTTCTCCCGCCTCGAAAGCCTCCACCAGGCGGCTTTTGAGTTCCGTATCCTCCAAGACAGCTTTCCCCTGTCCTTCCTGCTGGAGATGCAAGGCCATGAAACTGACAAGCACCATGACAAGAATGCCGACCACCACAGGCATCACCAGGCTCCAGAAGCGGTCCCTCAGCATCTGTACTCTATTCCCCATGGTATTTCTTAATGGTGTCGATCATCGGCCTGATTCCTCTATCTTCCTTCCCTATCTCTAACTGCCTACTCGATTATGTGGTAGGAAAGCAGCTCGAAACCGTCTTCTGTCTGAGTTACGATCGCAACCACCTGTTGTCCGTCAACGTCGATGGTGATCTTGTACACTCCGGCCGCAATGGTGGCAGTTGACACAACCTGATGATCATCAACGACCAGACCCAGTTCGTAGGTGCCCCCCGACAGGGTCCCGGTAGCCTCCAATACTAGGATAACCGTCCCTTTACTTATTTGTTCCTGAGGGGACGTCCAGGTGACCTTCTGCCGGTCTCCGTCACCCTCCGGGTATATGATCTCTGTGAACTCACCAAACCCGCCGCCATCCAAGGGGAGCAGGGAGACATGGTTGTCTGCCACACTCTCGTCGCAATGGCCGCATACCTCGGTCTCGCCTTGACCGTCATATGTTAAGCCCGACAAACAAACATAGGTATCCCGAAAATCGTCTCCCGGCCGGAGCGGGCCTTCCACGGAAACTGCAGATCCCTCGTTTAACTCCAGGCCCGGTGGGAGTGTAAACGTGACAACTTTCTGATAACGCCAGGGCATGTTGAAGCGCACCACATAGTAGAAGGTATGCACCTCCGGGTCATCGTCAGCCGCTGGCACCCACGGTTCCACGAATCGTTCATCACATTTCTCATATGGTTCTCCATATTCGTCCAGTTCTCCCTTGTCAAGAAAGACGTCTACCTTGCACCCGTACTCGAGCCACCCGAATAACCAGAACCAGATTTCCCACTCCTCCCACTGGCCGCTGGACACACCAGGCACCTGAATAACAATGCGCCGCCCTTCTACGTAGTATTCGTACCCGTCTTCGCACTCGTGAACATGGTCCAGAACCTCACCCCCGTCCAGTATTCTCCAGATGGCGTCCAGGATAGCTGCATCCGTTGCATTGTCAGCCAGGGCTCTCGCCTCTGATATGCGTTGGGAGCGAAGTGCAGTCGAAGTGTAGTTCATAACAGGTACCAAGACCAGCGATCCTATGACCAGGAATATAAGGACAAATGTCAATATGTAACCCCCCTCACCACCCTGCAGTCTTTCAAACCGCTTCCTCATCCCCCCTCCTTCCCGAACATCATGTTGACCCTGTAGGTAAGCGCCTCTTCTGTCTCAGTCCCGGGCGATTTAGAACTGAGGGTTATGATAATGAGGGTCTCGCTGCCAGTGCCACTCTTGCCGAACTCTACGCTTGTTATATACCTCCCGTACGTTCTGGTTGATTCAGGCTCACCTGGATCCTGAGGATTATGGTCCGGCCAGTAACTCCGCTTTATAGTGGACCCCTCCCCGACATACTCGTAAACACACAGGTAATCCTTCTCGCTGTAATCGGGAGGATCACGGTTTGTCCACTCCAATTCCAGTTTGTCTCCAGATATCGCTACATAATGGGCTTTTCGTACATCCCGCATGATCGGAGCAACCGCGGCTTTTATGTCCTCCAGAGCCGTGATGTTGTTAGTAGCATGGCTGGTTACACGGCCACTGTTGATGATGGTCGCCACCAGACTAACAAGCAGTATGGAGGATACGGCCATCACCATAATCAACTCGACGACCGTAATCCCTTTTTCACCTTTGAACCCCACCATTATCATGCCACCCTCTTGAGAACTGTCATGCCAAAAACAAATTCTCCCTCATGGTCAACCTTGACCTCTACTTCCTGTCTTGTTTCTTCTTCATTCAGGTATGCTTCGATATTCAGACTGTACCCGTCAGGCAATCCCTCGATCACATCGTAATCGCCTTCCGCCTGGAATTCCTGGCTCTTGATATACTCGACTTGGGATTGGGCAAGATTCAACGCGATAACGCGTCTCTCGTGCAGACCGGTCCCCTGTGATGTCACGACCAGGCCCTGGACAAAAGCAACGCTTACCAGGCCCAGGATTACCAGGGCGGCCAGCGTCTCCAGCAACCCAAAGCCCTTCTGATCTTCCAATCTTCGCCTTATTATGCTGATCATACCAATAACCCTGCATTACCAGGCCGGGTGTGGTGACGCCTAGAAGGCCCCTGTAATACTGTACATGGGCATCATAACGGCCATGGCCATGAAACCCACCATGCCGGCAACAAAGATCATGGCGCCCGGCTGGATCACCTTCACCATCGCCGCTACCTTATCGCTCGAGTCGGCTTCGTAGAAGTTGGCGGAAACAGCGAGCGATTCAGCCAGCGTATTGCTCTCCTCGCCCACCATCACCATCTGTACAAGTAAGGGTGGAAACAGTTTGTCTCTGGACATGGGTTCATACAGGCCCTGGCCACGTATAAGGTCATGACCCACCTTGCGCAGGGACGCCTGCAGGGCCCTGTTACCTATGGCCGAGGGAATCATGGCCATGACTTCCTGCAGGGCCAGCCCGGCACCAAGCAGCACGGATGCCGTCCGGCTGAACCGGGCCACTTCCGATGAATGCATGGGCGGGCCAATGACCGGAGCTTTCAAGATCATCTTGTCCAGATACAGGCGGCCCTCCGGGCGTTTGATAGCCGTTACCAACCCCGCCACAATTACAAGTAGTCCCAAACCCAGGTACTTGCCATGGTCGCCAATGAAATCGCTCAGGCCCATGAGTATCTGGGTGGGCAAGGGAAGTTCCGTATCCATTTGCACGAACATGTCGATCATCGACGGCAGGACCACCGTCAGCATTATGCCGGCCACCGCAATGCCGACAAAGATCATGATGGCGGGATAGGTCAACGCACCGGTTACCTTCTTTTTGGCTGCTTTCTGTTTCTCTTCGAAGTCCGCCATCTGGCGCAGGATAACCTCCAACCCTCCGGTCTGCTCAGCCATGGCCACGGTGCGACAGTATATATCATTGAATAACGTGGGGTGGCGCGACAGGGCCATGGAGAAGGAAACCCCGGACCGCAGGTCGCCCACTATGCTGCGCAACACCTTTTTGAAAGCCCGGCTGCCACTCTGTTCCGAAATAATCATCAGGGCGGACAGTATGTCGATGCCGGACTCAAGCAGGGTGGCCAGCTGGCGTGCAAAGGTGGGCACTTCCTGGGACTTCACACCAAAGAAACTGGGAAGCATCTTCTCCAGCGACAACGGAGAACCGACCGGCTCAACGTTCATGGGCCTGAGACCCCTTTCAGCAACCAGGTGCTCGGCAACCGCTTCGTTAGGGGCCTTGATGGTACCCCTCACGAACTTGTTTTCGGGGCCCAGGGCGGTGAAGTTATATTTTAGGGTCTTTTGTGGAACTATCCTGATCGACTCCGTCATTGTAGCCTACCCGATTGAAAAGACATTTCGCAGGACTTCGTAAGGCGTGGTACGACCACTTTTCACGGTGGTCATCCCACAACGCCATAGGGAAACCATGCCCTCCTCATGTGCTCTCTCCCTTATGTCATCTGCGGTCCCGCCCATAAGAATAGTACGCCTTATGGACTCGCTGACCGTCATAACCTCGTATATGCCTGTCCGGCCCATGTATCCAGTGTTCGCACAGAAATTGCATCCGCTGCCATAGAGGAACTCGGCCCTCTCCTCCCCCATTTCCTCTTCATAAAGTAGCCGCTCCTCCGGGCTGGCCAGTATATTACGGGCGCAATGAGGACAAATACGTCTCACCATTCGCTGCGCGATTACTCCGGCAATCGCCTGGGCCACGAGGAAAGGCTCGACGCCCAAATCAATGAGGCGGAAAACCACAGTTGCCGTATCGTTGGCGTGTACCGACGAGAGAACAAGGTGGCCGGTAAGTGCAGCCTGGATTGCGGTCTGGGCCGTCTCGGCGTCTCGAATCTCTCCTACCAGGATCACGTCGGGGTCAAGTCGCATGCAGGCCCGGAGACCTGTAGCGAAGCTGACACCGGCTTGAGTATTGACCTGGATCTGGTTCACGTTGGCGAAATGGTACTCTACGGGGTCCTCGATGGTGATGATCTTGCGGCCTATGCTGTCCAGCTGGTTGAGTGAAGCGTACAAGGTTGTCGTCTTACCTGAGCCCGTAGGACCGCTGGTCAAGACCATGCCGAAGGGCAGTTTCAACATCTTGCCGTACTGCCCCAAGGCTTCAGGCAGGAAACCCAATTCGGGAAGAGTCAAGAAGGCAAAACTCTTGTCCAGTACGCGGAGTACCATCATCTCGCCGTTGACGGTACTGGCGGTGGCTACACGAATATCGACTTGCCGTTCGCCCATGTGGAAGGTAATCTGTCCGTCCTGAGGGCGGCGGCGCTCGGCAATATTCATGCCGGCCATTATCTTCATTCGAGAGATAAGCGGGGCGTGAACGCTCTTGGGCAAGGACAGCATCTCATGCAGAATTCCGTCGATCCGGTAACGCACCCTAAGACAGTCTTCCTCGGGTTCAATATGAACGTCGGATGCCCTGTCTCGTACCGCCTGCCCTATCATCAGGTCGATGGCCCGGACAATGGGAGCATCGGCAACCCCATCCGCAGCGGACTTCGAGTCGAACACACCCGCTGCTGTGGCCCGCGCCGGGATGGCGGCAAGTTGTTTTTCGATTTCGCTCCCGGACTTATACCCGCGGTCGATGGCCTCCTGGATGTCTATGGGAATGGCCACCACAGGTTTGATGATCTTATTGGTTATTACTGCCAGATCATCGAGGGCCTCGATATTGGTTGGGTCCTCCATGGCAACCACCAGGGTCCCATCTGAGATATCCAAGGGTACCACCGAGTATTTCCTGGCCGCCCATTCAGGCACGAGTTCGAGGGCGGCAGGGTCTACAGACTGTCTCTTGAGGTTGATGCAGGGAATATTAAGCTGCATGCCCAGGAACACGGCCAGTTGCTGATCGCTGACCAGTCCCCGTTCCACCAGCACGTGCTCCATCCTGCGACCATCCCGGGCGGCAATAGCCAAGGCGCTTTCAAGCTGGGCTTGATCAATGAGATCAGCCTCGATCAGCAGTTCACCAACCGAACGTATAAGAGTTGTGTAGCCAGTCACGCCCATAACTGTTAGTCTCCCCCACCCGGGGAGGCCCATGGCCCTCCAGGCAAAAATCTATCTCTGGGTGCGAACAGGGATGGTAACTCTGTCAGAGCCTGACTTCGCTCCAGGTCCCGGAGCAATTTCGACCCCGGGAATGTTCGACAGCATCTCTACCAGACCGGTGGGCCTCTCCAACAGCACGGTCATGATAGTCCCCTTGTCATACGAACCAACAGTGCGCAGAATCTTCACCTCGCGATTGCTCTGCAGTTCCGTATAGAGCTTGGACATGACCGATAGGTCGACAGGGGCCAGCAGGCTTATGTCAACCTCGCCTTCCATCTGTCCTGCAGTTGCCACACTTGATGCGACCTCTTGCTGCACTGCCACGGTTTCGCCAGTTTTTGTGGCGACCGTTACCGGCTCCGTACCTTCGTCATTGCTGCCCTGATACGAAGCCTGTCTCTGTCCATCCGCTGCATTACCCGGTAATGGCTCCTGCTGTGCACCCTGTGCCTTTTCAGCAAACCGGTCCGTCCAGTCCTTCAAGTCATCGTCCATTCCGCGCGGATCCGGATTGCGCCCGGCAGCGTCGTCCCTCCAGGCAAAACTGAAGTCCGCCTCATTAGTTCGGGAATCCACATCCGGCCTCGAAGCGGGCCTGGTTTCCCTTTCGCCCCTGGAGGCGGAAGACCTGGCAATTTCCGATACCAGTATCGAGGGAACAGCATCATAGGTATCCAACTCAAGTTTCTCCCGCTTCCAGAGTTCAACAATCTTGCCCTTCCAACCTGATTCAATATCGTGGCCCTGGCCCAGCAGTTCCCGCAGTGCCGAAAGCAAGTGCTCATATACTTCTATGAACTGCTGCTTCAGGTCATCCTCTATGACCGCCCTGGAGCGGATAAGGTATAGTTGTGCCCGCTGTTTGGCTTCAGTTTCCATGAGGTCAGCCTTGCGTCGCGCCGCCTCCAAGAGAGCATCAGCTTCGGACCTGGTAAGTTCATGTGCTCTCTTCTTGGCATTTGCCAGCATTTCCCCAGCCCTCTGCTTGGCCTGGGACATGATGCCGGTAGCCGCCGTGTCGGCTTCATCCTTCGCCCTGGTCCTGATATCAGCAGCCATTCTGTCTGCTTCCAGGGCCGCCTTTTCGGAAAGAGTGCCCAGTGAAAGAAAATGGTCCTGGCGCTCTACCAGGGTCCGGTACTTGAGCATCAGTTCATTTATATAGGCCGTTACCTGCTGTTCATTCAGTCCATTCTTGACAATATCTACGTCCCGCCCCCAAAGGCGTTTTGTCCTACTCTGCATGGCGCCCTCCTTCGTTGTGCACGATAAAGCCGGTGATTGCTGATACATAATGGCCTGCGTCCTACACCTTCCAACTGGAATCATTCCAGGGCAAGTCCGTAGCAATACGTCCCTCTCCCTGGACCAGAGCCGGAGTTCTTAATGTGTCCGCAGCCAGACCGGAAGTAGCATCGGTCCCATCCAATTCGAAGGTGTCGATGTTCCTGAGTTCACCAGTCTTCTCTCTCCACCCCAGTTCCAACTTGTTGCCCTCGCCGAGAACATTGTGTACGCCAGACAACAGGCGATAATAGGTCTCCTTGACCTCCTCGCGAAGATCACCCTCGATCGCCTCCCGGCTCCTGATGAGGAAGGCTTGAGCCTGCTGCTTGGCCTGGACTTCGATGAGAGCTGCTTTCTTGACACCCGCCTGCAGCACATTGTGTACCTCTTGACGGGTAGCATCTTCAGCAGCCTTCCTGGCTTCAGTCATCATCTCCTGGATCCTGGTATCGGCCTCCGCTATGATTCGTGCTGATTCCGCCTCGGCCTCACCCTTAGCCCTGGCCTTTATGCTTGCCGCCGCCTTATCAGCCTCGATGGCAGCTCTTTCCGTCAAGGAACCCAGGGATAAGAAGTGCCGCTGTTGCTCATCGAGGGCCCTGCACTTGCTGGTCAGCGTGCCGATAATCTCTGTTACCTGCTCTTCAGCAAGACCCTCTTCTACAACATCGAATTCCTGGCCCAGTACCTGCCTCTTTGTGGGCTGGTCCTCGACAAGCGGTGGCACGAAGACCGGTTCCTCCGACTCCTCCATGATCGGCAGCTCCATTTCCTTCTTGCCTACAGGTCGCGTCAGGGCTCCCTTCACCGAAGAAAATGCCCTCTTCCAGAACGATTTCTTTTCCATTAACAGCACCTCCTTGCCAGGATGCATACAAGCCACATTTATGCTTGCATGGCTCCCTTTCTTAATAAAATGTTAATAGTCTGGATATTATATGTTAATGATCGGCTAAAACACAGTCCGGAAAGCTAATACCGAGCGACACTAATGGCTCATTTTCCTGATCCAAAGATGACGGGCATGCCCCGGGCTATTGCCCTCGATCCAGTTTCTGCCTATAATCCGCGAGAGGGGTCAAGAATGAGAAAGAGTGCAGTCGCCGGACGTTTCTATCATGGCACGGCAGAAGGTCTGCGGAGCCAGATCGAAGGCTGCTTTCTCCATCCCCTGGGACCGGGCAGGCTTCCGGAGACTCCAGGTACTTCAGCCAAGAAGACCCAGGCCCTCGTGAGCCCGCACGCCGGCTATGTCTATTCCGGGCCAGTGGCCGCCCATGCTTTCCTTCACGTGTCCCCTGAGCCCATACCTGCTCTGGCCATCATCATCGGACCTAACCATTATGGCATCGGACCGG
>PUNJ01000124.1 GCA_003551705.1 Chloroflexota bacterium | reverse complement strand
ACCTCCCTGGCTATGCGGGCGTTGTCCTCCGGGGCACCGCCTGCCAGCGAGTCCATGGGGGCCGGCTGTATGCCCAGTTCCTGCGGTTCCAGCTCAAAGGTGGTCATCCGGCCATCCTGGAGGCGGGTGATGCGGCTGGGTCCGCTGATGGATATCTCGTCCAGGCCGCCGTGCCCGTGCACTACCAGGGCGCTGGGCACGCCCAGGATATGCAGTACCTCGGCCAGCACGGTGGTAAGTCCGGGATCGTAGACACCCAGCAACTGGACGGAGGCAGAGGCCGGATTGGTCAGGGGTCCCAGGACATTGAAAATGGTGCGCGCCCCGATCTCCCGCCTTGGCCCGGCGGCGTGCTTCATGGCGGGATGCAGGCGGGGGGCGAATAGGAAGCCGATGCCCGCTTCCTCGAGGCAGATGGAGACCTGCTCGGGGGGGAGGTCGATAACCGCTCCCAGGGCCTCCAGGACGTCGGCGCTGCCGCAGCGACTGGACACGGAGCGATTGCCGTGTTTGGCCACGGGTATCCCGGCCCCAGCCACGATGAAGGCGGTTATGGTGGACACGTTGAATGTGCCTGCCCCGTCGCCGCCGGTCCCGCAGGTATCGACCAGGATGCCGTTGGGCGCCTGGACCCTGAGGGAGTAGGCGCGCATGACCCTGGCGCAGGCGGCGATCTCCTCCGGCGTTTCCCCCTTGATGCGCAGGGCGATAAGGAAGGCGCCGATCTGGCTGGGCGTTGCCTCGCCCAGCATGATCTCCTGCATAACGGCCTCGGCCTCGGAAGCCGTCAGGTCCTGGCCTTGGATGAGGCTGGCTATGGCTTCCCTGATCATGGCTGTTGGGTCCCCCTGCTTGCCGGGGAATCGCTCTGGAGAGCGGACTCCTTCCAGGACTCGGCCAGGCGGACGGCGTCGTCCAAGACCTGGATCTTGCTCATGGTCTCCTGGTATTCGCTGGCTGGGTCGGAGTCGGCCACGATGCCCGCCCCGGCCTGCAGGTAGACCATGTCGCCGGCCATGACGATGGTGCGAATGGTTATGCAGGTGTCCATGCTGCCGTCGAAGCCGAAATAGCCCACGGCGCCGCCATAGGGTCCCCGCTTGATCTTCTCCAGGTTGTTGATGATCTCCATGGACCTGACCTTGGGGGCGCCGGTGAGGGTGCCCGCCGGGAAGGAGGCCCGGAGCAGGTCGAAGGCATCGTGTTCGGGTCGCAGCCGTCCCTGCACAGAGGAGACCAGGTGGGTGACATGGGAGTACTTTTCGACGCTCATGTAGACAGGCACTGACACGCTGCCGTAGTCGCAGACGCGGCCGATATCGTTCCTGCCCAGGTCTACCAGCATGGTATGTTCAGCCAGTTCCTTCGGGTCGGCCAGGAGGCCGGCGATAAGCTGTTCATCCTCTTCGGGGGTCTGGCCGCGGGGGCGGGTGCCGGCGATGGGCCGGGTCTCGGCCATGCCGTTTTGAAGTTTCACCAGCATCTCCGGAGAGGAGCCGATGAGCTGGAAATCGCCGAAGTCCAGGAAGAACATGTAGGGCGATGGATTGAGCATGCGCAGCGCTCGGTAGACGGAGAAGGGGTCGGCGGTGGTGCGGCGGCGCAGGCGTTGTGAGAGCACGATTTGAAAGGAGTCGCCGGCCAGGATATGCTCCTTGGCCTGGAGGACGGCCTGCTGGTATTGCTCCCGGGTGAAGTTGGAGTGCAGCGGCGGGGTGGGTGCCCGGGACTTGCCGAAGCGAAAGCGGGGTTCGGGGTGGAGGTCGTCGCCCAGGTCGCGCATTATGGCATCGACCCTGCCGGCGGCGCTGGTGCCGTCGCCGCCGCCGTGGTTGCTGTTGTGGCGGGGGCTGGCGACGATCTTCATCCTGCTCTGCACGTGATCGAAGACCACCAGGGAGTCGTTGAAGACGAAGGCGGCGTCGGGCAGTTGCAGTTCGTCGGTCTCACAGGGTGGCAGCTTCTCGAAGAAGCGGACGGCGTCGTAGGCCAGGTAGCCGATGGCGCCGCCGGTGAAGGCGGGCAGCCCGTCGGGTGCCGGGTCCCGGCGCTCACCCATGAGGGATTTGACGATGTCCAGCGGGTCAGGGCCGTCGCCGAGGTGGGCGTCTGCCGTGCGGGCGTGGCTGTTGCCGGGCGGGGAATGGCGGGTCTGGTGCGTCTTCGGGTCTGTTTCCGAAGGGTCTCCGTGTTCGGCGGGGGAGGTCCTGGCTGGTCCCTCCGGTTGAGCTTTCAATGACGGACGCAGGGCTGTCTCGCTTGTCCTGCCGTCCTGCTGGATGATGGCCCGGTTGTTCTGGGCGCGGAAGGTGAGGTAGGGGTTGGTGCCGATAAAGGAGTATCTGCCGCGCTGCACGCCGCGTTCCACGCTTTCCAGGAGGAAGCTGGGCGGGTTCTTGGCGAGTTTGAGGTAGGCGGACACGGGCGTTTCAAGATCGGCCGGCAGTTCCCGGACTACGGGGCGGTCCGCGGATTGTCGGGCCTTTGTGGCGTCTGAGACGGTGTTTATATGGTCCATTTGCTTCTTCCTGTTCTCAGGGCCGTTGCAGCGGCCCGTGTTTTCGTATTTGCCGGGCTTTTCGGGCCATAAAAAGACCCTTCGCCCTGTGAGGGGCGAAGGGTTATCTTCGCGGTGCCACCCTCTTTCGGCTGTCACATGTACAGCCCTCTCTTTCAGGTACCGGTCCGGCCGTGGCCGCCTATACCCTGGGCTGTGATAACGGTGCCCTTTCCGTCAAAGCCTACTGGCAGTTGCCTGTTTTCGGTTTGCAGCTCCCAAGCCCATTCATCCTTTGCGCCGGCATCGGGCTCACACCTTACCCCGACTCTCTGAGCCTCGCTTGAGGACTACTATTCTTGATCATCGCCTTTGGGTGAGTATTCAGTTGTTGATTTATGTTTTATAACACCGTCGCGGGGCTTTGTCAAGGTCTGCTGCGCTAACCAGTTTGTAACCGTGCGCTTTGTCACCACGGGTTCGGAGCCCGGACACGGGTTATGGACCTGGCGGTTCATGGTGGCGTGACTGTGGTTTTCTTTCATCTGGGATGGATGATGGAGGACCTATTGCCTGGGAGCTTTTCTATTGATGTCATTTGCACTATACTAACCAGACAGTAACCTGCTCAAGGGGGAAGCAAGGTTCAGCTTCGGTTGTGCGCATAAGCCGTGACCCACTTGAGGAGCGCGGTTAGGCGCAGTACCAAGGATCATTAGCGAACTCCCGCGGCATATACACATCCCAATCTTACGAACGAAGGAGTACGCAATAATATGGATAGTTATGAAGTGGAAAAGAAGAGACTCGGCAATGACATTATTGAAAGAATGGAAACCCGCTTCCCTGAGTTAAGGGGTAAGATCACGCTGCTGGATGTTGCAACCCCTGTTACATACGAACGTTACTGCGGAGCACATAAGGGTGCATGGATGTCTTTTGGGATAACGCCTGAAGGGAAGAATCTGAACCACAATGGCAGAATAAAGGGCATTAAAAATCTTTACATGTCAGGACAATGGTTGATGCCCTCAGGAGGAGTTCCTGTTGCTCTCGTCACAGGGAAGTGGGCCATTCAAAGAATCTGCCGGGCAGAAAAGATTAACCTTTTTGTTTGAAGAATAGAGATTCTTGATGGGGTCATCGTGATACATTGCAGCAGGCGGGGGTTCCCGGCATCATGAAGATCAGGCTGCTTGCCGCACTTGTGGCAATTGCCTTGCTGGTCACCGGTTGCAGCCCAGCACCCCCTGCGCCTCTCCCACCAGTTGTCCGGGATGTTGGCGCTCACTACTATCTGTGGTATGGCCCCCCGGCTCATGAGTGGCACGACGGGAAGTGGAGCAAGGAGTCACCATCGGGACCGGTGCTCGGTGACTACAACTCCGCAGACCTGCACGTTATTGAACAGCATATCGACTGGGCTCGCACTGCAGGCATCAACTGGTTCAATGTCTCCTGGTGGGGCCCCTCCAGTGTGGAAGACTACCGTCTCCGGGAGGTCATCCTTAACCACTCGCGGGCAGGTGAGTTGGAATGGTCGATCCTCTATGAGACTGTGGGCCGGCTTGGTGATCGCATCGACATGAACAACCCGGCAAACCGCTCTGCTTTCCGCAGCGACCTTGAATACCTGGCACAAACGTATTTCCATCAAGGCCTGTACAAGAGAATGAATGACAGACCGGTGTTGTACATTTGGGCCGGACAGGCGTTCCACGGTGATGTGACAGGGGCGTACGAGGAGGCTGTCGCGGCTGCAGGCGTCCGTCCGTACCTCATCGTTGATGTTCCCATGGACCATCCATTGGATTCCTGGCCGATCACCGACATAGCCGATGCCGTCACCGTGTATCACCCTTACGCCCCACTCGATGATATCGAACACGTCTTCCTGGAACGCATGGAAGAGTGCTACAGGTCGCTCTATCTCGCACAGGACCATTATCAAGACCTGCTTTTCATACCGTCAGCTACTCCTGGGTTTGACGATACGAAGATCACACATGTGCCCCGCCCGGATATGCCGGTGCTCCAGCCATCGCCGGAAAGATACGAACGGACATGCGAACTGGCCTTGAAGTTCGCTAGGGGGCCTGTCTTTGTCTCCACGTTCAACGAGTGGTACGAGGATAGCCAGATTGAGCCGGGCAGCGAGTTTGGAGACGCGTATCTCCGGATAACCTCAGATATCCTTGCCAGGGGTGAGCGAGAGCCGCCACAAACTCGGACCGGGACTCTCTCCTTGGTATTTGAGGAACTGGTCCTCGAATCTGAACTGAACCCCGATGTTGATAACGGCCGTGACCTTGCCATGCTGGCAGAGCATTTGACTGTCCGCGATCCAGATGGTCGGGCGGTCATTGATATCGACGTTGGCGGCGATGAAGGGAACGCCCTCTTCATCCTGGGGTCATACGGCCAGGAGGGTATCGAGGGGGGTGCTACCTGGCGCTGGTTTGGAGCGGGCGGCAAGACTGTCATATGGCTGCCTGGTATTCCTGAGGCGGGCACGATCGAAATCAAAGGCCGGGCTGCCACACGAATGTCTGTCCAAATCCTGATCGCTGGGGAGACTCGAGGGCAGGCAACCATTGATCAGACCTTTGGTATGCATGTGATGCAGTTCTTCGCAAAGCAGGGATGATCTAAGGCGAACGCCGCAGACGCCGCCGCCCCTGCGTGGGATCCTTTATCGTGTGGCCTTGTTCTCCTCCTGCTTGTTGTCGCCATACCGGCGCAGGTCGAAGCTCTGCCCTGGAGGCCCGGTATCCAGGAAGCGTATGCCCGTTATGGACGTCCCTTCTGGACTCCGGCCTGCGCCGGAGTGGCGGGGAAAGGGGCGTAGTGGCGAATAGGGACCGGAGTGGCGAATAGAGCGCGGGGGTAGCGGGTAAGGGAGCCGAGTGATCGGAAAAGGGAGTTCCCCAGAGGTGGCTGGTGGGTTTCGTCCCTGCGTCTGTCAAATGGGGCGCACGCCAGTCAAATCCGGGACTCTACCCGCCCTGCCTTTCTTGCTCACGCGGGGAACAATGGTATTCCGGGACAGTCTGCTCAGCCGGCTCACACCTTCACCCTACCGGGGATGAGCCGCCAAGGGCTGTTGAGCGTACGCCTTCTGGGTCCCCACTTCCGTGGGGAAGGCAGTACATACACCCTCCTCGCGCACGTGGGGAACCAGTTGTGCCCATCCACCCCGGTCTTTTTTTTCCACACCATCCCCGCGCACGCGGGGAACCAGTTGTGCCCTACCGGGGATGAGCCGCCAAGGGCTGTTGAGCGTACGCCTTCTGGGTCCCCACTTCCGTGGGGAAGGCAGCACATACACCCTCCCCTCGCACGCAGGGAACCAGACGGGGTGGGGAGGTAAAGGTGGGTGCACTCGGTGCTGGGTACGGTGGCCTTGTCCTAGTCCTGCGTGCTGTTGCATGTCAAGGGCGGTCTAAATCTCGCCATACCGGCGCAGGTCGAAGATCCGCCCTGGAGGGGGCTGTTCCTTCCCCGTTTACGGATCTCACGTTCCTGCCAGGCTGACGCCCCTTGCCCGGTCCAGCACCGGTCTCAGGAACTGCGCCGTGGGGCATTCCTCACGAGCGGCGACCTCCTCCGGCGTTCCGGTGGCAATCACGTAACCCCCCCGATCGCCCGCCCCCGGACCCAGGTCGATGATATGATCAGCGCTCTTGATCATGTCCAAGTGGTGTTCGATGATGATTACCGTGTTCCCGCCGTCAACCAGCCGCTGCAGCACCGCCAGGAGCGAAGCAACGTCGTGGAACGACAGGCCGGTTGTAGGTTCATCCAAGATGTATAGCGTCTTTCCCGTGGAGCGCCGGGAAAGCTCCGTGGCCAGCTTCACACGCTGGGCCTCTCCGCCCGACAGCGTGGTCGCCGGCTGGCCCAGCTTGATGTAGCCCAGACCAACATCGCTCAGGGTCTGCAGCTTGTTCCTGATCTTGGGGATGTTGTGGAAGAACTCCAGTGCCTCCTCAACACTCATGGCCAGGATATCAGCGATGTTCCTTTTCTTGAAAAGTATTTCGAGAGCCTCGCGGTTATACCGCTTCCCCTTGCACACCTCACAGGCAACGGTAACATCGGGCAGGAACTGCATCTCTATCTGGATGTAGCCCTGTCCCTGGCAAGCCTCGCAGCGGCCGCCCTTGACGTTGAAAGAGAACCTGCCCGGTCCATAGCCTCTGGCCCGCGCCTCGGGCACCTGGGCGAAAAGCTCGCGAACCGGCGTAAAGGTATTGGTATAGGTGGCGGGGTTGCTCCTGGGAGTCCGGCCTATGGGCGACTGGTCGACCTGCACCACCTTGTCTATGTGTTCCAGGCCGGCGACCTCATCGCAATCACCCGGCCTCTCCCGCGCCCGGTAGAAGGTCTGTGCCAGCTTCCTATAGAGAATATCATTTATCAAGGTACTTTTGCCACTGCCCGAGACGCCGCTCACGCACACCAGCGTGCCCAGCGGTACCTCCACGTCGATATCCTTCAGGTTATTCTGCCTGGCACCCCGGATGACCAGTTTCTCGCCGTTGCCGGGTCGCCGCCTGGCCGGCATGCATATCTCCCTCCGCCCGCTGAGATAGTCTCCCGTCAGCGATCCGGTATGGGCCATGATATCTTCAGTGTTCCCGGCCACCACAACGGCGCCGCCATGCTCGCCCGCACCAGGCCCCATGTCGATGATCCAGTCGGCAGCCCGCATCATGGCCTCATCGTGTTCAACAGTGATAATGGTGTTTCCTATGTCCCGGAGACGCTTCAGCGTATCAATCAGGCGCTGGTTGTCAGCAGGATGCAGGCCCACAGTCGGCTCGTCACAGATATACAGGACGCCCATGAGGCCGCTGCCGATCTGCGTGGCCAACCTGATCCGCTGCGCCTCTCCTCCGCTCAGGGTGGCCGCCGGCCGGTCCAGGTTGAGGTAATCGAGGCCGATGTCCAGGAGAAAACCGAGGCGGGACCTGATCTCCTTCAGAATCTGGCGGGCGATGGCGATCTCACGCTGGCTCAGCACCGGCTCTCCGTTGACATCGCCGCCGATGGCCTCTACCCAGTCCTGGGCCCTGGTCACCGACATCGACGTTATGTCAATTATGTTCCTGCCGTCTATGGAGACGGCCAGCGACTCCGGCTTCAAGCGCTTGCCGCCGCAGGTCCCGCAGGCCCGGGAAGTCATGTACCGTTCGATTTCCACCCGCACATAGTCGGACTCCGTCTCCCGGTATCGCCGCTCCAGATTGGGAATAACTCCCTCGAAATCCGTGAAGTAATCCCTGGTCCAGCCATGGCTGTTCCTGTACCTGACTCGCATCCCATCGGCATTGCCGTACAGAACGATATTCAGTTGCTCCCGGGTGAGTTCCTTCACCGGCACATCCAGGGAGAACCCGTAACGGTAAGCCGCCGCCTCAAGCAGGCTCTCATACCATCCGCTCATGGCGCCCGACCTGGACCAGGGCAGGATAGCCCCCTCATCCAGGGTCAGTTCCCTGTTCTGTATGACCAGATCGGGGTCCACTTCCAGCTTGTTGCCCAGACCTGTGCAGTCGGGACAGGCCCCGTGGGGACTGTTGAAACTGAAGGTACGGGGAGCAATCTCCCCCATGCTGATGCCGCACTCAATGCAGGCGAAGTGCTCCGAAAAAAGAAATTCCTCGCCATCCATCAGGGCCACGAGCACCACACCGGAGCCCAGCTTGAGCGCCGTCTCCACGGAGTCGGTTACCCGGTTCGTTTCCATCTCGGGGTCTATGACCAGGCGATCGACCACGGCATCAACCGAATGCTTCCTGTTCTTGTCGAGATTGATCTCCTCCGAAAGATCGTAGATGCGCTTATCCACACGCACCCTGACAAAGCCGGCCTTTCTGAGATCTTCGAAGATCGACTGGTGTTCGCCCTTGCGGTCCCTCACCAGCGGGGCCATGATCATGGTCCGGCTGCCTTGGGGCAGGGCCATGACGGCGTCCACGATCTGCTGCACCGTCTGCCGGGCGATGGTCCGTCCGCACTTGGGACAGTGAGGATGCCCGATCCGGGCGAACAGCAGGCGCAGGTAATCGTAGATCTCGGTCATGGTAGCCACGATGGAGCGCGGGTTCCTGGAAGTCCCTTTCTGGTCGATGGATATGGCCGGAGAAAGTCCTTCGATGTGATCGACGTCCGGCTTCTCCATCTGGCCGAGGAACTGGCGGGCGTAGGCGGAGAGCGACTCCACGTAGCGGCGCTGTCCCTCCGCATAGATGGTGTCAAAGGCAAGTGAACTCTTGCCGGAACCGGAGACCCCGGTGATCACTATCAGCTTGTCGCGCGGAATGACTACGTCGATATTCTTGAGGTTATGCTCGCGCGCACCCTTCACCCGAATGGCATCTAAAGACATGGTTCAAAACATTCTAGCACCAGAGAATGCCGGTAAACAAAGAATAACGGGATGGGGCCGCACAAGGTACCCGGCGGGGGACCGCAACTTCGCATTTCCCGCAAAGAAGGCAATAAAAAAAGCCTCCTGGCAGTGACATATTTTCCCAGGGGTAACCCCCAGTATCGTCTGCGCTGGGACGTTTCACTTCCGTGTTCGGGATGGGAACGGGTGGTTCCATCCCGCTACGACCACCAGAAGGCAAAACGTAGTATAGCATAACTGTAACAGGGATTCAAGTATTGGTTAGTAAAATATCAGGGTCAGCCTCTCTTTGAAAATCCCAAGCAGTCTCCTTGCTGTGCATAATAAGATTCAGGTCAGGTCACATAAATGCATGAGCCTTCAGAACTCATATTCTCCGAACGGGTGGTTCACTTGTGGGCTACAGGCATCAAGTAGAGTGGTTGCTCCCCACCGGACAGCTCCAACAAGTTCGCCACCTGGTCATCATGAAAAGCCCCAACTACCACAGTTCCCAGTCCCAGCCCTGTAGCCTGCAGGTAGACGTTCTGCGAGGCATGACCCGCCTCCATATGCACGTATCGGACGCCCCTGTCGCCGTACCGAGCAGTGGTGCGTTCATAAAAAGCCGTAAAGACTATGACGGCGGCGCCGTCCCGGATAAACCCTTGCCCCAAGGCGGCCTGGGCCAATTCCTCCCTGAGATCTCCAGCAAGCACCTGCTGAAGCGTGTTCTCTGACGGACCATACCTGTAAACGCCCTCAGCCAGGTCCTGGACATTGCCGGCTACAAGATAGGTCTCCAACGGATAGGTTGCTCCAGCCGAAGGGGCCGTTCTGAGTCCTGCCGGGTCAGTCACGCCCTGAGCAGACCACAAGAGCTGCGATACTT
>PUNJ01000040.1 GCA_003551705.1 Chloroflexota bacterium | reverse complement strand
GCCATGGACGGCCAACCCGGAATAGACCCGCAGCGTAGCTGGACTATGGAGTTGGAGGCCTACTCCAGCACCGGAAAGATGATCTGGGCAGATGCCAAGACCACGTTCATAAGGGACACTGATGGCAAGCCGATAGGCCTGTTGGGAGTAAGCAGGGATATCACAGCCCGCAAGCAAATCGAAATACGCTTGCAAGAGTCGGAGCTTTTGTATTCCACGCTAATCGAAAAGGCCAGCGACGGCATAGCCATTGTCCAGGACGGCCTCTACGTCTTCGTCAATCCTGCCATGGAGACAATCACCGGGTACTCCCCATCGGAACTCATCGGCAAGTCCTTCCTCGACCTGGTTATACCAGAACGCAGAGACTATCTGGAAGACAGGTTTCGCCTGTGGCAAATGGGAGACCATACGTCCAGAATGAATGATATGAAAATGGTGCGCAAGGACGGCCGGGTCAGGAACGTGGAGATATTCGCCAAGGAAATCCCGTACCGGGACAGGCCCGCCATCATGGGCGTCATGCGTGATGTCACCAGTCGCAGGCGTGTGGAAGCCGCGCTCTGGAGGTCTCAGGAAAGACTGCGCCTCATTTTCGAGTCCGTCGGCGAAGGTATCACTGTTACCGATCTGGAGTGTCAACTTCTGGACGTGAACAGGAAAGCGATCGAGATTTACGGAATCGCCAACAAGGATGAGGTTTACGGCAAGCCTGCTTTTGATTACATAGCCTCCGATGAGATCCCCTTAGCCCTTGAACGATTGCCGGAAACTGTGGCAGAAGGCTCGGCGTATTACTCGGAATTTACGCTGAGAAAGCAGGATGGCACCGAGTTCCCGGCGGAGTTGACCGTCAGCGTCCTCAAGGACCTGTCCAGCACGCCAACGGGCTTCGTCGTAGTGACCAGAGATATTTCGGAGCGCAAGAGGGCCGAGCAGGCACTGCAGGAAGCCTACACCAAGGAAACCAGGCTTCGCCAGGAACTTGAAGATGAGATCACAAAGAGGACCGAGTTTTTGCGGGGCCTGGTACACGAACTCAAGACACCACTGACTTCCATGATGGTCTCCAGCGAACTTCTTTCAGACAATCTTGAGATGCCCGCCCTGGCAATGGCCAGAAACCTCAGGCGGGGTACCCATTCCCTGAACAGGCGAATCGATGAGTTAATGGACCTTGCCCGGGGCGAGATGGGCATTCTGAAACTCGATCTAAAGGCCATCTACCCCAGTCTGCTGCTCAAGACCGTTTATGATGACTTCGCGGCACTTGCGGCAGAGAAGAACGTAGTCCTGAAGTGTGACCTGCCCGCAAGCCTGTCAGCAATCTGGGCCGATGCGGACAGGCTGAGACAGGTCCTGCAAAACCTGGTGGAAAACGCTATCAAGTTCATTTCCGACCAGGGTCATGTGACTCTTAGAGCCCGGCAGGGCAGTGAAATGCTGTTTGTCGAAGTGGAGGATACAGGACCCGGCATCCCTGCACAGCAGCAAGCCCGGCTCTTCGATCCATACTACCGGCCTCAGGGGGTAAGAGGACGGAAAAGCGGACTGGGCCTGGGCCTGGCATTATCCAAGACGCTGGTTGAACTTCACGGAGGCTCCATCTGGGTTACGAGCAGCGAGGGAGAGGGGACTGTTTTTGGTCTCAGTATCCCGCGGAAGCTCCCTCGCGAAAAGAAAGAGGCCAGGGACCAGAACCCTGACTTGGCAACGCCGTCGTAGTATAATAGGCAGATGGCCTCTTTCGAATCCAACCTGACCACCAAAAGAGTACATGGACTCATCGACGTACTGGGAGAAGAATGGGTCTCCTCTGGCATCAAGGAATACGAACATTTCAGGCTAATGCACAGTCCGGAAGGCATGTGGGCGCACAGGCACCCGCATACACCAACGGTAATACCCCTGCTCCATAGTCAATTCACCCCCAGACCACCCAGGGATCTGTCGCTAGGCCACACCGCCAAGTACTTGGAGCCAAGCATATTGCTGGAGCATTTGGTAACTGCCATTTATGCTTTCGAAGGCTACTGGTCTACCATGCCAGCTAAAGTCTTTTCCCACCATTTGAAGACCAAGCTCTCCACAGCAGACCAGTACAGCGAGTTCCTTCATCAACTGCTGATGGCTGCAGACTTGAAGACGCGGTATCCGGAACACGATTTGCATCTGCTGTTCCTTGATCCGGAAACAGACAGGGATGGACCGCAAATGACGCTCCGAAAAGGGATGGAGAACATGGACGTCCATTGCAAGTCTACCAGTGCCCTGGCCAGGTCCGGCCTCTCCTTCGACTTGGCCCAGTACGTGTTCGGGTGCTTTTGTCGCATGGTCCAAGACTCCCGGTATAGCTACAGAATGGCATTGAGGTTGAAACAAGAGCCAGCCCCAGGGGAGATCGACACGGTCCTGGACCTGCTCAGACCCGCCATTCGGGGCGGCTGGCAGCTTCTCAAGCAAACTGAAACGCCCTCCTTCAGCATAGACCTGTTCAAGATGGACACTCTGTATGAAGGCTTGTCCCTGACAGAGATGAATGCTTTGCTTGCCAAGGAATCCGGCGATCTCTTCGTCCACATAGCCGGGTTCACACCGCAACGTGAGAGAAAGCCTGACAGGCTGGCCATATTCTCCATTTCCAAAGGCGAATACCAGCCGTTTGAGAGTGAAATCGAGACAATGGTCAGTGAGGCAGCAGAATCAGCCAAGACCCCAAGTATCATCGCCTGTCATCTGCACCGATTCATCGGCTGGGGGGAATTCCTTGGCAACCCCACAATCAGATTGAGCCTGCGGCAGAAAATGGAGGACATGTTCAGTGTCTATCCCAACATCGTCTACGTAGGTATCTACTCGAACCGGCAGGAACTGGTAGCCCTCCCTTGCGACGCCCAGAGAGTGGACGTGCAACACCTGGAGATACCTAACAAGAGCTTCCGAACGCCAAAACCCAAGCTCTACATGGGGCACGACTCATTGGCCATTCACCCTGAAGATACCTAAGCGGGATAGCATGGTCTACAAGACTATCTTTCTTTCCGAAACCGGTAGCCTTGTGCCATCAGCACGAGCTCGGCAAAGGTTTCTGATTCTTCCGAGTGTGCTAATTCCTTGAGCGCCTTTCTGTACCAGGAATCCAACACCGTCTTAGTGTGTTCCAGCACCTGTTCGAAGTCCGCCATTACCAGTTCCCGCCGCGGCAGGTTATCGCTTATGCGTTCCCGCAAAGGTATCCTTGCAGCTTTCTGGCATATGCCGGCTATTTCCGAGGAGGCGTAACCCTCTGTCAAGTCGGTTAACCGGTCCAGGCTGACAGATGCCGAAACCGGCTTGTCCTGCAAATTGATTTCCAACAGCCTCTGACGCGCAGGACGGTCCGGATGTGGAACAAAGATCGTGGTATCGAACCTGCCTGACCGGCGAAGAGCAATGTCTATACCCCATGGACGGTTGGTGGCCGCCAGGACCAGGACATTCCTCGGTTCTCCCTTGACCTCCAAGCCGTCCATCTGCGCCAGCAATTCACTCACCAGGCTTCGCTCGTGCACCTCCATGCGCGAACTGCGCTCGGAGGCCAAAGCATCTATCTCGTCAAAGAAGATGATTGCCCGTGGATACTGTTCCGCCATGGTAAATACAGTCTTCACGTTCTTCTCGGATTCTCCAACGTACATGTTCTTGATATCACTGCTTTTGAGGCTTATGAACACGGCATCGGCTTCCGACGCTGCCGCAGCCGCTATCATGGTCTTGCCACAACCAGGAGGACCATAAAGAAGGATACCTCCACCCGGCTGTACGCCGAAATGAGCGTATTCATCAGGATATACGAAAGGGTCTATGATAGCCTCTCTTATATGCTCTTTGACCTCGTCAAGACCGGCCACACCAGCAAAGTTTACCTTGGGTTTCTCTGCAAGAACAGCGTGCTGCAACTTCGATTGTTGCCCTGTCACACCAGGAGACTCCACCGTCGGAGCAGAAAGCCCAGGACCATGAGGGGGTGCCACCGGTTGACCTCCCAGTGACACGACCAGCTCATCGTACTTTCTGGACTCGTTGATCAAGCCCTCTCTTAGTGACGGCTTTGACAGGCCGGCCAGATACCGCAATTGTCGAGCACAGTTGGCATACTCTGTTCTGGCCATAACCACGTTTCCCTGCTCATGGTATTTCGTGGCTTCCTGGCGACTCTTTTCCAGATTCTTCCTCACTTTTCTAACTACGTCCAAATCGCACCTCGCTCTCGATAAGGAACTGGAAACTCATGAACCTTCGCACAATGTAACCTGTAGCGGATGAGGTTGAAAGGTCTCTATACCGGCTCTTAACCCGTCGGGTGCTAACCTGGTAGCATGTGGGAATTCGGTTTCTTCGGTATCATAATATATCTGTTGCCAACCATCATCGCGCTGATCCGGAAATCCAGAAACTCGACGGCAATCGTCCTGCTGAATATCTTCCTGGGATGGACCATTGTAGGCTGGATCATTGCTCTCATCTGGGCCTTCAGAGAATAGTATATCAGATGATGGCGAACGAACGAGTATTTCAGGCCGCTCCAAGCGGGCAGTTCCTGCAATACGTGCATGGTTAAGGACCATGCCAAACATCTATCTCATTTGACACAAGAACGCCCTTCGGTCAAAATGGCCTCGGGCGTTACATGTCTGGATCTATCATCATAATTGGGGCGGGACTGGCCGGGCTTGCCACCGGTTGTTATGCCCAGATGAACGGCTTTCAGAGCCAGATATTCGAGCATCACACAGCAGCCGGCGGCGTGGCGGCTTCCTGGGTAAGGAAGAACTACCTGATAGACGGCGGTTTTCAGCTGGTCACGGGCCACAAAGCCGGAACAGCCCTGAACAGAATCTATCGTGAGCTTGGTATCCAGGATACGTGTGTTTTTGCGGACCTCCCCAGCCTGGGCAGGTTTGTAGACCTTGAGAGCGGCCGCAAACTCGAGATTACGGCTGATTTGGAAAGTTTGGGAGAAGAGCTTGGTATGCTTTTCCCATCGGACCACGGAAAAATAGAACACCTGTTGTCCAGCGCGCGCCGGCTGCAGGGCCTGGACCTGAGCCATATCGGCCTGAAGAGACCTGCCGAGTTGTACAACAACCTCGATCATATCAAATTCGGATGGCGATTTCGCCGGATTCTGCATGAGTTCTCAGGAACCAATGCCTCCTCGATAAGAAGCTACGCACGCGTTATACATGAACCCTGGTTGAAGCACATACTGGAGACCTTATATGTCCCTGACGCCCCAGTGTGGTTCCTGGTCCTCCTGCTGGCCCTCCATGCAGATGATCAACTCGCACTACTTGATGGTGGCTGCTCCACTTTCGTCCAACCGCTCGTGGAACGCTATAAGAACCTGGGTGGAAATGTGAATTACGCGAGCACCGTGGAAGGAATACTGGTGGAGAAAGGAAAGGCGACAGGGATCCAGCTTTCCGATGGTAGCCAGCACCATGCCGACACGGTAATATCGGCCGGAGATAGCTACAACACGGTCCTCAGGCTGTTGAGCGGGCGCTATATGGATGAGAGCGTGAAACGCAGATTTCGGAACTCAGAGATTATTCGTCCTCAGGTAATAACAAGTCTTGGGGTAGTAAGTTCTTTTCAAGGCGAACCCTGGTTGAGCACGATCAAACTCCCCCAGCCACTGGTGACAGGCAAAAGTTCCGCGGACTACATGCGGTTACGCATATATAATCACAGCCGCAAGTTCTCACCACCTGGCAAGACCGTTCTGCAGGTCCGCTTCGAGTCAGACTGGGACCATTGGAACGAACTCCGCCGGGACCACCGCCTTTACCAGACAGAGAAAGAGAAGGTGGCCTCGGAGGTCCTTTCGAGAATTGAAGGGGTGTATCCCGGCATCTCGCCTCTGGTTGAAATGGTTGATGTAGCCACGCCTTTCACAACCTGGCGTCATACCATGAATCACCACGGGGCGTACATGGGATGGATGCCCACTCCGGAAATCCTGAAGCAGAGTTTGCCCCGGACACTGCCGGGACTGTCCAGCTTCTACATGGCAGGGCAGTGGGTTATGCCTGGCGGCACTGTCCCCTCTGCCCTTTACTCAGGTCGCCAAGCTGTCCGACTACTGTGCAAGGATGAGAACAAACGGTTCTCGACCAGGTACGATTGAGACGCAAGGCAGGACTGTGTCTAACCGCTATACTCACAGTAAACAGCATTTCTTGCTTAGAAAGCTGTCCAACCGTTATATTGGAATAGGTCATGGACAGCAGCTATGCCATAGAAAGCTTCCTCAGGCAAGTGGACCATTTCCCCCAGGTAGTCTTTGTAGATTACGGCCTCATTCAACAGCTTTTCGGGAAAGAGGTGTCAGATGCACTGCACCGTATGGAGGCTTTTGCTGCCCGGGAACGAGTCTGCGACGACTGTGGAGGACTGTGTTGCCAGGATGTGGGTTGTGAACTCTACGCTCCGCACTTCACCATCTGCCCCATTCACCGGGTAAGGCCCATAGTCTGTCGCTTCCACTTTTGTCATAAGTTCGACGTTTTTGACAAGCCGGCCGTACTGCAACTGAGGGACATCTTCCTGGGATGCTACATGGCCCTGGACAACTGGGGACATGACAACCTGAGAGCCCTCGATATTCCGCCACTGTCTACCGTTGTTCCTGAGTTCACCCACCGTATAACGCCGTGGGTGGAGGAGGCCAGAGATAGACAGGCCGATCCTGATGAGGTAGCCCGCATGGTATATGCACAAGCAGTAGATGTCTTGGAAACTGGTATGAGAACCAGGAACGGATTGACCCGGCAATGAAGTTCGAAAGCCAGGAGCAGAAATGGGGACCAGAATGAAGGTGCTCATGATTGATGACGACGCTGACGTCATCGAAGCCGTCGCCCTTGCGCTCCAAGTCCGCATGCCGGAAGCCGCCTTCCGCCATGCAACCTTCGGAGAGCGTGGGGTAGAAATGGTGCGAACCGAGTCGCCGGATGTAGTTATTCTTGACCTCGGTCTCCCCGACTTGAACGGCTTCGAAGTTCTGGCAAGAATACGGACTTTTTCGCAAGTCCCCGTTCTGATCCTGACGGTCTGGGGTGACCAGGCAGTGATAGAAAAGGGACTGCGATCGGGAGCCAATGCCTATATTACCAAACCCTTTAGCCAGGCCCAACTCCTGGACAGAATAAAGGACCTGGCCACCGGGCAGAACGGAAGCTAGATCCGGCGGCTCGAGATCCAATCCAGACTAGTAAACTTCTGCTTGACCAGGCAGCGAATGCCTTCTCAGAAAGTCCAGCACTATTGCGTCCGCCTTTTCTGGGACCTCCCAGATGTAGCAATGACCTGCCTCTTCGATAAGCACGATTTCTGCAGATGGTATGAGTGATGCCAGTAGCCGTGAGTTTTCCGGCGGCATCAAGACATCTTCCGTCCCCGCCAGAATCAGAGCGGGTACCTTCACTTCGTGTAAACGCTCATACACGTCAAAGAAGGCCAGAGCCTCCATCTGGCCTTTCAGGCCGCGCCGTGAGGGTGGACATTCCGCGCCCCTCTTCATAATCTCCTTGACGAGTTCCTGTCTGGTTGGCAGGGACGAGGTACCCAAAATGGCTTGCGCAGTTGCCTCCATGGCCTCCCCGGCAGGCATTTCTGCAATCCGGGCAAGGACCTGTACAGTTTCCGGGGACGGCAACAGTGAATGCGTCCCGCCACAACAAGTAGCACCCAGGACCAGGCTGCTGACCCTCCCCGGCCGGTCCAAGGCCAATTGCTGCGCTATCATGCCTCCCATCGACAAACCGTAGACATGAGCAATGCCAATGCCCAGGTGGTCCATGAGCCCGGTTACATCATCGACAAACATCTGCATCGTGTAGGGGCCTGGTGATTGGTCACTGCGCCCTACACCACGATGGTCGTAGGTTACAACTCTGTATTCCTGCGATAAGCTTGCCACCTGATGCCACCACATGCTGCCACCACCCCCAAGCCCCATGATGAGCACTACCGGCTCACCGTGTCCATGTGTCTCATAATAGAGGCCAATAGACCCCACCTTAGCAATAGGCATAGAACCTCCACGCCAACCTTCTTATAGCAAGTATACCCCAAAGACCTTTACGAAGGCGGCCAGACCAACAGGACCGGAATAGGATAGCCAAAAAGCAAATACGGTCCGGACCTGGTATTGTTCAACCCAGGCAATCGTGAAACCATATCTTAACCTGCATTAATGGTTTCGCAACGTAGTTTGTGCCATCATTGACTTGAAGGGACTATTGGCCATGGCGCGAGGAGGTGGTCTTTGGAGCGAAAAGCAGGTGTTCCGAAAACCTTGAGCACAAAACTCTACGATAAGATATTGGTGCCCCTCGACGGGTCAGGCATGGCTGAGGCTGCCTTACCGTATGTGAGAAAGCTGGCAGCGAAACTCGGCAGCCAGTTCCTGTTGCTCAGTGCCTGCGCCCCCGGAGATCCCTTGGAAAAGCCGTTTCAGGCCTACCTGGACAAGACAGCGCACTCATTACAAGACGAGGGCGTGGACGTGACGGGGCTCTGCGTTTTTGGTGATGTAGCGGCCTCCATACTGGACTTTGCCGGCGAATATGAAGTCGGCCTCATATTGATCTCCACTCACGGCAGCACAGGAACGGGGTATTGGCCCTTGGGGAGCATAGCCAACAAGATTATCAGAAATTCACGCCTGCCGGTATTACTTATCCGACCCAGAGAACTGGAGCGCAGGAAACAAATCACTCTGGAGAAGGTTCTCCTGCCTCTGGACGGTTCCCAATTCGCTGAGCAAATAGTGCCTTACGCCCTTGAGCTTGCCAAGGACGGCGGCGAGATCTTGCTGTTGCGTGTCATCGAACCTGTTCATGTGCCCGGTGCACCCGTGTACAAGCGAGGTACGGACTACTCGCTTGAACTCAAGTCCGGCCTCGAGCGGGAAGCAGCGCGTTACTTGCGCGATGTAGAGGCTACAATCGCCAAAGCGGGTTTCCATGCCTCTTCCACCCTGCTCGTTGGAAAGCCGGCCGAAACCATCCTGGAGTTTGCAGAGGAGAGGTTCGTTGACTTGATAGCCATGTCTACCCATGGGTACTCAGGTATCACCAAATGGGCCTTTGGCAGTGTTGCATCCAAACTGATAGACGCCTCATCACTGCCGTTGCTTGTAGTCAGACCACCCTTACCGTCAGTCCCTTAAGCTTGCATTTCCCTGCACCTCTGCTATCATGAGGTATTCGGCATACAGTTCGTCCATCATGCCTGTTGAGATCAAAGAAATAGGCGATCAGACCTATTCATTCGATTGCGGTAGAGACCCGGTATTCGAACTCCGGCAGGTCGCGTACATCTTGACCGGTGAAACGCCTGTCATAATAGATCCCGGTTCAACATCTGCAGCCAGAGAAATACTGGATGGTTGCCCCGATATCGGGGTGGCACCCGGAGACTTCGCTTACATCATACCCACCCATATTCATCTCGACCACGCCGGAGGGACCGGTTTCCTCGCCAAAGTTATGCCTGATGCCAAGGTTGTCCTGCATCCCAAAGGCATAAACCACATGATAGATCCGGCCAAGATCGTCCAGAACTTTCGCGCAGTTTTCGGACCGGATTTCGAAGATACTCTGGGACCAGTGCTTCCGGTGCCGCAGAATACGGTCTTGCCGGCATTCGATGGGCAGGAAATCCGTCTCAATGGAAGGACCCTTACCATTTATTTCTCACCCGGTCATGCTACCCATCATATAGCTGTCATGGACAGCCTTACTCATGGTCTCTTCTGCGGGGACGCCCTTGGCTATATTGCGGATGAAACACCGGATATTCCCTTTCCGGTCGGGCTGCCACCATTTGATCCGGAGGCCTACTTGGAGACCATTGACAAACTGGCTGGGCTTTCGCCCGACATCATTTTCTATGCCCATCATGGGGCTGAGACGGGGGTACGAAGACTCTTAAGTATGGTAAAAATGATATGTGCGGATTATGCTAGAATAATTCGTCAGGCCCTCAAGGCCGGCGAAGGTCACAACGCGATTAATGGTCGCATCCGCCGATACTCTGCCAGCCACTGCCCCGAGAAGGACATACCTGCCATAGTCGAAGCCAGCATATCTGGCTACGTAGATTTCTACGGGCGGAACTCAAGATAAGAGACTCTCCCGTTATCGGAAGAGTAGACCGGTTGTTTTAAACTCATACTATTGTATAATCGACCAAAGACTTTGGATTTAGGCTTGAATGACTGTTGTGCATCACTGGCAAGGCGGGGGATCTGGACCCTAACCGATCAATATTGGGAAGGACATGGGTCTCCTCAAATCTTTAAAAACCAGGCGTAAGCTTGCCTCTTTAAACAGTGAGGATAGCCAGGCAAGAAGAAAGGCCGCAGAGAGGCTTGGGGCTCTCGGCGATCCCACTTGCGTAGCTCCTTTGATGGATAGCCTTCTAGACCGTGATGCCGGTGTGCGAGGAGCGGCTGCAGAGGCGCTGGGCAAACTCAAAGACGTCCGGGCTGTAACGTCGCTTGTCTGCAGGCTGGCAGACTGGTCCTCCAATGTCAGAGAACAGGCCCTCCTTGCCCTTAATTCAATAGATCAAACTTGGCCCTCCAGCGACGCTGCCAGGAATGCCGTTCCTAACCTCATGGCAGCCTTGGAGGACAGCGATCCTGAGATAAAGAGGCTGTCAGCCATCATCCTGGGGAAAATCGGGGACCGGAGAAGCACGGGCCCGCTGCTAACTTGCCTCAATTCAGACATAACTTCTGTACGAAATGCGGCACTGCAGGCTTTGAACCAGTCGGACCCCAACTGGCAAAAGGGGAGCGATGCTCAGGAGTCGATACACGCTCTGATCATATCCCTGACAAATGCGAACTCCAGCTCACGGGAAGCCGCGTTGCGTTCGTTGCACGCCATCGATCCAGCATGGCAGAAGAGTGAAACCGCACTCAAACTGACAGATGCCTGCATACAGATGCTCTCCGGAAAAGAAGCTTCGACAAGGAGCGAAGCTGTTCAACTCTTGGAAAACCTCCAGTGGAAGCCGCAAACTCCCGAAGAACAGGTCATCTACTTGACCGAGAAAGGAGACTGGGAGCAACTTACGCAGTTGGGCAAGCCTGCCATCGATTACATGGTTGATCTAATGGGTCTGGGGGACAAACAAACCCAACGAATGCTGGCAAGTGGCTTGGCCGCTGTCGGCAGTCCAGAAGCCAAGCAGGCCCTCCTCAAGATGCTCTTGCAAGGCAAATCATATTCCAGACAGCGCTTATCATGCGATGCATTGGACCAGATAGACACGGGATGGCGTAAGTCCCATCAGGTGAGAGACGAGATGATTCCTACACTGCTACTCAATCTAAGATCAGAAGATGAATCACTGGTCCAGCAAAGTGCATCGGCGCTTGGCCTGATTGCCGATCGCGGGGTGACGCCAACGCTACTTGAAGGTCTCGCAGACAAGAATTGGGGCTATGTCCAAGGATGCATCCAGACTCTCGGTTACCTCAGGGACGATGAGGCAGTGCAACCCCTTAACGAAATGCTTACCAGCACGGGTGCGAGTATCCTCATTTACACTATATTGAACGCCTTGGGAAACATTGGATCTCCTCCGGCACAACAGGTGTTGCTGGACATCGTCAAGAGCGGATCAACATACTGCAAAGATGCACGCGATATCCTTAACCGGGGGAAGCCCTATGAGCAGGAGCACGTACTCTGCCCTGTGTGCCAGACCTATCTAGGCATTAGAGAGGCACTGGTAAGCGAAAGATATGTCAAGAACGAAGAGTCCGGCGGAGATGCCTACCTGCCTGGACTGGCCGGCGACCTCTGGTATAAATGTCCTGGTTGCGAAGACCAGGTACTCATAAACTAGAAACGGGCTTCGAGAGTGGACCATGACGGAGATTAGAGAACTTGCTAAAGACACCTACATCATCGATTGCGGCAAAGTACCGCATTTCGAAATGCCACAGGTAACCTACATTGTGGGGATGGACAGGCTGATCCTCATTGAACCAGGTGCAACCACCGCAGCTGCCAGACTTGTCAGAAGCTCTGGTGAACTTGGCATGGACCTGGAACGAGTCTCTCATATCATACCCACCCATATCCACGTCGATCATGCCGGTGCCATTGGGTATCTGGCAAAGGAGCTACCGTGGGCGAAGATAGTGGTCCACCCCAGAGTGGCACGGCACGTGGTAGATCCCGCCAGGCTGATCCAGGCAACTCGCATGGTTTTCGGCGCCGATTGCGAGGACTTCTTTGGCCCTGTTATGCCCGTGCCCGAAGCGCAGGTACAGCCCGTCGCAGACGGTCAAACCTTCCAGCAGAACGGCCGCACCCTGTCCGTCTACTATACCCCTGGACACGCCTACCACCACATTTCCATAATGGACACCCTGACCAGGGGACTGTTCTGTGGAGAGGCGTTGGGATTTCCTGTGGACGATAATTCGGAGATCGTTCTTCCGGCAGGAATACCTCCCTTCGACCCGTATCTTTACCTTGACTCCATCGAAAGGCTGTCCCAACTCGGTCCTGAAATGCTGTTCTTCTCCCATATCGGTGAGAGGGCCAACCCGTCGAATCGACTTATCGAAGAGGTCCGGGGCAACAGCAGGGCCTTTCGTGACATAGTCCATAAGTGTGTAGAGGAAGGTAAGAGCGATAAGGAAATCCTGCAACAACTGGGACGGCACCTGGAAGAGCAGTCCGCGGACCCGAAGCTGCTGCAGAACTTCAAATTCGATCCTGCCGGTTATATTGACTATTTCAGGCAATGTCTTTCTTGATTTGACCAGCCCCGGTATGGGACCTTAGCGGCGACTATGGTAACATTTCTCCATGCGTAACCTGCTCAAAGCCTTCTTTCTGGCCTTGGACGAAATCGTAGTAGTCGCTATCGCGATTTACATTCTATGGCGGTTTGGTGTAAACATATCTGGAACGGTAATCGCCATCACTATAGTTGCATCAGCAATATGGGTGCTCTTTGTACATCGCATAATCCTGTCAATATCCAGGAGGAGACAAGTAGGCGGCAAGGAAGGAATGATCGGTCGCAGAGGCAAGGTAGTTTCCCCGCTGAAGCCCGAGGGTACAATCAAGATCAGAGGGGAAATATGGAAGGCCTCAGCCTTGGAGCACGAGATTGACATCAATGACGAAGTCCTCGTGATTGATGTCAAGGGGCTTATCCTCCTGGTGAAGAAGGTCTCTGCCTGACGGTAGTTCCTGGGCATTGGCCCCTCGAGAAAATGGGTAAGAACCAGCTGGCGAGGCGTACCAGGCCAGCAGAGCTATGACGATGCCTTTATAGCCTGCGACCCGATTTACGACAGCCATGGACACGGGCAAAAGGAATAAGGCCGGGCCCCTGAGGACCCGGCCTTTAAAGTATCCGGTTTATGACCGAATTAGTCGCGAGCCAGAGACGGGGGTGTTATCCAATCAGTCCCCGCGTCAATCCACTCTAACTTCTCCAAGTCCCACTGGTAGGCCTTCGTCGTGCGGCAGTACACATTCCAGTCGTCGTCCGGGGTAGTTTTCCATGTATTGCCGAAACCTTCGATGTCCATCTCAATCGATTCGAAACCCTCGAGTATGGCGGCCCTGTCAATATTGTCCAGTCCAACCTTTTCCACCGCCAGTCTAATAGCCTCTATAGTCAATACTCCTGTCGACCACCCTGCCGGACCACCGCCCGTGTAGATCAACTCCGGATTCCTGGCATACTTATCGGTGGCTTCCCTGGCTTCTAGTATGTAAGGAACATCCTCGGTCCACCAGGGAGTCCAGTAGAGGAAGTAGCACTCGTAGAGTTGGTGGGCGGCCACTGCACCCTTTACCAGCGGCCAGTAACCTGGATACTGGTTGGCCCCACTAACGAAGGCTCCCGTATATCCCCGATCTCTGGCTTCTCGCATGAAAGTGGCCAACATTGCGCCCACCGGGGTTGTGAAAATAAAATCGGCTGTCCGCAGCCGGCTGATTTCGCCGGCGAAACCGGTGGAACCGATAGGCACGCTTTCCACGCCCACCCAGTCGAACTTGTCAGAATGCCACTCGACCATCCTGTTAAAACCAGCTTGATGGAAACCTCCCGTTGGATGGGTCCAGCTCAGATGGCCGATCCTCGGAAGACGGCCCTCCCCCTCATAGTCCCAGTTGTCCATGATCCACTGCGTCACGGCCTCGGTACCGTGACCGTCCGAACCCCACAGGTAGAATATGTTTGGATGAGGACCAACCTCTTCGGACACGGCTGAAGCAATGACCGGCATCCCATCCTTCCTATAGTCGTCGGCCAGAATGGAGTTGTCTGTTGGACTCATGATATACATCATGTCCACTCCGCGTCCCTTCAGCCACATGTAACCCGGCGATACCCTGGCAGGGTCCGTCCTCTGGTCATAGGAAACGTACTTGATCTCCAGCCCTTCTATCGGGTCCTGCTCCAGGGACCACCTGATAGCATGTTTGAAGGAATCAACTGTCGGCACCGTTGCAAAGGCTGCCGGCCCCGTGAAGTCCGTCAGAATGCCTATCTGTATCTCGCCTATTCTTGCTTCACCCTCGCCGCATGCCGCCACGATAGTGGAAGCAATCAACAACACCCCGAGCAACATCAGTGTCACCCTCCGGAACAACCGTCTGCCCATTTATACCTCCTGCCTTATTCTTGAGCTTACGGCCTCATGCCCCCATAGCGACCGCTGCCGTTGTGCTATACATGAAATCACAAGGGGTCAGGTAAGTCAATTCACATTCGACAGTCTAAACCGAGCACATTACGCGATTAACGGTCACGATTATGTATGCCAAGATACTTGTCTTTGGAGAATCTGAAGGAAGTTGGGGCTGAAATGCTTGAGATGGGAATCCCGAGGGTACACATGCCCGGCATACGCAAACAGGGCCGGGCATGAATGCCCGGCCCTGTTAACTAGACCACTGCGATCCAAAGGGGCAGGTTAGTCACGCGCCAGTGAAGGAGGTGTACTCCACTCAGTCCCGGCATCCATCCATTTTAACGTCTCCAAATCCCACTTGTACGCCTTTACTGTGCGGCAGAACACATTCCATTCATCATCTTCCGTTATCTTCCATACATTGCCGAATCCCTCTAGGTCCAATTCTACGCTGGCGAAAGCGTCCAAGAGGGCCATCCTGTCGATGTTTTCAATTCCCACGTTCTCCGCTGCGATCCTGATTGCGTTGATGGCAATTAAACCGCAGGACCATCCCGAAGGACCACCGCCGGTATAGATTACCTCCGGATTCCTCGAATATTTTTCGATAGCCTCTTTGGCCTCCTGGATGAAAGGCACATCGTCAGTCCACCAGGGGGTATAATAGAGGAAGTAGCACTCATAGAGCTTGTCTGCCGCCACGGCACCCTGCACCAGAGGCCAGTAACCCGGAAACTGGTTGGTCCCGCTCACAAATGCACCGGTGTATCCCCGGTCCCTCGCCTCTCTCATAAATGAAGCCATCATGGCACCCACCGGCGTGATGAAGATGAAATCGGCATTCCTGATCCGGCTGATTTCAGCCGAAAAGCCCGTCGAGCCTATGGGAGGAGCTTCTACGCCCAGCCATTCGAACTTATCGGGATACCAATCCAGCATCCTGGCAAAACCAGCTTGATGGAAACCTCCCGTTGGATGCGTCCAGCTGAAATGGGCCAACTTGGGAGGGCGCCCTTCTCCTTCGTAGTCCCAGTTTTCCATGATCCACATGGCGGCCCCTTCCGTGGTATGTCCATCAGAGCCCCAGAAATTGAATATGTTGGGGTTATCACCGATCTCTTCCGCAATGGCATTGCCCAAGACGGGCATCTGGTCTCTGATCACATCCTCAGCAAGAATAGCATTATCGGTAGGACTCATGATATACATCATATCCACACCACGTCCCTGCAGCCACATATAACCTGGCGAAACCCGGGCCGGATCTGTTCGCTGGTCATAGGTAAGGTATTTGACTTCCAAACCCGGGATGGGGTCCTGTTCCAGGCTCCATCTGACGGCGTGCCTGAACGATTCATAGGTGGGAGTGGTAGCAAATGCTGCTGGGCCAGTGAAGTCCGTCAGTATGCCAATGAGGACTTCGTTATCCCCCTCGCCATCAGAACAAGCTACCAGTACTGTTGAACCAATCAGCAGCATGCACAGAAGTGCAAGTCCCAGTCCCCGGAAAAACCGTCTGCCCATGTATTCCTCCCGTATCCGTTATTTTGGCATTCGGCCTCCCCCACCATGACCGCAATAAATAGCCTCACACAGAGTATAGATTGTGTCAAGATTCTTCGGCGACATTCTCAGACGAAGGAATCTTTCACAAGCTCATGGTCCTGATTCTCGCTAGGGCCTGCTTCTTGCCTGATTTCTAGGTATAATAGGATAAGATTGCCCGCAGAGAATCCAGGCAAATGGGATTAAGGAGAAACATGACCGAAGAACAAGAAGGATGCGTCAAACCATCCAAAGGTCCAATCGCAGAGACAGCAAGACCGCCAGCCGACGATGAGGAAAGCATGAAGGAGGCGACCAAAATGATAGCCCGAATAGGTAAACCAGCCCCGGACTTTGAAGCCGCGGCTTACGTGGACGGTAATTTCAAAAACATCAAGCTCTCCGATTACAGAGGGAAGTGGGTCGTGCTCTGCTTCTACCCCGGCGATTTCACCTTCGTCTGACCGACGGAATTGTCGGCAGTTGCCGTCAAGCATGCCGAACTCGAATCCCTCGGGGTTCAGGTGCTATCGATGAGCTTGGACAGCCGTTTCTCTCATAAAATATGGCAGGAAGAAGAACTTTCCAAGATGGTCCCCGGCGGCATACCCTTTCCCATGCTCTCCGATGCCGGCGGACGTATCGGTACGGTCTACGGCGTCTACGATGAGGAAGCCGGCGTTGACGTACGAGGCCGCTTCATAATCGATCCCGATGGAGTTATCCAAGCCATGGAAGTACTGACGCCGCCCGTTGGACGCAATGTCGGAGAATTCATTCGCCAGATTAAGGCCTTCCAGCATGTTCGTGCTACAGGCGAAGCAACACCTTCCGGATGGCAGCCGGGCAAGCCCACCCTCAAGCCCAGCCCCGATCTCGTCGGCAAAGTCTGGCAAGTCTGGAAGCCGGATATGGCATTTTCTTAGAAGCCGGTGCAGCCGGACTGTGCGCCATAATCGAGGCGTACCGGCAAAACCTCCGGTCTACGGACTCATATAGCCATACAGAACAAACTAACCGGGCCCGCTCCTTGGGCCCGGCTCCTATTTGGCCTGGGTGCAGCCTTCCAGAAACAGGTGCACTAAAGTGGGAGCATACACCGTGGCAATGCCTCCTTCTCACGTGTTAACTTGAAACACGTCTCAACCATGGTTGACATAGAACTCGTGAGGTAAGAATGGACGACAAGATGGTCTGCTCGCTTTCGATCAGCCCGAAGGCCGCTGCCGCCGGCTCCTCAATAGTCCTGTCCGGTGTTCTTACAACCCTAAACGGAGCATACAACGTTTACTGGAATGATGTATCCTCGGAACCTGTATTGAGGGGAAAGGCAGACGGTACTCAGTTCTCCCAAAGCCTTGTTATACCTCCCACAGAATGCGGCACCTACCATGTTTTTCTCGAAGAACTGGACACCAATACCATAAGCGGAACCATGCTCGCCGTAGTACCAAAGACTCGTCTGGAACCGTGCATGGGGCCAGTCGGGACCAGAATAGGCGTACTGGGGAACAACTTTCCTCCGGGTCATGTTTCGATCAAGTTGGACGCTAAAGAAGTCTTGCTGCTGAAGGCAGATGAAACAAGGTCTATTGCAGGTGAATTCCTTATTCCTCATTGTACGTCGGGGGAACATGAGGTTACTACAGATCCAGTTTCCACCACTTCCATCATCAAGGTCCAACCTCAAATCTCCCTTAGCGAGAACTCTGCAATACCGGGAACCCAGTTAACAGTAAGAGGCACTGGATTCCCCCATAGGCAAGTTACGGTGAGGTTCGATGGCAGAGAGATGGCATCCGCCAGAGCCAATACAAGCGGCAATTTTCACATAACATTCTCTATACCCCCAGCACCAACAGGACCTCACACTATCAGCACCATACCTAAATCGGACAATCACGTCTTTCACGTATCCTCGCCTGCTCCGCTGCTGGAGAGGGCTTTCCTGGAAGACCCGGCCCAGCAAGATAATGTAAGCGAGACGCCCGATTGTGAACAGGACTTGGATGACCCTGCCGAGACGACTCAGCAGACAAGCGGACCGGAACCTTTTCCTGCTCTCCATCCGACCTTGACCATTTGGCCTTCCAGCGGCCCCGTCGGGACTGAAGTCCGCATAACGGTGACAAACGTCGCTAGGAAGGAATTCCGGCTTCTCTATGACGGTGAAGAGATCGACGCCGGCCTCACTGAAGCACAGGATGGGGTGGCAGGTCTTCTAAGAGTCCCTAACGGAGGAGCCGGACCTCATTACATCACCACCTTTCCATTCTCCACCAGAGAGACCTTTACAGTTTCACCAGCTATATGCATATCACCTGCCAAGGGCGCCGGGTTTACAACCGTCTCCGGCAGTGGTTTCCCGAGCGGGACTGCTGTCAAGATCACGGTAGACGACGTCGAGGTGCCTGCCGTGCCCCTGCACACAATTACTGACGAGGCTGGTGCTTTCTCATGCATCATCACTATTCCTGACACAGAACAACGTGACTACCGGATAAACGCAAGAAGCGTTGAAATGGCCGCCATGGCTGTCTTCTCGCTCGTTTTGCCACAGGGGCCGCCGGGATCCAAAGGCGATCCGGGTGACCCAGGCCCTGAAGGGCCGCCGGGACCGCCAGGGCAACAAGGCCAAAGAGGAACCACCGGAATACGTGTCACCAGGCTCAGGTAAACAGGACCAAGTCCCGGTTCCAAGCACTAAGTCAATGCCCGCATCGATTTTACCCGGAATACTGCGTCTTTCTAACAGTACCCAGTTGCCGCCAGACCATGAAGCCGGCCACCATGCTCACCAGCACACCATCCAAGATTATCACTACCAGCGCCCACACGGCCATGCCCTCTCTGGGCGGCCCCACCAGTATTCTCCATTCACCAAGATGGGCCCCTGTCGCCGTCAGGGTCCGGTCTCGCTGATCAATCCTGGTTGGTAGCTCCTCCCATCTTCCCAGGGCGCGGTCCCAATAGGCAAGCCTTAAACGCGAGGCATCATCACCAGCCGCTACCAGATCGGCCTCACCATAACGCACAACAACCCTGAATGTGGTATCCAGTTCATCGAGCGCCTTCCCCGAAGAAGTGAAACCCTCAATTCCGAAACTACGAGACGCAGGAGCAAAGACGCAAGGAATTTCATGAGAAGCCCCAGCTACATGGACCACAGCCATCTTCACATTGTCCAGCGTACTAAGCGCAGAAACGGTGAGCTTTATGTCGCCGGAAAACCCCTCTATTACAGCCTCCCCCGGGGGCGATATAAGGAATACAGGCGCTGTGAGAAACTCGGCGCTCTCGGACCACGGACCCTCGTTGCCCATTTCATCCCTTGCCTTGACCCTCCAGAAATACGACTTGTCACCCTTTAGAACCGTTGAAGGCACCCATTCAGCACGGTCCAACCAATTACTCGTCTGCACCGACATGGTGAAGTCCGGGTCAAGGGCGATTTCAAAACGGTATCGCGTACCTGGACCGTCAATCCCACCTGCAAAGCGGGCAAACTGGTTAACGGCGATGGTCGAACACAACAAGGGGCGAATGGACGCATGTTCACTTCCGTCAACTGGCTGGGCGGGCCCGTAACCCGTTGGCGGACTGGTGTTGTATATGAAGCTTTGCTCGCTTGCTTCAGAGAAGTTGCCGGCCAAGTCCACCGACCTTGCGTACACCGTGTGTAGTCCGTCATACATATCCGGCAAGGCGTACGACCAGGTGGTATTCCCCAAAGCATCCAGCCAGACCGCCTCAGCCACCCAGCCGGAGCCGTTCCAGAAAGTAGCACCCGTGGTGTTCTCGATGCAGACCTGCACCGCCTCTATGCCCAATTCGTCTTGAGCTGTACCTTGCACAACTACAGGCGTCCTCAGGAAATCCGGCATTGCCTTGATGGTGATATCCGGCGCAACAGTATGCATGCGAAAACAGTAAGTGTCTTCTGGAGATATGTTCCCGGCAGCATCAACGGCCCGGACAACTACGCTGTATTCATTATCGTCCAGGCGAGGCATTTCATAGGACCAAGAATGCTTGCCAGATACTTGGACCCACTCCGGCACGTTCTTCCAAGACATCCCGCTCCACCAGAGCGATTCCGCCACCTTTTTAATTTGAATCTCTACCCTGTCCACATGACCGGGCCCTGCGTCAGCAGCTTCTCCGCTTATCAAGGTCAAGGTATTTACCAGGCTCGGGGGCCTCTCTATTTCGACCGTGGGCAGACTTATATCGTAAGTGAATGCAGCCTCGCCGGTTTCAGACAGGTTGCCCGCTCTATCCACAGCCCTGGCAATGAGAGTATACTCCAGACCGTCTCTCCACTCCGGCATCGCCGCCCCGTATTGCCAGGTCGTAAGCCCGTCAACAGGGAGCCAAGTCCGGCCTTCTTCCCAAGATGCCCCATTCCAGTATTTGTCCGTACCCGATTCCTGCACCATTATATGGATACCTGCCAGGCCGCTGCCGCTGTCGTACGCGGAACCGGCAAGTCGCGGCACACTGGTAAACAACGGTATCCGGTCCAGGCTCACGACCGGCGCCATAGTATCAAATACGAAAGTGACGAAATCCAGAACCGATAGATTGCCAGCCCTGTCCACCGACCTGGCAATTACAGTGTACCGAGCATCCGCCAGATAAGGCATGACCATGGTCCAGTTTTCTGTACCTGAAACTTCCACCCAGGCAAGCGTCTCCTGCCAGGCCTTGCCATTCCAGTATTCCAGGGCCACCTCATTTCTTATCTGGACTTCGACCCTACTCAGCTGGCCGTCCGGACCATCTGTCGCCGTACCCTCAATACAGGTTAGATCATTCAAATAACCAGCCATGCTCTGCATGGATACCGATGGAATGACCGCATCATGTACAAGGTTCGCCCAAGTTTCCGCCGAATAATTGCCTGCCCTGTCCACCGCCCTGGCAATTATCATGTACTCGCGGTCCCCTACCCATGGAACGCTGGACGAATCAAAACTCCAGAAAGGACTGCCGCAACAATGCCATGCCTGATCTTCCTTCCAATCGAGACCATGCCAAAACAGCCCCGTCTCCATATCCATAACTGCAATGCTCACTGATTCCAGGCCACTGCCGGAGTCATGGGCAGTGCCGGCAATGGAGGTTAACCAGCCCTCAAGAGGACCAATAGACACTTTGGGCGGGACTCGATCAAGTAAGAAGCTCATGGACTGTTCCACCGATACGTTGCCTGCCTTGTCAATGGCCCGCACTTTTACGAAATACGTCCCATCCTCCAAGGCCGGCAGTTCATGGGACCAGGTTTCGGTTCCTGCAGTCTCCAACCATACGGGCTCGAACTGCCAGCCGGTGCCATCCCAATAGGCACCATCATGCTGAAACAGCTGGACCTCCACCCTGCAAACCCGGCCCGGATAAGCATCGGCGGCGGTCCCTGTCACCACAGGTATGGAGTTTGTCCACTCTGGAAGAGGGTCTGCCGCAACCAGGGGCAGTCCGCTATCAAGAACGAAACTTCTCTGAGCTGGAACGGAAACGTTTCCGGCCTCATCGACGGATACTGCTTTGATGGTATACTCGCCGTTGTCCAGAGCCGGCAAATCATAACACCAGGCTTCTGTTCCCGGCAAGACGTTCCAGACAGGCATTTCCTGCCATGTACCGCCATCCCAGTAAGCGTAACCATCCTTAACGACTTGCAATTGCACGCTGTTGAGCAACCCAGGAGCCAAATCGCCTGCCGATCCGCCTATGGCAGTCAACCGGTTTACATAGTCTGGGATCGGGTCCAGGGAGACCCAAGGCGGAGTTGTGTCCCAAACAAACGGGGATGTCTCCTCCACGCTGGAACGCCCGGCGACGTCCCAAGCCCGGAAACGTATGGAATAGGTGGATCCATCCATCCATAACACTTCACTTGTGTCCAAACTCCACGATTCTGTGCCCGTTACCTCCAACCAGGCAGGCATTTCCTGCCAACCAACCCCGTTCCAGAAGAGAATCGAAGTCTTGTCTTCAACCTGTGCCTCGATGCGGACTAAGCCAGCTTCATCCGAAGCTGTACCGCTTACAACATCAAGGAAACTTACGTACTCAGGCACTTCCTGCGGAACAAGACAAGGGTCTGTAGCATCGTAACCGAACTCTGCTTGGACAACAGGTGAAATATTACCGGCCAAGTCAAAAGACCTGGCACGAACAATGTATATGCCATCAGCCCAGGTAGATGCGTTAATTTCATAACTCCAGGAAGATGTCCCGCGAGCTTCGTGCCATACGCCGGCTGGCTGCCAACCGTCCCCGTTCCAATAGGACCCTGTGCTCGGGTCAATTATTTGGATCTGTACCTGGTAAACCGCTCCCGGCGGGGTATCCGAAGAGGTACCATTCAGTACGACCGGCGACTCAGTGAAGTAACCAGCGTCTGCAATGGCCGCCAACGGACTGGTCGCATCAAAAACGAAGACTTGATAAGCCGTATCAGAAACCCGGCCCACTACATCCTTGGCCACAACCTTGACCACGTATTCAGTGCCATCCGCGAAATCTATGCCGATCATGGCAAAGGTCCAGCAACTCCAGTCCGGGCTATGAGTTGACGGCGTCAACCATACTTCAGTTGCGTCCCAGTCGTTGCCGTCCCAATACTTGTTGGCAGACATATCCTTGATTGTAACGGTCACCCGGTCTACACCTGAATCATCCCCCGATGTACCAGTCATAATGAAATCCGGATTTATGAAGGCTGGAACAGGATCTATCGATACTTGCGGGGGGCCCTGGTCCAGAAACGCGAACCTGAGACAGGTTTCATCCCGATCGAAATAGCTGATGCCCACCGTTGCATTTTGGGCAGCCAAAGAAACGAATTCGCCCGAACGGCCCGTTGCACCAAGAACCTGAAACGTCCAGGGTTCACCGTCCGTCCTTATAGCTACCTTGCCCCGCTCCCGAGCCCTGTCATAGTAGGCTATGGTCCAAGTGCAGGAATTACCTGGCAAAGAGTCATCCCACTGCAAGGCCAACCCGGCATATTCTCCCACCTTCTCTCCCCAGGTCATGCCATCCACCCATGATGTGTGCCAGACACCGTCATGATAGGCGTATTTGAGAGCCGTGTTGTTGACGTCATAATAGGCAATATGCGGCATGTCCCCGGGCCCATAAGCAAGAGAGGCATACCGGCCCACATTTCCACCTAGTTCCACCGCACTCGTTTCCCAGCTATCTCCTGACCAGTGAGCGTAATTGAGAGACCTCGTGATTCGATCATGGTAAGCGATCCCCGGTTTTCCCTTACTATCGAAGGCCAGGGATGTGTATTCTCCCGTGCCGCTCATGTCCACAATCTGAGTTTGCCAGCCATCCATAGCGTCTCCGGTGCGCTCCGCATATTTGAGCCCCGTTACCGGATGGTGATAGCTGATGCAAGGACGGGATTCACGATCAAAAGCCAGGGAGGGATATGTGCCTATCCCAGTTTGAATTCCGCTATCCACCACTTCCACAGTCCACGAAGTGCCCTCCCAATAGGCATACTCCAGCCTGTTCCTGTCCCCCAAACTGGAATGAAAGGCAATGCCCGGCATATCACCCGGTCCGTAGGCCAGAGACACGTACAGCCGGTCAACATCCTCCCATTCGCCGATACCTGCCGCAACCACACTGAGCTCCCAGGTGCTGCCGTTCCAGCGAGCATACTTCAGTGCTTGTTCTTCTGCCTCATAATAGGCTATGCCCGGCCTTCCGGCGCTATCGATGCTGCTGGAAGCCCACTTCCCCGTGCTCCCCTCGGAGTCAACAACATGGTTCCAGAAGGCAGGTTCCCAGTCCAAGGCCTCGGCCATGGCAGAGGACAGACCCATCGACCCCAGGAGCACGCAAAGAAGCAAGACCAGAAGCCCCACCGGCTTCCAGAAAGCTTCTCTGCCAGTGGTCCTTCCGTCCGTTAAGAATTCTCCCCTGGTTCGGTGGGAGATCACAGGAACCTACTTTCTCCTGATCTCATCTCCATTACGGGCTTGCAAGATAAATCGATCATAGGGGGGCCGGTGCCGGCGGGCAATGGAGGTTCTACCGAATTCCAGCAGGTGCAGGCACCCAACATGGCCCGGCAGGAACCAGGCTTTAAAAAGGCGGAATTTCTTAATATAATCAGTCAAGATTCGGACCCGACTTTCCGGTGTTTTGGAAGAGTCCGGCTACCGCCGGCAAGAACGGATAACAGGCTGTTCTTCGAGTAAAAGAAAGGGAGGAACCTTGGATAGAAAGAGCAATGCTGAACTATTGGACTTGGGCGGCAAGGGGGCTATAGTCACTGGCGGCGCTGTGGGCATAGGCCGGTCGATTTGTTACAGGCTGGCAGAAGCTGGAGCTAGTGTTATGATCGCTGACATAGACTTGGACGAAGCCTCCAAGACCATTGAAAAGATACGGGCCAGGGGTGGCAAGGCCCAGGTTATACGAGCAGATGCCAGCAGCGTCGAAGACGCCAACAGGGCTATCGAAGCAACAGCAAAGGCTTTCGGCAGCCTGGACATACTCGTAAATAATGCAGGCGTGTATCCCACTTGCCCGGCCTTGGATACTACGGAGAAGCTGTGGGACAAGGTTCTCAGCATTAACCTGAAAGGGACCTTTTTCTATTCGCAGGCCGCCGCCAGAGAGATGATCAAGCAAGCTAAAGGTGGCAGAATTATAAACCTGGCCTCCATAGACGGCCTGCATCCCCATGTAGAGGTAGCCCATTATGGCGCCTCCAAAGGAGGCGTGGTCATGCTGACCAGAGACCTGGCCCTGGAATTCGCCCCTTACCAGATTCTTGTCAACGCGATAGCACCAGGTAGTATCATGACCAAGGGAGTCGAACAAGAGAGGATAGCTCGAGAAGCCGCCGGCAAGACCACCCAAGAGCTCATGGATGAATTCGTGCGCAGGCTACCGCTGGGAAGACCCGGCTTCCCGGATGACATCGCCAAGGTAGTCCTCTTCCTGGCAAGTCCAGCAGCAGACTACGTAACCGGTACTGTGATACCCGTGGATGGGGGGTACCTGCTCAGTTGAGCTTCCACTACATGACTCAATGAAAACAAGGACCCAGATGGTTCCCGGACCATGTTTTTGCTTTCAGCACCGTCACCTTCACCGGGACCGGCTAGGGATCGCTGCAGCCAGGGCCCTTGGCGGCAGCACCTTACCATAATGTCTCCAAGCCAACCATAGGCGTGCAGTGCTGCGTCCTTTTGGCATGCTGGTACTTGCAAGCCCTGACTTGATTGGGTATCTGCATCCAGACAGTGCCGGTGTTGCCCCTGTTGTCTCTTCTCGCCTACGGGACTAAGATCAGATAGTTGAAATGCAAACCGGCAGAGAAAAGCGAACAGTCTGCGTTCACTGCGGCTATGGGTCATTCAAGAGAGTACCACGACCAATTCATGGTGGAACCGGAAATCCTTCTATCCATCAACAACTGGGACCTGCGGAACCTGGCCAAGACAAGCCTGGAAAAAGCGGGATGTCAAGTCATTTGTGCCAGCAGGACCACCGACGCTATCGAACTGATCGAAACCTCGGACGATCTTTTGGTCTGCTTGGACTGCCCTGCTTTGGGACGGGGTCAATCCGGCGAGACAGGGAACCAGTCTGACCTGGTCAACTTTCTTAGCGATATACAAGCAAGGGCGCCTTTTGTCGTGCTGCTGGAGGAGGCCGACCAGAGATTGGCTATCGACATCATGAGCAAAGGAGCCCGGGACTGTATTCTCTATGACGATGTCTATACAGGCCTTTTTCCCTACAAGATGAAGCACGTTCTTGATCAGATAGCCATGGAACAGAGGATGCGCAGGGAACTGGCCGCCTGCAAGGTTTCAAACAAATCACTCGTCAATTTTCTTGACAGCTTCCCCGGCCTGGCCTACCGTAGCCTGAACGACGACCGCAGAACAATGCTGGTCTTGAACAAAGGTTGCCGGAACCTTACAGGCTATTCCCCAGACGAACTCAAACATAATGCCCTTGTCAGCTATATTGAACTGGTGCACGAAGACGATAGGCGTCGGGTGGTCAAGGAAATAGGACAAGCGCTGTCCGCACAGAGACCTTATGATTCTGTCTACCGCCTGCGTACACGGGAAGGCCGGCTGAAGTGGGTATGGGAAAAAGGTTCCGCCATATCGCTCGAGAAAGAAGACGTTGAAGTCCTGGCAGGCTTCGTTTTGGACGTCACCCCTCAGCAGTCGTTGTACGGCCATCACAGCGTTCAGCAAACGCATGAGTATGACATGGCTATACCTGCATCAGTTATGCAATTTCGCGATCCGGTCGCTGCCAGCGAACAAATGCAGTTCGCAAGCTCCGAGGTATCGAACAGACATGCAGAAGACGCTTTGAAGGCGTCCGAGGATAGATTCTCCTTTATCGCAGAGAATGCCCGACATGGGGTGATAATCCTGCAAGAAGGAGAATTGAGATTCGTAAACGGCGCAATGTCAAGTATGACGGGTTATTCGGATGAAGAATTGTTTGGACTATCCTGTGATTTCTGGGTCCAGATGACGCATGATAGCAGCCCCCGTAACGGCGAACGGTCAACAAGAACCACCAGTAGTATCAAGTGCAAAAACGGCACCGTCAAGGAAATCGAATTGATTACGGTGCCCACAATATACCAGCGAAAATCAGCCACCCTAGCGCTTCTGTACGATTTCTCAGAGCAAAGGACCACGGATATCAAACTGCATCGGGCCCTGACCGACGTTGCTCGCTCCACCGCGGAACTGAGAGAGTTTGCCCATGTTTCCTCCCACCACCTGCAAGAGCCTATCCGCCAGATAATCAGCTATGTACAACTCTTGGACCGCCATTGTCGAGGCAGGCTGGACAAGGAAGCCGAGGAGTTCATTGAATATGCAGTGGACGGAGCCCGGCGGTTATACAAACTCATGAATGATTTCCTCGCCTACTCCGCGATGAGCATGCGGCGCTTCGAATATGAACCGGTTGACTGTAATCTGATCTTGAACAAAGTCATGGAGGACCTGCAACCTACCATTTCAGAAGCTGATGCGACGATAACCAGTGACTGGCTTCCGACTCTCCTCACCAACCACGTACAGCTACAGGAACTTCTCAAGCATCTTATAGACAACGCCCTCAAGTTTCGAAGGGATGACCCGCCCCAAATTCACATCAAGGCAAATAGACAGGACGACACTTGGCTTTTTACCCTGGAGGACAACGGTCTGGGTATAGAGAACGAGTTCCTGGACAAGATATTTCTCATATTCAACCGTCTTCATGGCTGGAACAAATATCCGGGGACCGGCATCGGACTGCCTATTTGCAAGAGGATCGTGGAACAGCACGGAGGCACGATCTGGGCTGATTCAGAACCAGGCAAAGGCACCCGGTTTTTCTTCACTTTTCCGGATATGGCCGAAGACGCTCACGGGCCCCAAGACAATGTTGAACCCTGGTTGGATGATATCCTGGACGTTCGCATACAACTATGAACCGGCTCAACGGCAGGAGACCAGGGAATCCTCAGGAACAAGGTCTATGATCGATTGCAGTGCCAGCCGCAGATTGCTCTTCGCCCTGGCTACGTTACGCCACATCCTAATCATGTAGAGAAGGTGTATGGGATGTTTGAAAAAGTATAAGCCAGCTTCTCTCGCCTTCAAGTCGCCGTTTGCCTTGGTGAATTGGCCGAAATCCGGGATCCTTTCATAGGAAGTATCAGACACCACCCTGACAGCAAGGAATGGAATGCCATATTCTGAAGCAATTCCGGCTGCCCAGAAGCTCTCCATGTCAACCACGCCGGCTTCATGATCGTCGGCAAGGCCCTGCTTGTGTTCAGGCTCTATGATGGCTTCCAATACGGAAAGACTCTTCCCTGTGACGAATTTGACTCCGTTGGTCATCAAAGCCTCCGATGCCAGAGCAACCAGGCCGGCAGCTGAATGGCAATGCAACGCCGCGACCGAATCTCCTGGAGGCAGGTTCGTTGCAAGTTGGGCACAGATGAAGACATCGCCGACTCTCAGAGACCTCATCAAGGCACCGGCGATTCCCATTGATACCAATATGTCCACCGGATAACGCTCCAGGACGGCCCTGGTAGCGGCCTGGACACGGTCTTTTCCGATGCCTGTCTGTGCCAGTACCACCGGCTTTGACCGGTAACTGCCGGCATAGATCCGGCACCCCGGTCTTTCCAGGCTCTCCTCTATGAGCATCCGTTCCCGGATACCTGCTATCTCCTCCTTCATGGCTGCCAGCAAGGCCAGCATGACGAGAATATGATAGCCAATCGGCCCGGCATTTGCATCATGTCTGCAGCCAAAGCAGAGCAGAGTTGTCCGGCCCACATAGACTCGCGGTGGTCAAAAGTGCTTCGTTTCCGGCATGTTTATCTTCGACGCTTCGGCCTGCCCTCCTGGAATCGCTCGTAGGTTTCAAGCAAGTCAATCTCGCCCGTTACGATTTTGGCTATGATCCAACCGGCCAGAATTATGAGAGCTACGAAAAAGGCATTCAAGGCTCCCTGCCATACGAAGACAACCCCTATCACAATACCGATCAGTATCCCGATGGTTCTCGTTTCCATCCTGCTCCTCCTCAGTCCAGATTGACGTGCCGGGCCTCCCCCGGCTCGTACCTAGCCCTGACATCGACCGTGCTTATGGCTAGCCCCGTATAGTTCTGGACAGAGTCCTTTACCTTGCTCTGTATTTCAGCACTGGTCTCAGGTATATTTGTACCCATGACCACCGTAACATCGCAGGAAATGAAGAGCCCGGTCCTGCCCTCACCCACCCGGCACTCAACATCTTTGACGTTATGGACAGTGGCTGCTGTCTTCTTTGACAGTTCACGGACACTTTGACGGTCTATCGTAGCCATACCGGAATCCCCCGAGCTGATCAAAAAAGTGGCCGGACGACGGCGTCTCGGCATGAGTTCTCGAGCAAGCCACACCACCATCAAGAGAGCCACGATAATGCTGATAGCTATGATTGCAACCCGGGTCCATCCTGTGGCATCCGCTGCGCTCTGCAACGGCTCTTCAAACCAGCCGGCGGGCGCTATATCGGGATCAACCGTACCCAAGGTTACAAGCAGTACAAATATGGCTGCAGCCAATATCGCCAAGATTACCAATATCACCACTACTCTGTTTAAAGCGTCCAACACAATTCCACCCCCTTCCGTAAAGGCCTTGCAAGCAAGCCTGGTTGATTACATGGTTCTCATTCCCGTCTATTCCTACTCTTGCAATGTTCTTTCCGGAAACTCTATGTCCGCCACCTCAATATTAATCTCCCTTGCGCTAATTCCAATGAGGTCCTGTAAACGATCAGCCACCCTCATGCGTATTTGGCTGACAATATCGGGGATTCTATAACCATATATGGCGTTGAGCGTCAGATTGACAACCACTTCCTCTTTCTCGCTACCCTGCGCAGTTCCCACCTTACCAATATCACTGGGAATCTCGACCCACGTGCGCCTGATGGAACTCGTGCCTAGACTGGCTACCCCCTGGACCTCGCCGGCGGCTATGACAGCTACGGAGGAAATTACATCATCATCTATGGAAGTTTCACCACCCACCTCATATCCACTCGATATCGGCGCACTCTCATGGCTGGCTTTGCCTGCTCTTGCAACCATCTTGCCCTGTCTTCTCATGTGCGCCTCCTCTCAGGCTCCGAGAAACATGTCTTGCATCTGGATAGATGGTGCTCTTTATTGAAGCCTGCCCGGCATGCGCTCCGGAAATTCCAGATCAACAACGGATATGTTTATGGCCTTGGCCCGCAGGGCCGTCAGGTCCAACAACCTCGAAGCTACCTTGCTACGCAATTCCACAATCATATTGGGAATGTTATAGCCATAAATAACCCTCATTTCGATGTCCAGAATGGCCTCTTTCTTGCCGACTTCTACTGCTACTCCCCTTGTCCTGCGTTCCGCTCCACCAAGACGTTCCGAGATGGTCCGCCGCACCGAACTCGTACCAAGGCTGGCAATGCCTTCAATTTCGCTGGCGGCTACTCCGACAATGGCAGCGATCACGTTGTCACTGATGGAAGTCTGACCAGATATGAGAATTTCCCCACCTGCCTGCATCTCCTCCAAACGCCCCGACATCTCCTTTTCCCTGATTCTTGCAGGGCTTTGTGCTTCCTGTTGCATCTCCCCTCCTTACACCTCTTTAGTTCATGGCACAGACTGCGCCTATTTCTTTCACTATACGAGTTGACCGGGGCTCCGACGAAGTCCCTGAGATAAGGCAGATCTCCCGTCAGGTACAGATATGATACAGGGATAACCCAAAAGGCAGCCTCAAAATAGTCACAGCAGCGAGTTTGTTATCTGCAAGCTATCCAACAACTAGCTACCTTCCAAGCTGGCCGATCCTGAATACTCTTGCCGGCATGGAAGGGCATGAGCCAAACAAGATGCACCCTAATGAATTGATAGCACAAAGCCGGTTAAAGAACGGTTCCAAACGGTGAAGCCCCCGGTTAAGCTGCTGTCTCAAATGAATTACTCAAGGCAGTAACTAACCATGCACACAGCACGCTTGGTTGTTGATAAGTCCCGCGATACGACGTAAAATAGCAAGAAACCCGTAGTACCTCGCCCCGGGGGCATTCTGAGTAGAACTGCTTATATAGTCAACACAATTGCCATAGGGCGGTGCCCAGCTTCCTGGCATCGCATAGAGAGCTACATCAACGGTAACGGGCACTCCCAACATGACGTCAGGATGACCGAATCCTTTGGTCAGGCAACTGTACTGGCCAGGGAGGCGGCCGATTCGGGGTTTGAGTTGGTTGTGGCCGTGGGCGGCGACGGTACAGTAAACGAGGTTGTGAATGGCATCTATAGTGACCAAGCACTGGGCCTAAGAAGCCCATTACTGGGAGTAATTCCTCTCGGATCGGGCTGCGACCTGGCACGGACTCTGGCCCTGCCCAAAGAGACCACCCAGATCGCGAAGTCCCTACACAATGGCCACACAACCATGGTCGATGTGGGCCGGGCTGAATTTGTGGGACTTGACGGCAATATATGCCACCGCTTCTTTCTGAATATCGCTGACCTCGGTGGAGGCGGCGTTGTGGTCCAAAGAGCAGCGCGCTCTCCTCGAATCCTGGGAAAGCGTCCCAACTACACTTGGGGTATCGTCATGGCGGCACTCACGTATGGTGCCAGAGAAATTGACCTGGCCATTTACGGCAACGGCCCTTTCCGGGTCGATGCAAGGAATGTGATCATTGCCAACGGAAGGTACTTCGGCCGCGGTTTCCATGCAGCCCCCCGAGCCAAGATGGATGATGGCCTGTTTGATATCATATCTGTAGGAAATTTTGGTCTGCTACAGGGACTGAGGTGCGTACCCAAGCTCTACAAGGGTACACACCTTGAACTTGACAAGGTAGAGTACTATCAGGCTAAACGGCTGGAAGCTTCATCCGAGAAAGAGGTTCTCCTGGAGATGGATGGCGATCTGGTAGGCCGGCTTCCCGCCAAGTTCCAGATCATTCCGAAGGCCCTCGGTCTAGCAGGCATATGAAACATGACCAGGTAATCGTAGCCCGCGTTGTGAAACAGAGTGGAATCTGCCAGGCGCAACACAATACCGGCGACGAGTTTCTAGTAGGCCAGACTACACCGCAGCGCATGTGCTCCTGGGCCTTTTATACCCTTTTTCCTTTTGCACAGGTCCTCCAGTTCGGTGGCACCTTCCCGTGGGAAAAAGACCCACAGAAGGCACTGGTCGCATGCCCGGACCCGGATAATCCCGTAGTGTTCGAACTTAGGATCGAACGTTCAGGATTCGCCACTCACCATTGATCAGGCCTGAATACAAACTGGCTGTGCTATAATGGCCAGTGCTTATAACTTAATTACACAAGCTCAGACTCGCAAGGCTAACTATTCCCAGCCGCGTTTCCACAGAGCCGAAGGAGGTCACATGCCGTTCAGATGCGCTTCCTGTAATCTCACCTTTGAATCTGCCGAGGAGTTCATGGCCCATAAGCAGAACCATCAAGCCTCAGTGGATAAGAAGCCTGATACGAGTGGCCTAACCTGTTTGAAGTGCGGCACGCCTGTGCCACTGAGTGCCGCCCAAGCCAATTATCGAGGAGCCATTACCTGCATTACTTGCGGACAAAGGATGCAGGTGCGCATGGAAGATGGAGAGGTTGTCTTTGCCGTCGCCAGCCGGGACTGAGCCCTATCTCTATGCCCTACTCTACTGCCTCCAGTATGAGCAGAAAGGACTGTATGGATACCGAGCATTTCGAAGAACTCGTTTTGGCAGCCATAGATGAACTGCCTGATGAATTCAAGAAGCATTTGGAGAATGTGGACATCACCGTCCAGGACTACCCTACGCGTGTCCAGCTTTCACGTCTTCCCCGGAACATGACCCTGTTGGGCCTTTATGAAGGAGTGCCGCAGACCAGGCGAGGCAGGGGTTATAACCTGGTACCGCCGGACAAGATAACCCTCTTCCAGAAGCCTATCGAGGCCAAGTGTCGTAACGATGAAGAGGTCCGTAGAGAGGTCGGCAAGGTACTGAGGCACGAAATCGCTCATCACTTCGGTATAAGCGATGCCACCCTGGACCGCCTAGATGCATCCCGAAAGAATATACGACGTTGATGCCGGTCCCTGCGAGACCACGCAACGTATGCTGCCGAACGCCCCGAAAAAGTGCGCAAAATCTCTTGACACTCATATGCAAAATCGGTTATCTTTATAGGGTTGCTCAACGCACTTTAACAATTGGATAGTGGAAGGAAATTTTGGAGGGTTTGATCCTAGCTCAGGATGAACGCTGGCGGCGTGCCTAATGCATGCAAGTCGAACGGGTCTTGGATTTATTCAAG
>PUNJ01000185.1 GCA_003551705.1 Chloroflexota bacterium | reverse complement strand
ACTTAAAATCCGTTGGGCATCGCAGCCCGTGCGGGTTCGAGTCCCGCCCTCGGTATGAACATGCCGGCCTGGGTGCAATCTCCATAATCCTATCGGCTTGAAGAGGTGAAGATCGCTTCAGGACAATAGCCGTCCACCCGAGCTTCACTTCTTGCCCGCTGTAGCAGTTTGATGCCGGCGCTCACCCTGACCGGCCCGTTGTGGACGGTCCTGTTGTGTTTGCTGTGCTTGAGAAGCCGGTCTGGCAGACCTGTCACGTCCCCTCTCCCTATCGGCATGTCTCCTGCTGGGGACCAAAGGCTCCCTCTCAGCTTCTTGCTCCCTGCGCCAGAGAAAACGAATGTAAAAGGCAATGACTACAAACAGCACTCCAAAGAATGTCAGAATCACGCACCATACGGGCAGGTTGCGGGTAATGGTGAGCAGGGCCGCCCACCCAGCCACGCTGAAGGCATAGAAGACCACGAAGGCCGCATGCAGCGTCCAGAGACTCTCCCAGGCCCCTCTTATACCTCCCGATTTGCCTCCCTCCAGGAAGCGCCGGTAATCCCCCATGCCCAACTCCATATCCATCAAGGTGCCGGCTACCCTGGAATAACGTACGAAAAGCACCCTCAGGGCGTGGTTCGCAAAGAGGCCAAAAAGCGCCAATGCCTGGCCGAAGGCGGGAATGTACCAGTAAACTCTTCCCATCCAGGCTGTGATAACGATGAGCGCGGCGAACACAATGAGCAGCACATTCGTGAGCCAGAGCCGGGTGTTTTCCTGCTGGCGGGCTTGAAGCCAATACTGTCCAAAGGCTGCGTAGGCACTTTCTTCCCTTTTCATTACTACCTCCGGTGATGCAGTGTCCCCCTGCTTCTTCTTAAATGAGGAGACCATTATCTTAACCGAAAGACAAGCTTGTCAACCAGGTCTATGCACTTCCCGCAAGCCACCGGTACCATTTAGCGTAGTGCCCAATGCGAGACGGACATGCAAAACCGGGCTTTGAGCACACTCAAAGCCCGGTTTACTTCTATGCTTCTCCGAGGCTAAGCTACAGTTCCGATTCAAGTGTGGCCATATCTATCTCAAGCTGAGTTTCGACCTTGCTTTCTACCTCGACATCGGATACAAACCCAAGCAAGCCATGGAACTCTCCATCTGACGTTTCCACAACAACCAGATCATAAACACCCGCCGCCAGGAAGGCCAGCACGAATTCGCCCTCAGCACTCACAGCACCGCTCGTGACAGCATTGGGGAACCTGTTCTCGTCCCCTGCAGGTTCGTCTTTTTCAGAGTCCTGCCATGCACCATCTTCATAGGCAAATACCACGATATTCGTGTAGCCCGAGAAGTCTGTGAAAGCGCCTGCGATGCTGCCTGCTTCATCATTCACGACCAACCGGATTGTCGGTTTTAGAATGTATCTCCCGCTAGCACCCGCAACAGCAACAGCCTTGCGCACATCAAAGTCAGCCGTGACCTCTACCGTGCCATTGACCGGTACATCGAAGGCCCCCGTAGCCTTGTAACCCGTTTGGCCACCGCTAGGCACGAACAGGGGTTCTTGCCTATCATCGTCAAAGAGAATATAACAACCTGGACTTGTTGGAGGATGTGGCCCCGGTTCCGGGATATCCAGTATGAAGCGGATCTGAGTGTAATGGCCAGCAGGCAGTTCGAAATCGCCCAGCAGCACCGATATGCCCCCTGTTAACTCGAGCAAATTGACTTCCAACGGCCCTTCGAACTCCTCCAAGGTGACCCACGCATCGTCCAAATGATATTGGATTTCGTTGATAGTAATGTATACCCCGGTGACGTTTTCTGCATCAATCGGTGCATCGGTCAAGTACAAGCTCAAGGTGCCTGTGCCTCCATTATCGGGGTCACCGTTAACGGGGTCATGAGTTGACGGTGATCCACAAGCCAGAACCAGGGACAAGACCAGAAGCATGGCCAGCCCGATCTTTACTGAGTAGAACATCCTGCCTCCTTTCCATATGCACTCGCCTCCTTTGTCCTTACCGAACTTGCTGAGTGCTGGTATTCTGCCGAATCGTTCATTCTTGCCTCCTTTGCCATAATTTGCGGGCCCTGTCCCGCCTGTCCAGTTTCCATACATGTTGTTTAACGACAAGAGAAGGTAAAAGGTTAGGGAGGAAGCTGCTGGCATACCGGCCTCCCGCCCCGGGAGGCACCCCGGACCAGGTTCCCAGCCTTCTACCAACTTTGTATCAGGCGATACTTGCTGCCGGCAAGTATCAAGTTGCTGCATGCACTTTCAGCCTCGATCTGGCACCCAAAGGGGGGAACAGCCGGGATTGCCCCCGGCTGTCACTGTTCCGCCTAATGGTAGTGGCGACCGGCGACCGATGAAGCCTTGCCAGCCCATGAATGCCTCTGGACCGCCGGCTTGCGATGGAAATGTCTTCCCCGATGAGTCTCTTCGGAACGATTACACATTATGCAGGAAGCAACTATCTCTTCAATGCCGGCGCAGGAAACATTGCCAAGTCTGTTCTCATGAACAGCCTTCCACGCACCCGGCGCATCTAAGAAACGGTAGTGGCCCAGTGCCAGCTTGGTCCCACAATGGAAGCAGTAACCGCCTGTCCTCTTGAATATGTGTTGTAACTCGTCGTCTGAGTACGTCATGATAGACCTCCCCAAGCTGGACCCTGCTAGGCCTGCTTGAGTCCTTATTCTAAGATTCGCGGTCCACGTACGTAAGGAGAAAAAGGCTCAAATGTAATAGCCAAAAGCCGCTTCATGGATGAAACGTAGGAACATGTTTCACCCATACCAACGAATGAGAGATGGTATCCAACGGCTCGTGCAATGCCCCTGGCAAATAGGGACAGGAGGTCTAAAAATCTGCTACCCGGTCTTGAACTGCCATTGGCAGCATATATCGGTACCATGCAGCTTTGCAGGGGCTTGTAGAGGGGTAACTTTGATCTCGGAATTGAAGATAGAGGCGAACTGTTGCTTGGCAAAACGGGAAAGGCCCTCACAGAAGGTTCCTCCCCTTCCGCCGCCTTCTCTCTCCATTTCTTCCAGAGAGGGACAGCGTGTAAAGATCACGCGGGCCTCATCTTCACTAATAAGATCGACCTGGAAATCATGGGTAAAAGCCAAGGGACTGATCTGAAGAGTCTTGACGACGCCGGATACGCTTCCGTCATTGGTTCCCATATACCTGGAGAGTCGCTTGGCCTCCTGCTTGCTCTGTTTCTCCCAGACCCAGGCACCGCAGACGACCGCATCAGTTTCTCCTGTTCTCTCCCTCACCGACATGAACCACATGCTATCCAGCTCCTGGTACATCCTGGCATAGATATGCAGAAGCCCCACCAGCTTATCCTTTGGAAGGTCTCGGGGGTCTGACTCTGGACCGAGACCGGCGCCATATATTTCCTTTTCAGTCATTAACTTCCCTTGAATTCGGCATTCCGCTTTTCGTAGAAGGAACTGACTCCCTCCTTGAAGTCTTCGGTGTGAAAACACAGGGTCTGGTATGCTCCCTCAAAATTCAGTTGGGCCTGCAGTCCCTCCCACATGGAACGGTTCAGCGCGCGCTTGGTAAATTTTAGACCAATGGGAGGCCCAGCCGCCAGCTTAGAAGCCATTTCGCGGACTGCTGAAGCAAGTTGTTCCCTGGGTACAACCCGGTTATATAGTCCGATCCGTTCGGCGGTCGCTGCATCGATTATGTCACCCGTAAACATGAGTTCCGCTGCCCAGCCTGCCCCTACCACGCGTGGCAAGATCCAACTGACACCCATATCTGCAGAACTGGCCCCGCGCTGAACGAACACGGCTCCCGTCCGGGCATCCTCAGAGGCTATCCGGATGTCGCAGGCCAGGGCCAGGGCAAACCCGCCACCCAACGCCACTCCGTTAACGGCAGCAATGGTTGGTACCTCCACGTTCTTTATCCGCCAAGCCAGGGCGAACCAGTTCCTGAGCATAGCCTCCATATCCGCTGACTTCGCCTGCATGGTCTTCTGCAAGTCATCCAAGGAGGCACCCGCACAAAATGCCCGCCCTTCACCTGTGAAGACTATAACCCGTGCCTCTCCATCCTTCTCAAGCTGGTCACAACAAGCGATGATCTCTTCTATCATCTTCAATCCGATGGAATTGAGCTTGTCCGGCTGATTAAGGGTGATGGTGGCGATATGGTTGGTGCAGTCGACCTTGATGGTCTCGTAAGTCATGCGATTCCTCCTCCTTGCAGTCAAGCCAAGGGTGGCGCCTGCCATAGTAAAAACTACAGGTTGTGACCGGCCTTGTCAAACCTAACAAGGATCAACCAAGCGTCATCAAGTCAAAAAGCTTGACTATTACAAAAAGAGCAGTTATAATTGCCCCATAGCCTGGCGTTCCGGCCAGGTTCTGCTAGTTATCGTCCCCAGCACTGATTAGACCCCTTCTAGGTCAAGCTTGGAATATATCTAGATTGAGATCGGCCTACGATCATACAGGAGAAAGCAATGCCGGTTACCTTTGATGAACTTAGTCGTCGACTTACCTTGGAACGTGAGCGGTTATGCAAGGGCTTGGAACAGTTGCGTTCCAGTGCACCAGCTATGGGTGAGTTCCGCGAAGGCAGCCCCTACGGTAAGAAGGAAGAAGGAGCCAGCGAAGCTTTTGAATTCGAAAAGAGGCTGGCACTGGAAACCCGCTTGGCCGGCCAGCTTGACGAGGTAGAGCATGCACTTCAAAAGCTCCATGCAGGGACCTACGGTCTTTGTGATCACTGTGGCAAGCAGATCTCCCTGGAGAGGCTCGAGGTCCTGCCACAAGCCAGCCTCTGCCTAAACTGCAAGTCCCAGTCCAAGAATGCTAGAGGGAAAAGTCCTCATCGCTAGCCCGGCCAGGACGGTCCTGGCAAGCGCTGTTCTTATCGGCGTTGCGGACCAGATAAGCAAGTTATTTATACGGGCTAATCTGGCTGTAGGGGAATCATTGCCCAGCGATGGACCGGTCCGGCTGACACATGTCACCAACGAAGGTATAGTTTTTGGCTTGCCCGCTCCCGCATTTTTGACAATACTCATGCCGATCTTGGTCACGGCCGCTATGGTGTATCTGGTCGTCAAATCCGGCGTCCTGTACAGCAGGATGGTCCGCATTGCTCTCGGTCTGTTCGTCGGCGGCAGTCTCGGGAACCTCGTCGACCGCTTGCACCAGGGTCACGTGACAGACTTCATTGACGTTCGCCTCTGGGGTAGCTTCCACTGGCCGGCGTTCAACGTTGCTGATGCGGCCATAGTTGTCTCGGTCGCCTTGGGCCTGTATTTCTTGCTGGTACACATGAGGAAGTCCACAACCAATTCCTGATGTCGACAGCCAGGACGATAATTCTCACTGCTAGAGAAACCGGGGAACGTCTGGACAGATACGTTGCCCGGCTAACTGGTCTATCGCGCTCCCAGGTGCATAACCTCATCGAACAAGGCCACATCCTCATCAACGGCAAACCTTCCAAGCCCAGCTATATCAGCAGTAACGGCGACCAGATAGTAGTTCATGTGCCCGCTGTGGAACCTTCTCCGGCTCTCATTCCCGAAGCAATGCCCCTGCACATCGTCTATGAGGACGAGGACCTGCTAGTCGTCGACAAGCCTGCAGGAATCGCCGTGTATCCGGCCCCAGGACACCCGTCACGCACCCTCATGAACGCCATAATGGCCCACTATCCGGAAATCACATCTATCGAGGGCTCCGTCCGTCCCGGCATCGTGCACCGGCTGGACAAAAACACCTCCGGGCTGATAGTCGTGGCCAAGAACAGGTCCGCACAGATGGAACTCATGGCCCAGATCAAGCAACGAGCCGTCGTCAAGAAATACCTCGTAGTAGTCAGGGGCCGGCCCGAGCCGGACGAGGCTACCATTGAAGCCCGAATCGGCCGTCATCCCAGGGACCGGAAGCGCATGGCGGTGGTCCAGAACGGAAGAGAATCACATACCGATTACCGGGTACTCAGGCCCCTGAATGGCTTCAGCCTCGTCGAGGCCACATTGCACACGGGGCGCACCCATCAGATCCGGGTTCACTTCGCTCACATAGGCCACCCCGTTGCCGGAGACGCTGTCTACGGTGTGCGGCTTCCCTTCCTTGAGCGCCAGTTCCTGCACGCCCATGTGCTCGGATTCCGCCTGCCGCGCACGGGCCAAGACGTCCAATTCACCTCGAATCTGCCGCCGGACCTTCGACAAGCCTTGGAACTGCTGGCTCCTGACAGTACCAATCCCGGCCGGGCACGATGACAAAAGCGATCGGTTTCTTGCTGTGATCAGGCGGAGGTGCTAGAATTTTTGCCGACTGGAGGCCCTTTGACTTTTAGCCACACACAAAGACCTCACCCTACAGGTATCACGGTGGAGTATGCCGGTTTCTGGATAAGGGTGGGAGCGCATCTGATCGACGCCATCATTCTGGGTGCTATCTTTCTTGCCATCATGCTCGCAATTGCATATGCACAGGGGGCCATGGACAACGGGCAAATAGTACCTGCCACAGCAACTACCGTTCAGTACCTTCCCTATGCCCCATTCGCCAATGTACTTGTACTGGCCCTTATGTCCCTGCCTTATCATGTAGGCTTCTGGGTCTGGCGCGGCCAGACGCCCGGAAAGATGGCCTTGAACATCAAGATAGTCCGATCGGACGGCATCCGGATCGGCCCCGGTACCGCCATTATTCGCTTCATTGGCTGGTTCTTTACAGAAGTCCTGGCGTGGGTTTTATACTTATGGATAGCTATCGACGCCAGAAAGCAGGGTCTTCATGACAAGCTGGCCGCTACCTGCGTTGTGAAGTTACCGCCCAAGACAGCGAGGATGATGAGTATAGATGAGTGAACAATTATCTGGCGATGGTTCAAAGTCCGTCAGGGTCCGTTATGCGCCCAGCCCCACCGGTTATCCGCACGTCGGCAATATCAGGACAGCGCTCTTTAACTGGCTCTTTGCACGCCACACCGGCGGCAATTTCGTTATTCGCATAGAGGACACCGATGTGGAGAGGAGGGTCGCGGGAGCAGTAGAGGACATTCTTGAAAGCCTGCGCTGGATGGGCATGGCCTGGGATGAAGGGCCTTGCGTGGACGGGGATTTCGGTCCATATACACAGTCCGAACGTCTTCATCTGTACCAACCGCTCGCCGACCAACTGGTCCGTGAGGACTATGCGTACCCTTGCTTCTGCTCAGCTCAGCGTTTAGAAGAGATGAGGGCCGAGCAGGTCCGTCTCAATCAGCCTACAGGTTATGATCGCCGTTGCCGGGACCTGACCGAGCAGGAACGGGCGCGTTGCCGCGCTGAAGGAATCGACCCTGTAATCCGGTTCAAGGTACCCAGGGCCGGTCGCACCCAATTCAGAGACCTTATACGTGGCAAGGTTACTTTTGAAAACAGCCTCCTCGATGACTTCGTTCTTCTCAAATCTGACGGCTTCCCCACCTATCACTTGGCCAACGTTATCGATGACCATTTTATGCAGATCTCCCATGTCCTCAGGGCCGACGAATGGATGGCAAGCACGCCTCGCCATATCATGCTTTACAACGCATTGAAATATGAGCCGCCTCTGTTCGCTCATCTGCCGATGATACTGGGACCCGACAAGAGCAAATTGAGCAAGAGACATGGAGCGACATCGCTTCTGGAATTCCGTGAGGAAGGCTACCTGGCAGAAGCCATGATGAACTTTTTGGCTCTACTGGGTTGGTCCCTGGATGATCGTACTGAAATTATTGATAGACAGACGCTCATAAAGAGCTTCTCCCTCGAACGCATCGGCAAGACAGCAGCCATATTCAACATAGACAAACTTCGCTGGATGAACGGGGTCTATATAAGAGCCTTGTCCCTGGAAGAGCTTACCGACAAGGCCATCCCCTTTCTGGAAAAGCATTTGCCCAGCCATATAACACGCCCCCTGGACAGAGACTATGTACGTAAGGTTGTGGCCCTGGAACAGGACAGAATGAAGACGCTTAAGGAGTTGCCCGAACTAGCAAGGTTCTTCTTCGAAGCGGAAGTCGCGGCCCCCCTTGACTTGCTGGCCAACACCGGCGTTCCAGACCAGAAGGCAGTCGAGGCATTTGAAGTTTCGCTGGACGTGATCTCCGGAATGGAGCCCTTTGACCACGACTCGCTGGAGACTCGCTTTCGCGCCCTTGCCACAGAGCTTTCCCTAAAGACCAAGGATCTGTTCGGCCTGTTGCGTATTGCCATCACCGGCGGAACTTCGGCTCCGCCCCTTTTCGATACAATGGCCCTATTGGGCAAGGACCAGTGCATCCGGCGTATCCAGAAGGCACTTGTCCTGTTGCGGTGCGCATAGTATCAAGTTCACTTGAGAGTTATGGACTTTGGTTACAAGTGGTCTCCACCCGTAATGGTTAAGAAAAGATGAGTAAGAGTGATAACCTTGTGGTGTTATTGGGACTCCGACTAATGGCTATTTGGCCCTAAACGGCTTTGATTTCAGGAAGTACAGTCCTTATAGTTTCTCCATGGAAGTCCACCCACAAGTAGCCGGTTTCATACTCTACTGTGCATCACCAGGAAAGGAGTGGCCGGCTCTTTATGATGAGATGTGCCGGGTAGCCGGCAGGGGCCTCTACCAGGGCCTCTCCTTTAAGGACCTCAGAGATAAAGGCCTTTCACTGGGTCTGAACCGCCTCGAAGAGACCATACAAATGATCGAGGCTGTAACCGACCTTCCCATCAGCAATACCTCGCTGGGGCCCGTCGACTGAAACCACCTGCATCCACCAGCCCAAATTGCCCCTAGGCAAACTAAGTGATAGAATTTCCAAAGGTTTACACGAATGTACAGAAGCATTTACCATCCTCGGTGAATATTCCACATTTATGTAGGACCTACTGGCAGGAACAGCAAATCTCTGAACAGAGCAGGACTATGGAAATTGAGAAGTGTAAGGGCAGCCGGGACCTCCTACCCGGCGATATGGTCAGGTTCCGTCGAATTGAAGACGTCTTTCGCAAAGCTTGCCTCGATTGGGGATATGGTGAGGTACGCACCCCGACTTTGGAATATTTGCACCTTTTCACATCTGTAGGTACTTTGACGCCAAGCATGCTCAGTCGTACTTATTCCTTCTTGGACTGGGACGGCTGGAGTGGTGAACGCATTGTACTCCGACCCGAGGCGACGATCGCTGCCGCGAGACTCTATATCGAAAACTTGTCAGACCTGAGCCCGGCTAAGCTCTTTTACATCGAGAATGTATTCCGTTTCGATGAGTCAGGCACGAGATCCCGGGAACGCTGGCAATGCGGCGCCGAGGTGCTGGGCAGCGCCAAGACACTGGCGGACATCGAGATGATAATGCTTTCCATGGACGTCCTTCGCAAACTCGGCATTATTGATGTAGAATTGCATCTCTCACACGCCGGCCTGATAAGGGCGCTCCTGACAGCACTTGGACTATCAGCACACGAGCAGGTCAGGGTCTTCGATCAGATACTGGATGAAGACCACAGTGTCATAGAGAAGCTTATTGGTGATAATCCCCAGTTCACCGAGGCACTGGACCTCTTTTTCCGGGCCAAGGGCAAGTCAGCAGGTTTTCTGCAGAACCTGCAAGCTTTGCTATCAAAGTCCTTCCCGGTACCGGGCATTGAAGATAGCATCGCCGAGTTCACTCATCTTGCCGAACGTCTCAGCGAGTTCGATTGTAAATACGTGATAGATATTGCTTCGGGCAGGGGTTTCGAATACTACACGGGAATTATTTTCCGATTGCATTGCGGTGACCAGAAGGTGGGCGGAGGCGGACGTTACAACGACCTTATACCTCTGCTCGGCGGAGGCAACGTCCCCGCCTCCGGCTTTGGACTTCAGATGGACAAGATCATGGAGATGACGGATATCCCGCCAGACGAGCGTTATCGGGTGCTGGTGCAATGCAGGACTGATTCAGCCAAAGCTGAGAGGCTTTGCTTTGAGACAGCCGCCGACCTTCGCCGGCGCGGGTACATAGCTGATATCGATCATGATGGTACCGGGACAGCCTGCAAATGGACAATCTCGGTAGAGGGTGATGTGGACCACCCGGTATACCGGCTGATGGACCAGGCCGCCAATGTGGTGGTAGAGGCCGGCTCCTGCAGTGCAATCTGTGAACAGCTTCAGGAGGCGAAAGCTAATGAAGCTAGCATTACCTAAAGGCCGCCTGCTACCTCTGACCAGTTCACTTCTTCGTGATGCAGGTCTGGACTTCGAGGGGTACGACGCCACTTCCCGGTCTTATCGTCCCGTTTGTGCCGGCATGCCGCAGCTTTCTACCAAGGTCTTCAATGAGAAGGATATCCCTATCCAGGTGGCTGTGGGCAATTACGACTTGGGCATATGCGGCAGAGAATGGGTGGAGGAACTTCTGGCCAAGTATCCCAGTAGTGCCCTCGTCAAGGTCAAGGACCTCGGCTTCGGTTATAGTGAACTGTGCATGGCGGCTACCGTGGACCAGAATATGCGTTCCCTTGATGATCTTTCCGGGTACAATGGATTGATCAGCATAGCCTCCGAGTATCCCAACCTTGCCGAGAAGTTCGCTTTGCAGGCCAGACTGAGAAGGTTCAGGGTACTTCCCCTATGGGGAGCGGCTGAGGCCTATCCCCCCGATACTTCGCAACTGGCCCTGATTTCCAGGACCCCGGGGCAGGCGATGCACACGGGCCTAATTTCAATCACCAGCATTCTGGATTCCAGCGCATTTCTCATAGCCAATCGCCTCAGTTGGGAGACCAAAGACCTGAGTCCAGTGGTGGGCCGGCTCTACCATACGAGTACAATGAGAGACCCGGAGAAAGTAACGTCTGCCGGCGACAGCCCGCTTGGCCCCCGCTTTGCCAGAGGCAAAGTACGCCTGGCCCTGGCTGATGGACACCAGCAGGCCCCGACTCTCCAGTTTCTGGCCAGAGCAGGGATCACTCTGAACGAAGACGTACCGGACTCCCGCCGGCCTGGCATAAATGTCGACGGGGTGAGTGTGAAAATCATCCGGCCACAGGACATGCCACTACAAGTGGCAAACGGGAACTTCGACCTGGCCATCACCGGCGAAGACTGGCTCGCCAATCACCTGACCCGGTTCCCCTCCAGCCCGGTGCGAAAGATCCTGACCCTTGGTTACGGGACCGTGCGCATTGTGGCAGTGGTCAGTAACAACCTGCCCGTGAACAGCCCTGAGGAATTACGCAGCTTGTTGACCAATGGAACGATGGAGCGGCTCCGCATAGCCTCGGAGTATACAGACATAGCTGACCGCTACGCGCACGAGAATCGCCTCAGCCCTTATCGCCTGATTCCCACTTGGGGCGCAAGTGAGGTATTCCTGCCTGAGGACGCCGACCTGCTTATTGAGAATGTGCAAACAGGCAAGACTCTCGCCGAGAACAACCTGAAGATCATTGACACACTCTTTGAGTCTTCGGCCTGCCTGATAGGTCGCCGTGAGCTGGCTGATGATATTACGGTTGAACAACTCGCCAAAGTAATCAAACCGCTCGACCAAGCTTTGAAGGAAGCCTGAATATACTCCCGGAAAATGAAAGGAGCCACATGGAATTTCAGACCATAATTCTCGAGAAAAAGGATGGGATTGCAACGCTCACTTTGAATCGGCCTGATGTTATGAACTCTGTGAACGAGCAAATGGCCAACGAGCTCGTTCAAGCAGTTGATGATGTGGCAGAGGATGACAGTGTGCGTGTCCTGCTCATAAAGGGGGCAGGCAGGGCTTTTTGTGGCGGCGGCGATTTCAACTATGACAAGGTAAGGACCGGCGAAATCGCCATTGAGGACCTCAAAGTCTGGCCAGAGGTCGAGAAAGAGGTCAAGAGAGGAAAGATACCACCCAAACCGCAAAGGAAGGTCATACTGGGCCTGCAGAACTTGGACAAACCTACAGTAGCAGTCGTACAGGGCTTTGCGGCGGGTCTTGGTATGGACATTGCCTTGGCTTGCGACATGAGAGTCGGTTCGCCCAAAGCCAAGTTCACGATTGGTTACACTACCGCTGGTGTAGTGCCCGACAGCGGCGGAGCTTGGCTCATGCCTCGGACTATCGGACTGGCCAAGACCTTGGAATTCATCTTCACCGGTGATACCTGCGACGCAGAAGAGGCTTATCGAATTGGACTCCTCAACAGGCTGGTTCCCGCCGAGCAGATAGATGATGAAGTGGGCAAGCTGGCCGCGAAGATAGCAGCCGGATCGCCGATAGCCTTCAGATTATCCAAGCTAATGGTCTATAAGGGACTGGAGATGGACCTGGACACGTCACTGGCCTTTGCGATGGCCTGCGTCACCATATGTACCCAGTCGGAGGACTACAAGGAAGCCATCAAGTCCTTCGCTGAGAGGAAGATGCCCGTATTCAAGGACCGGTAAAACAAGTTTGTGCTGGGGTCCGGTCTCCGGGCCTCACTTTACTTCGTCTCACGTGCCGTTCAAGAGGTAGTGATCTGGTGCCTGCACCGCCGCTAATTGCCATGCCGGGCAGCGGGCAGGGAATAGGAGCAGTGCAGGGTGAATAATCCTTGGAGCATCTGCGATCAGGTATTGGCATATTTTGGACGGATGGTCAGTAGTGAAACAGACAGCCCGTGATTGGATGCTCAGCAGGGATGCCGTGTCTCGGCTGTGGCCGGCCCTGGATGCGGGCATCGTCACACCGAAGCCCTTAGCCCGGACGGTTAATCGAGAAAATATGACAGTTGCAGGAAGGATGTAATTGGCTTTGAGCGTATATCAAGCCTCGCGACCCTTCGTACATGTTTGCTTCAACCTTATATGTGACTGGAGGGTCACGAATCAAGTGAAAGACCTGCCGGAGGGTCCCTTGATAATGGTGTCCAATCATCTGAGCTGGCTGGACATACCTCTGCTGGGCCTGAGCTTTCGGCGCCGCATTGCCTTCATGGCCAAGAAGGAGTATTTCACATCGAGATTTCATCGCATCCTGCTGAACCTCTACGGAGGCTTCACCGTGGAACGGGGCACTGTAGATCGAAAGGCCTTGGACATTGCAAATGACATGTTACAGCAGGGGGTCATCCTGGGCATTTTCCCTGAGGGTACACGGAGCCGGACGGAGCAACTGATGCGAGGGCGGTTGGGCGCAGCCTTTGTCGCCCTCCAGAATGACGCTCACATAATACCCATCGGTATCAGTGGCACAGAGAGAATAAGGTACAGGTACGAAGACAAGTCCAAGATTCTACACAGGCCCAAGGTCGTCATTAACATGGGAACACCATTCAAACTTGCCAGATGCTACGGCAGACCCGGCCGGGAGGAACTGGTGGCGGCCACTGAAGAGATCATGACCAGGCTGGCCCTGCTTTTGCCCGAGAACTACCGGGGCGTGTACGCTGAGAAGGTCGCCGGGCATGTTGAATTGCCGTCAATGACACAGCAAGCCGAAAACAAATGAGTTAACATTATGGTATGCGGATAGAAAGAGCTAGGAAAACCGGGTTCTGTTTTGGGGTCCGAAGGGCTCTCAAGATGCTTGAGGAAGCAGTGGACAAGTACGGAGCCGTAGAGACCTTGGGACCCGTCGTGCATAACCAGCGAGTCGTGGACAGCCTTGCGCAGAAAGGGGTTATCGTCGTCGCGAGCCCTGAAGAGACCAAGGGGAGAAGCGTGGCTATAACCTCGCACGGTGTGCCGCCCCAAGTCCGTCAGGATCTGCAAAGCAGGGGATTGACCGTGATAGATACGACCTGTCCCAATGTCCAGAAGGCGCAGAGGGCAGCCAAAGAGCTATCTGAGTCTGGCTTCGGAGTTGTAGTCTATGGAGACCCCAATCATCCCGAGGTAAAGGGCATACTGGGCTGGGCCATAGGTGGGGGTATGGCTACTATTGATAGCCAGGCTGTAGCTTGTAGAGGAAAAACATCTGCCAATGGTCCCAACCTTCCTCCCCGCTTGGGGCTATTGTCCCAGACCACCAGGAACCCGGATATGTTCGCCGGGTTCATAAGCGATGTTATCCGTTCCCTTTTGCCCGATATTGAAGAGATTCGTGTCATTAACACTCTCTGCAATATTACGAGGAAGCGGCAACTGGAGGCTGTTGAACTCGCCGGGAGAGTGGATATGATGATTGTCGTGGGAGGGCGCAACAGCGCCAATACGAGATGCCTGGCTGAAATGTGCATGTCCACAGGTACCGAGACTCATCATGTGGAGACCGCAGACGAGATTAACGAAGCCTGGCTCAAAGACAAGACTTCGATAGGAGTAACTACGGGCACATCCATATCTGACCAGGTTACAGAGGAAGTTATGCACAAACTGCGGACCATCAACCAAAATCTGCACTCTTCGAGCCACTGAATGCATGTTACCTTATTTACGTGTTAAAGGACCTGTGATAGCATTTAGCACGGATGGTGCAATGCATCGAACCCGAACAGCTAAGAAGATGCGGATTGCTGAGAGTGAGCAGAAATGACTAAGAATGAGAATGTACAAATAAACGTTGCCGGCATACTGAAAGAATCAACAGGGGCTATACGCCGGTTCCAAGTGGAGCATGAGCGTTACCTGGAAGAAGGCGTCAACTATCATGTAAACGGTAGCATCGAACTTTTGCGTACCAAGCGTGGTATCCTCGTTAGAGGAGACTTCACTGGTGTGGCAAGTCTCGCATGCAGCCGTTGTCTGATCATATTTGACCAGCCTATCCGGTTCGACTTCGAAGAAGAGTTCTTCCCCACTGTGAGCATCAATGCAGGGACACCGCTGGCCGCTGGAGAGGATGATTCAAGCGCTTTCGTGATCGATGCACGTCACATACTTGATCTGAGTGAGGCCCTCAGGCAATACGTACTCCTCGCCACACCGATGAAACCGCTATGCAGTTCACTATGCCGGGGCCTTTGCACGCGGTGTGGCAAGAATCTAAACCAGGGGCCTTGTGAATGCCCCACAGCTTCCGGGAGCCTTCCCGAAAGCGAGATAGCTAAACTGAAGGACCTGTCAAGAAAGTTGAGGTAAGAAGAATAGATGGCACAGGAACCCAAGAAAAGACAGTCCAAGGCGCGCGGGCGTAAGAGGCGGACCCATTACGTACTGGAAGGTGTGCCGACTCAGACCTGTCCTCGATGTCACAATGTAAAACTATCTCATCAGGTCTGCCCGACTTGCGGCACCTACAAGGGGATGGAAGTCATCGAGACAAAGACCAAGAGCAAGAAGTAAGTAAAAGGCGTGGCGCAGTTCTCAATCAGAACCGCCGTCTGTGAGCTTTTTGGGATCGAATACCCGATTCTCCAGGGCGGTATGGCATACTTGGGAAATGCCGAGCTTGTAGCAGCCGTCTCCAACGCTGGCGGGCTGGGCATTCTAGGGACCGGTTACAGTCCCCCTGCATGGATCAAAGAACAGATAGACTTGACTCGCCTCCTCACCGATAGACCTTTTGGTGTGAACATAATGCTCCGTTCACCTTCTGCCAAAGAAGCGATTGACCTCGTTAAGGAAGAAGGTGTGCCGGTCGTCACACTGGGTGGCGGTGATCCAAGCGAGCACCTGGAAGGACTGAAGTCGAGCCAGTCCCATGCTGTCCCTGTTGTGGCAGACCCCGAAACGGCGGCCAAACTTGCCAAGCTGGGTGCGGATGCTGTAATAGCAGAGGGCACGGAAGCCGGGGGGCATATAGGACGTTTGACTACCATGACACTTGTGCCCCAGATAAGCGCCGCTGTAAGTATACCCGTAATTGCGGCCGGCGGAATTGCCAGCGGGTCAGGACTTGTAGCAGCCATGGCTCTCGGCGCCTCCGGCATTCAGATGGGTACCAGGTTTGTTTGCTCCGAAGAATGCATCGCGCACCGGGGCTTCAAGGAAAGGATAATCCAGTCCGATGGCCAGGATGCCATTGAAATCGGCCGCACCATTGGCCGCCCCATCCGCTGCCTGGCAAACAGGCTTACGGAGGCCTTCCTTGAAGCTGAAAGGAGAGGCGCTTCGCTTGAGGAGTTCTTCACGGGAAAGCTGTATGTGGGAGTAATAGAGGGTGACTTGGAGAACGGTTTCCTCATGGCCGGACAATGCGCCGGCCTGATCAAGGAGACAAAACCTGCCCAAGATATTGTACGAGAAGTGATCACTGAGGCAGAAAGCATCTTTCAGCGCCTTAGCCGCGACTGGAATCGAGGTTGGAATGAGTGAGAATTTTGCTTACGTCTTCCCCGGCCAGGGGTCCCAGCGGGTAGGCATGGGACGTGAACTATATGACAACTCTCCCGGGGCCAGGGCTCTGTTTGAAGAAGCCGATCAGGCTGTAGGTTTCCCCCTTAGCCGCATATGCTTCGAAGGCCCCGAAAACGAATTACGTCAAACTCGCAATGCACAACCTGCCATAATGACCGTCAGTGTTGCCTACTATCTGGACAAGCCGGAATTCCATGCCCGGATGCCAGCCTTTGTGGCCGGGCATAGTCTGGGTGAATATACGGCCCTCGTGGCCGCCGGAGTCCTGGATTTTGCCTCCGCAGTCTGGTTAGCCAGCGAAAGGGGCAGGCTTATGCATGAGGCAGGCCTGCAAAATCCCGGCGGCATGATAGCAGTCCTGGGGCTGGATGACGCTGCACTCGCCGAGGTCTGTCAGGCTACGGGAGCCAGGGTGGCGAACTTCAATTGTCCGGGACAAGTAGTCGTCAGCGGTCGGATCGAGGACATTGAGAAGGCGGCGGAGATGGCCAAGCAGAAAGGTGCGCGCAGTGCGGTCCCGCTCCCGGTCAGCGGCGCATTTCATACGCCGCTTATGCAGCCTACAGTAGAGGCAATGACGAAGGCGATTTCGAATATGAGATTCCGAGACCCCTTGGTGCCCTTGATAGCCAATACAACTGCGCAACCTCTCACTGACGGGGCTTCCATCAAGAAGGAACTAATAGACCAGCTGTGTAATTCCATACAATGGCAGAAGTCTGTAGAATACATGGTCCAGCAGGGAGTGAACACGTTCTATGAGATAGGGCCGGGGCAGGTCCTGACAGGACTCATAAAACGGATCGCCAAAGAGAGCAACGCCTTGAGCATAGAGGGAAGAAAGGCCTAGAATACTGGAGCGGGACAAGATTGGTCCTACGCGGGAGCTTTCCTAAGTCAGGAGTGAATGATATACTTACTGGCAAATATCGGGCTATCCTTCCCCGCACCTTTTAAGTAGAATAGAGAACTTGAATGAGAACGTCTTTAGCCATCCGGCGAAAAGGTAGAGCCATGGCTCTGCAGACACTATTCGAAGTGGATTGTACGGGCCACAACTACAAGGAGTCTTTGGAGAGGCTAGCGGAGAACGCATCACTCCCGCATGAGACGACACAGTTCGCCCGAGAATTGGTTACGATGGTTCAAGAAAACAAGGACATGATCGATAGTCTAATACATAAGTTCGCTCCGGCTTGGCCATTGGAGCAGATGGCAGTCATCGACAGGAATATTCTGCGTCTGGGCACCGCGGAGATCGTTTACAAGGTAGTACCCGCCAAAGTGGCGATAAACGAAGCCGTGGAACTGGCCAAGGTTTTTGGAAGCGAAAATTCGCCGAAATTCGTAAATGGCGTCCTTGGATCCGTTTACGGTGAAATTAGAAAAACGTGAAAACTGAAAGGGGTGATTATGGTGGCATCTGTGTTCGATCGCGTGAAATTGATTATCGTTGATCAACTGGGGGTAAAAGACGAAGAAGTAGTTCCATCAGCTTCGTTTATTGAGGACTTCAATGCCGATTCCCTCGACCTCGTAGAGCTTATGATGGCGCTGGAAGAGGAATTCAGTGCTCAAGACCGCAAGATCGAGATCCCCGATGAGGATGCAAGAAGAATCGTTACGGTGAAGGATGCGGTGGAATATATAGTCAATCTCGGAGTTGATGACGAATAATCAACTATGAATGCGTATTTGCTGGACCATTGAGTGAGTGACAAATCTCAACGGATCATAAGGGTTTTTCCGGAAACGGCAACTATCAACCACCATAATCACCTGGCTATTGCAGGTTGCGATACCATCGAACTTGCCGAGAGTTTTGGCACTCCCCTGTACGTTTTCGACGAAACTACCCTGCGTAACAAGTGCCGTGAATACACTCGTGAGTTTAACCGGGTGTATTCGGACGTTACCGTTGCCTATGCCTGCAAGGCCTACGCAAACCCGGCGCTGGTTACTGTCCTGCACGAGGAGGGTCTTTGGCTGGATGCCGTATCCGGCGGGGAGATGAACATAGCCAGGTTCGCTGGTTTCCCCCCCGAGAAGGTCCTCTTCCATGGTAACAATAAGACACAAGATGAGCTTGAGTTTGCCTTGGACTGGTCCATCGGCAGGGTGGTCGTTGATAATTTCCGAGAAATGGGCCTCCTTCAAAATCTGGCTGCTAAAAGACAGCGGATCCAGCAAGTCCTTTTGAGGCTTTCACCAGAAGTCGACCCGCATACCCATTCCCACACCACTACCGGCGTGCTGGACAGCAAATTCGGTTTCCCTATAAGCACGGGGCAGGCTGAAGAAGCAATCGCCATAGCTATAAGGTCGTCCAATTTGAGGTTGGCCGGGCTCCACTTCCACCTCGGCTCGCCTCTCTTCGAAGTCGAACCCTATGAGCAAGCTATCAAGATTGTGCTGGAGTTTGCCTCCCGCATTAGCAGGAACTACGATTTTACTCTCGACGAACTCGACGTTGGCGGAGGGTTTGCCGTGCAGTATCTGGCGGAGAAGCCCGCCCCACCGGCGAGCGCCTATGCCGAAGTCATTGCCAGAAGCATATTGGAGCTTACATCACAACTCGACATGCCCCTGCCACGTCTCATTATAGAGCCGGGAAGGGCAATAATTGGACAGGCGGGTATCGCTTTATACCGGGCCGGGGGGAACAAGACCATTCAGGGTGTTCGAAAGTATGTCTTTGTGGACGGCGGCATGGGGGACAACATTCGACCTCCTCTGTACGATGCACGATACGAAGCCATGGTGGCCAACAAAGCGGCCAGCGCCCCAGAAGAAAAAGTTACCATTGCAGGCAAATTCTGCGAGTCAGGCGATATACTAATCCGAGATATCGATCTGCCCGCCATCCAGGACGGGGACATAATTGCTGTCCCAGTTTGTGGGGCTTATTGCCTGGCCATGTCCAGCAATTACAATGCTTATCTAAAGCCCGCCGTCATTCTCGTTTCCGAAGGCCAGGCCAAGCTCATGCGTAGACGGGAAACCTATGCAGACCTAGTCAGGCAAGACCTTTTCTAAAGCCGATACGACGCCGGTGTCGCATTCAGGCATATTGTGACGGATTGTTAGCATGTGGCAGGTAATCGGGCAACAAAAGGCAGTCATGCTCATGGACCGGTCGGTCAAGACCGGCCAGTTCGCTCATGCCTTCCTCTTCACCGGACCGCCCCATACCGGCAAGATGACACTGGCCCGCAACCTGGCTCAAGCTCTGAACTGCGGAAGCGATAACAGACCATGCAACGAGTGTTCCTCCTGCCGCCGGGTTGCCGCCGGCAAACATCCCGACGTCCAGGTGTTGCAACTCAACCTGGAAGACAGGAAGAAAGTAATCACCATCGAGCAGGTGGAGAACATGCAGAGCAACGCCAGCCTGCCGCCTTACGAGGGCAAGTACAAGGTATTCATCTTCGAGGATGCCGACAAGCTCTCCCATGACGCAGCTAATCGCTTGCTCAAGACCCTTGAGGAACCAATGCCCCAAGTGGTCATCATCCTGGTGACTTCACGGGAGAGCGATTTGTTGCCTACCGTGATATCGCGTTGCCAGCGCATCGAGATGCCACCTCTTCCAATAGCTGTCGTCGAAGAAATACTGGCAGACAAGTATGGGGCCCCTCCCGAAGATGCCGCCCTGCTATCACGCCTCTCCAGAGGCCGGCTAGGTTGGGCAATCTCCGCCCTGCAGGACCGGAGCCTGCTCGAGACCAGGCAAAGCAGGATAGGCGACTTGCTGGAGATGAGGTCCGCCAGCATAACCAAGCGTCTCAGTTATGCTTCCGATCTCGCTTCCAGGTTCGGTAAGAGCCGGGAGGAAGTCGACGATATAATGGAACTCTGGTTGAGATGGTGGAACGACCTCCTGTTAGTCAGCGCCGGGAATGCAGATCGTATCGTCAACCTGGACCATGAGTCCGAACTTGCCGAACAAGCCCAAAATCTTACCATCCCGCAACTAACCAGGGCCCTTCGCGATCTCCAGGAAGCCGGCCGGCAGCTTGAGCAAAACGTCAACCCTCGCCTGGTCTTGGAAGTCCTCATGCTGAGTATGCCTTAATGGGAGAAGAGGTACGGTATGTCCGAGTTCGCTAGTACTGAAAGACTCGTAAGAGCGCATTTCCGGCACACCACCTCTTACAAGCACGTTCAGAGTATCGAGGCCCTGAGCAGCGAGGCGGGACTCCCCCCGGAGAGCATAATCAAGCTTGACGGTAACGAGAACCCGTATGGTTGCGCACCAAGCGTAAATCAGGCCCTGTTCGAGCATGAGTTCTACCACATCTACCCCGATAATGAGCAGAGGCAATTGCGCCAGGCCTTGGAGAAATACACGGGGGTGCCGGCCCGGCGCATACTGGCTGGATGCGGCAGCGACGAGATGATCGATCTCGTGGTCAAGCTCCTTCTCGACCCGGGCGACATAGTAATAAACTTCGTGCCTACCTTCAGCATGTATTCCTACGCCGCCGAGAACTCCGCAGGCAGGGTCCTGGATATGCACCGGGACGAGAACTTCGTCATCGACACCGCCCGGGCCGTTGAGGCAGCCATAGACCAGAAGGCCAAACTTATCTTCCTTGCCTCGCCCAACAATCCTACCGGCAATATTACACCCAGGGAAGACATCATGCGTCTGCTCAAGACGGGCACCATTGTAGTGCTCGACGAGGCCTATTACGAATTCAGCGGCGAAACAGCACTGGATCTCGTCAACGCCTTTGACAACCTGATCATCCTGCGCACCTTCAGTAAGTGGGCAGGACTAGCCGGACTCAGAATAGGCTACGGCATCTTCCCCGATGTCCTCATGCCATACCTGTGGCGAATCAAAACACCTTATACTGTCAATAAGGCAGCTCAGATTGCTGCCATTATCTCATTGCAAGAAAGAGCTTACTATCAGAAGACCATCAAGGCCTTGATACAGGAACGAGACCGGATGCTGGAACTGTTGTCCTCCATACCGAATTTCACTCCCTATCCTTCCAGGGCCAATTTCGTACTGTGCCGCGTGGCCGGCGGCCGGGCAAAATCCATACATGATGCACTAATCAGTAACGGCATTTCCCTTCGCTACTTCGACAGTCCCAAGCTCCATGACTACCTCCGCATAAGTGCAGGCAAGCCTGAGCACACCGATGCCTTAATTGCAGCCCTTCGCCGGATTTGCTAGAATGTTCCTACTTGCCAAGGCACGACGAAAGGAATAAAGGAGGTATTCATAATGATAAAAGAGCTTTACGGAGTAAACATCGCGGTCAAGGACCTCGACGCCGCAGTGGCGAAGTATTCAGCAATCTTGGGCAGCGAGCCCGAATGGACCAAACCTGAAGATTTCGCATTTCCAGGTCTCAGAGGAGCCACCATCAAGATAGCCGGTGTAAGCATTAATCTGATAGCTTCTGAGAATCCCGAGACCTCCATCTACAAGTTCGTCGAGAAGCAAGGTGAGGGTGTCTTCCTGCTGTCCTTCCGAGTTACCGATCTTGTTAACGACATGAAAGATCTCGCTGCCAAGGGTGTTCGCTTGATCAGCCCAGATGAACCCATGACCTACTCCGGCGGCATCGTGAACTTCGGCCATCCGAAGTCCCTGCACGGTGTTCAGATGGAATTCATCCAGCCTAAAGAATAGAAGACTGCTAATCAGGAGCAAGTAAGTACAACGGACCCTGAGGTCGCCGTAGCGGCCTCAGGGTAATCTTAAGAAGCCGGGGAAGAACCACGGTCATACGTTTTCTGGACGTAACCATAGCGGTAAACGACCTCGATACGGCGGTCAAGAAGTTTTCCAACGTGTTCGGAATCGAGGCCAGGATGCTACCAACGGAACACTATGCCTACCCCGGCCTCCAAGGTGGCAGGTTCCTTCTGAGCGAAGTCGAAATAAGCTTGGTAAGCCCACGCCAGCCCGGTACGCCCGTTTCGAAATTCCTTGCCAGCAAAGGTGAAGGGGTGAATCATATTTCGCTACAAGTGACCAGCCTGGAGGAATCCATGAGCGACTGGCAAGTAAAGGGGGTCGAGTTCACCAGCCCGGGACCGCTCCCGTTCCCAGACGGGCGTGTAGCCTTCGTTCATCCTAAATCTTTGCATGGGGTCCAGGTAGCGCTGGTGGAGTTGAACTCGGTGGATACTCCCTGATATTCTTTAGGTGGCGAGTGATGGAAGAGAGAAAAGCCAAGATCAAAAGAGAAACGCAGGAAACAGCGGTCGCGCTGGAAATAGCCATTGATGGGTCAGGTGAGTTCGAAATGACCACCGGGTTACGAATGTTCGATCACCTGTTAAGCCAGATGGCACAGCATGGCTGCTTCGATATGAAGGTTTCCGCGACTAGCCATGACCCGCACCATATGGTGGAAGACGTAGCCCTGTGCCTGGGCAGGGTTTTCAATCAGGCTTTGGGCGACAAGAAGGGCATCATCAGAATGGCCCACGCCTTCGTACCCATGGACGATGCACTGGTAATGGTGGCGGTAGACGTGTCAGGCCGTGGCTACGCCGTGATCGAGGCCGATCTTGGAGCAGGGGCAATCTCAGATTTACCGGCACCGCTGATTATACACTTCCTGGAGAGCTTTGCTTTGGAAGCCCGCCTGAACCTGCACTGCCAGGTCTTACGCGGGAGCGACGATCATCACAAGGCGGAGGCGCTATTCAAGGCACTGGCCCGCGCTCTGGACCAGGCTACCAAGTATGACCCTCGCCTGCAGGGCCGGGTACCCAGCACCAAAGACATCCTGGAATAGCACCAAACCCCGGGTTCATCTGTTATGCACCTTGGGCCTGCCTTGGCTTAGATCAGAGAACTTGGGAGCTTGGGCTGCTATCCTTGCTTTTCAGGTTTCCACTTCGGTATACCCGCAGTCCATCCACCATCTATGACAGCAGCCGTACCTGTTACGAATGAAGAGTCATCTGAAGCCAGGTATAAGGCCACCTTCGCGACTTCTTCAGGCTGACCGAGTCTCTTCATGGCTTGTGCCTGCCTGAAGGGCGGCCGGTTATCAGGGTCTGAGGAAGCAGCCATCAACGGAGTAACGATGGTTCCAGGACAGACACAGTTGATCCTGATGTTGCTGTCGGCATACTCGAGGGCCATGGCTTTGGTCAATTGGATAATCGCCGCCTTCGAGGCTCCGTAGGCGGCGACGCCTGGCGTACCGATCATACCTGCGACAGAGGCGGTACTTATTATGATGCCACCGCCCTGCTCAAGCATGACAGGTATCGCATATTTCGAGCCGAGGAAGACACTTTTCGAGTTTATGGCGAACATCTTGTCCCAGTGCTCCTCCGCCATGTCCGCTGTCATTGCGTACCCGCCCTGCACCCCGGCGTTATTGTATAGGATATCCAGCCTACCAAAGACATTCACAACTGATTTGACCATCCTCTCTACTTCGGAAGACTTGGAAACATCCACCTGGAAAAAAGTGGCCTGACCGCCTGCATCCTCGATCTGTTTGACTGTTTCGTACCCGCCCTCCGGCACAAGGTCGGCAACCATTACAGCCGCCCCCTCCCTGGCGAAGAGAATTGCTGTAGCCCGGCCAATTCCGGACCCGGCCCCGGTTATCAATGCTACCTTTCCTGCAAGCTTGCCCATGTTCTCCTTTCCTTCCAGCGAAACGTGGACCTTACCCATGTAAGGTCTATTCACGGCTCGCGCCAACTATCGGGTGCCCCTTTCCTGAACGGGCAAGGGACTCAACCTCTGCATACCAGGTCCAGCATCAGAAAGCCGTATAGGCCCCATCCACGGGCAGGCATATACCATTGACATAGGAAGCGGCCTCCGAGGACAACCAGAGTACAGCGCCGGCAACCTCCTTAACTTCTCCTGACCGGGCTATGGGCGCCTTGGGCATGCGCTTCATCTGCGGGTACTGACGAAGCCGCAAGGTCATGTCAGTCACTATGCCGCCAGGGCAGACCGCGTTAATGCGAATATTGTACCGAGCATAGTCAACAGCCGCTGTACGCGTCAACTGCACCACTCCCCCCTTGGAAGCACAATAGGGGCCCAGGTTAGTCAAGCCCACCAGGCCACCAGCTGAAGCCGCATTGACGATGCTTCCACCACCCTGTTTCAGCATCTGCGGTATTTCATACTTCATGCACAGCCAAACACCCTTCAGATTCGTGTCAATTATGGAATCCCACTCGTCTTCTTCGTACTCGGGAAGGGCTGCCATTCGACCCTCGACACCGGCGTTGTTGAACGCGCAGTCCAGGGAACCGTAAAGCGCCACCGTTCGGCTCACCAGAAACTCCACCTCAGCCCTGTTCCTGACGTCGCAGTGGACGAAAGTAGCCGAGCCGCCCACCGCCCTGACCAGTTCGACGGTTTCTTCGCCCTCTTGGACCAGTATATCCGACACTACAACGACGGCCCCTTCCCGCCCAAATAGAACAGCCGTTTCCCTGCCAATACCCGAAGCTCCACCAGTAATGAGGGCAACCTTACCTGCAAACTGCATCGGCCATGATCCTGCCTTTCATAATCAAACTCCATGCCCTGTTGCGATCATACCTGGGGTTCAAGCCCAAGCAACAGTATAGGTCAGGCAAGCCGCCACTTCAATCGTGCTTGTCCCCAGGGTCTGCTTACGGGTATTATAGAGGTCTGAGGCAGAATCCAGAGCCAACTCAATCCATGATCCTGGAGGATTAGGTATGAAAGCTAAGGGCATCAACCGCGTCATAATAGCAGTGAGAGATATCGATGAAGCCATGAAGCGCTACTCCGACCTGCTGGGCTTGAGTTTCTGGGATGCAGGCATACAGGAGAAATGGAGCGTACACGCCAGGATCAGTTGGGAGGGCGGGCTGGAACTGGTGATGCCCCTGGACAGCAAATCCCCAATCGCCAAATTCTTGGACAAACACGGCGAGGGACTGTTCGCTGTGGCCTTCAATGTCACAGACATCGACCGGGCAACAGCAACGGCCAGGAACAAGGGCATTCGAGTGACCGATGACATAGATCGAGACGAGTCAGGCATTTTTCAGATGTTCCGGGAGATGGTCCTGCATCCCCGCGATACAGGGGGCATACAGATGCTCCTGGTGCAGACCAAACCCAAATGAGGACTCGAGGGCATAGCGTTGGTGTCCGAACGGAGGCAACACGTCTGATATAAAGTTGAGTTTCCTGGGTGCTGCCCAGAACGTGACCGGGTCCTGCTATCTTCTCGAAATTGACGGGCGTAAGGTGCTGGTAGACTGCGGGTTATACCAGGAAAGGGCCTTTAGATATCGCAATTGGGACTCCTTTGTGGTGCCGCCCGCCAATCTTGATGCAGTCCTTCTCACGCATGCACATGTAGATCACTGCGGTCTCCTGCCGAAACTTGTCAGGGAGGGCTTTCGAGGTCGCATCTACTGTACCCATGTCACAGCAGGCATTACCAAAATCGCCCTGCTGGACGCAGCCAAGTTGCAACAGGAAGACGCGGATTTCAAAAAGAAGCGTCACAGAAGAGAAGGCAGACGCGGACCCCATGCCGAAGTCCCCTTATATACAACAGAGGACGCCGAGGCATGCTTGCCGCTGTTCGAGGATGTGACCTACGGAGAGGAGGTTGAACTCGATAAGGGTATCTCCGCCAGCTTCCATAATGCCGGACACATTTTTGGTTCATCCATGGTAAAGGTAAAGGTCCGTATCAGGGGGTTGTCCCGCACCATCCTCTTCTCCGGTGATGTGGGCAGGTGGAACAAGCCAATGCTCGACAATCCCGAGTTGGTTGATCAGGCGGACTATGTTCTAGTTGAGTCCACCTACGGGGACCGGCTACATAGCGACCCCGGCTCCATTTCAGATAGCCTGGCAGAGATTGTTAACTCCACAGTTGAGGCAGGCGGGAACATAGTGGTCCCCACCTTTGCCATCGAGCGTGCTCAGGAGGTCCTGTACTACCTTAATGAACTCCTCATTAGCGGCAAGATTCCCCCACTTCTGGTGCTCATGGACAGTCCAATGGCCATCAAGGTTACGGATGTCTTCAGCGATCACCCGGAACTGCTGGACAGGAAGACCAGGACCATTATAAAGGCCGGGAATTCGCCCTTTTCCTTTCCGGGCCTGACAATGGTCAGGACCACGGAGGAATCGAAGGCCATAAATGCCATCAAGGGCACTACCATGATCGTCGCCGGCTCGGGCATGTGCACCGGGGGACGGGTCAAGCATCACCTTGTCACGAACATCAGCAAGCCGCAGAGCACCATTCTATTTGTTGGATATCAGGCCATGGGTACGCTCGGCAGGACAATTGTCGACGGCGCCAGAGAAGTGAGAATCCTGGGGCAGACCTACCCGGTCAGGGCTCGCTTAGCCCAGCTTCACGGCTTCTCTGCACATGCTGATCGAGAAGAGTTGCATCGCTGGCTATCCGGACTCAAAGATCCGCCGCGACAAACCTTTGTGGTCCATGGAGAAGCGGAGGCCGCCAAGCGTTTCTCAGGGTTTCTTCGAGAACGGACCGGCTGGACGGTTTCCGTGCCGGCCTACAAGGACCATGTCGTCCTCAATTAAGGCGGCTACCTGAAGGGCAGGGCTCTCCGCCCAACGATTTCATGCCTCATGTACCAGGTCTGTACGACGTTGATTACAGCTTCGGGTTCGTCGCAAACCCTGACCAGGTTGAGGTCTTCCTCCGAAATGTAACCCCTGGCCAGAACGCTATGCCGCATCCAGTCCAGAAACCCCTGCCAGAAGGTACCGTCATACAGAACGACCGGGAAGGGCCGTATCTTGTGGGTCTGCATGAGCGTCAACACCTCGGAAAGCTCGTCCATGGTCCCGATACCCCCGGGCAGTATCACGAAAGCAGTCGCATACTTCACCAGCATGATCTTTCTGACGAAAAAGTGATCGAAGGTTATTGACCTTGTTGTGTAGTTGTTGCATACCTGCTCTTCGGGCAATTCGATATTAAGACCTATCGAGGGGGCAGTGGCTTGAAGCGCTCCCTTGTTTGCCGCCTCCATCACGCCGGGCCCACCTCCAGTGATAATGGAAAAGCCCATACCGCCTAACCGGCGCGCTATCTCCTCCGTCTGTGAATAGAGAGGGTCATCTCGTCTCAGTCTGGCGGAACCGTATATTGTTACCGCGGGTTCTACGCCAACGAGCTTGTCGAAGCCTTCGACCAGTTCCCCCATGATGCGAAACATTCGCCATGATTCCTCTTTGGCTAGAAGATTTATCTCGTATTCTTGCCCCATATTGCCCTCGCAGAAAGAAGTTTACGCGAGTTCCGTCATCGCCGGAAAAAAACAAGCAGGACCGTGGAGTCGACCAACGGTCCTGCCATATTTCGGGTACATGTGCTTAAGTGTTCTTGGACATGCGGCGCATGGTAATGGGCCGCCGCATGAAAGCAGGGGCTTCGAGACGGCTCTCATCTGACTCCAATTCACGAATCAGCCCCCGGAATTCCTCTTCCTTCTTGGCTGCAGTTATTTCCTTAATTGGTGTGAAGCCAGTCGCCACCAGAGTGATCCTCACGTCGTTGTTCAACTTGGGGTCCACTGTTACGCCGAATATGACCAGTGCTTCCTCGTCCACAGCAGCTTCGATAACGCTGGCGGCTTGGCCGACTTCGGAAAGAGTCAAGTTGGGCGGACCAGAAACCACGTACAAGACGCCGGTAGCCCCGGTAATCGGTACTTCGAGCAATTCACTTGATATGACTGTCTTGGCTGCCTCCACGACCCTGTTCTGGCCGCTGCCGTAGCCGATCGACAGTCTGCATGGTCCGGCTTCCTTCATGATAGCAGTTACGTCCGCAAAGTCGAGGTTTATGAGACCCGGGACGGTGATGACCTCGGTAATGGTACGTACGGCGATCATCAAGACATCGTCCACCATCTTGAAGGCATTGTCTACGGTCATCTTGTCCCCGCTTACGGAAAGAAGCCGCTCATTGGGGATAACGATCATGGCATCAACTTCATCCGTTAGAGCGGTGACGCCTTCCTCGGCCAGTTGCATGCGACGCGCCATTTCGAAATTGAAGGGCCTGGTCACGATAGCAATAGTAAGAGCCCCGCTCTCCTTGGCAAGTTTCGCAATCACAGGAGAAGCACCCGTGCCGGTACCGCCTCCCATGCCGGAGGCTATAAAGATCATGTTGGCGCCCTTGACGGACTCGCGCAGATCGTTCAAGGTCTCCTCGGCTGCGGCACGCCCCTTACCGGGATCACCCCCAGCTCCAAGTCCCCTGGACAGTTTCTGGCCAATCTGGATCCTGGTTGGCGCATCATTCATCATCAAGGCCTGTACATCAGTGTTGACAGCTATGAATTCAACGCCGTGGATACCCGACTTGACCATACGATTAATCGCATTACAACCACCACCGCCTACCCCGATACACTTGATTCTAACCGGCGTAGGTACGAAACTCATTGACCATACCCCCTACTCCTAGCACTACTTTTCTCTTGCGTTTTTTATCTTCCTAACAGGACCTAGGACTCCGAAGATGAAGCTGGACCAAAAGAAACCCTGGGACGCCGGTTCCACAACGCCGTTAGGCCGGACCGGACTCCGGTTATGAGATTGTTCAAGCCGCCGCTGGAGGCGCCATTGACGCCCTCTCTGTTGGAACCCCAGAGCAATAGACCCACTGCTACAGCATAAGCCGGGTCCACAAGGCCCTTGCTGTCATCCGGCAGGACCCTGGGACTGCCAATGCGTACCTGCAGGCCAACCACTTCGCGCGCAAACTGCTCCAGCCCGCGCATTTTGGCCCCACCGCCGGTAAGCACCAGTATGTGAGGCACATACGGGGATTTGGAGACGATCATTCTCAGGATCTCTTCCATCCTGGCTCGTATAATGTAACTGACCTCTTCAGGCGTGGTGCTATACCTGCTCAGCATTTCGAGCACCTCGCTGTCCAGACCTTGTTCCGGATACAGGCTGCCGGCTTTCGTCTTCAGTTCTTCAGCGGCGCTGAAGGGAATGCTGAGGCCGACAGCGAGGTCGTTGGTTATTTGCCTGCCTCCTACTGGAAGTACGGACGTATGCCAGATGCTGGAATCCCGGAACACTGCTATTCCAGTTGTGCCCCCACCTACATCAGCGACGATAACACCTGATTGCTTGTCTTCGAACTCAAGCACAGCCTCGGATGCGGCCAGCGGGCCGGCAACAAAGCTATCGGCCGTAACCCAAACACCTGCACGTTTCAAGCAAAGTGCCAGGTTCTCCATGTATGCAAAGTCAGCCGTCACGATATGAGCTTCCAGATCAAGACGAAAACCATGCATTCCCAGGGGGTTCTTGATGCCTTCTACACGGTCAAGAGCATATTGCCTTTTGACTATGTTTACTTTGACCCTGTCTTCCGGAAATATCACCGCCTGCATCTTCTTCTCTGCTTGAGCTATAGCCAGATCAGTGACCAGATGGTCGCGGCGTCGTGTATCTACAGATACCATGGGATTAGTCGAATTGATATGTTTTCCACTGAAACCAACCACGGCCCAAGACACCTTGGGGGCATTGCTGCTTGCTCTATCCACCGACTCCCTGATCGCCGCGGTAGCATCTTCGATATCAAGAACTATACCCTTTTGGATACCCCTTGAGGCCGCATGGCCCACTCCAAGGATATCGACTATCCTCCTGTCAGTTACATTAGCAATAACCGTGCTGATCTTGCTACTGCCAATATCAACGCAGGCAATATTGCCAACCGCCATGTTCCTCTCCTTTTTCTAACGTTAGCCTATATTATATCGGCAGCCTTCGCTTGTAAATAGTCCTGATTGCCGGCAGGTTCATCCATCTACTGGGAATTCCTGCTGGTAGAGGTCGTGAATGTCCTTGATGAAGAAATAACGCACTAGCCTTCTCTCAGTCCCTCGCTCCCTGAATCCTATTCTGGCCATCAGGATAAGGCGTTCAAGCAACCTTGCCACCTGATTATAACTGAGCTTGACTCCGCCAGCAATCTCCATGGTCGTGCTCTCGAAATGTCCGGCAAGCGCTTCGTTCTTGAGGAAACCCAAAATAGCTTGTTCTTCATCCTGTATCATGTCACAGCACCTACCTCTTGAACTGGGGAGTAAATTGAGATATAACATACCAACAATAAGAACCTGGGTCAAGGCCAGGCACGCTCAGCACGAAGCTTCACGGAATAGCTCCGGAACCAAGAGGTTTCGTTTCAGACGGCCACGATGGCGCGGCTATCGGGTCCAGGGAATGGACAGTGGGGCAAGCAAACATACCGGTCCGGCTTGCGCAGGGACTGTGAAGAAGCAAGGGTAACACCTAGTATCTTGCAAGTCTGCAGTTGTACCCTTGCCTGTACTCGTCTGGTTTCCGGGCCAAGTAGCGTCGATCTATGAATCCGGCCCGGACTCAACCGGACTGTCACCTTTTGGTCCCCCCTCCGCTTCCATGACAACCGGCACCGGCACCGCCTGACGCATCTCGGGCCACCAGTATCTTGCCGAAAACAGGAGCCATACCAGCACCGGGAAGAGGTCGATACCCACCGATGCGAACAAGACCACGAGCGGTCGCATGGACAGCATCTCGTGGCTCAGTACAAGTATGGAAATGATATGGATGCCGAAAATAATGGCCCCGCCGAGAACAGCATACGCCAGCCGCCTGACTATGGGGACTCCCGGCGTTACCAGGATCAGGGCCATAAGCAACAGCAGTCCCCCCTGCAAGGGCATCGTGTAGAGAGAGGCACCCTCTGCCACTCCCCTGATCTGTACGTGAATGGTGGTACCATTAGGATTAAACAGCAGGGTATCCGAGGAAACAGCATCGGAGGCCATTGTCAGGACGCTGGTGTAACTGGGTGCCACAAAAGGCCAGAAAGAAGAGAACACGAGTATTACCAGAAAGACCTTCAGAACGAAGAAGAATAGCTTACGTTGTACGGACATTGACCAACCTCCCAGCCCAATATAGCCAGATGGCGACCACAGCCAGAATCATAATTGATTGCCAGACCACGTAATGCAACATGTCGAAATAGTCCGGAATGTGGACCCCTACATAGTAGAGGCTTACCGTGCGTGCCAGGTTCAATAGGAAGAGAATGGGCAGACCCAAGGCTACGCACAGGAGTTTCTGCCTGATCTGTGACGGATAGGCTATGGCGGCACAGATGAGGAGCACCATCGGCACAACGGATGTACATTCATGGCCTATCCTCATGGCGAAGACCGACGAACTCACCAGTGTGCCTTCCACGGTTATGGCGACACCCAGCCAGCGAAGCATGAGAGCGGTAAGATCGGCATTGAGTTCCAGTAACCCGGCCATGGCATCTGTCTTTACCAGGACGGGATACCAGGCCAACCAGATGCCCAGGGTTCCGGCAAAGACCAGGCTGGCGCGGATCAGTTTCCAATTACGCTTCAGAAACGGCTCCAGCGGGGGTGGGGTTTCCTCATCCGTATGCGCACGCGTCATTGTACTCCTTCTTCAGCTGTTATTGTGGAGATACCCCGAGCCGGGGCAGGCATCGGGGTATCTCCCGGGATTACATTCCGTCAGAATCCAGTCGATTAGCGACTTGCGCTGGCCAGCATACCACGCCTAATGGCGAAGGGAATCAGAAGGCCGAGCATTATCGCTGCTCCCAGCAGACCCCATGTTGTGACGCCAGGGACTACCGGAGGAGGAGGCGGAGGCGGAGGTGCTATCACTTCCACCCACTTCTTCTGGGCATAAGCTTTCAGACACTCTGCAGTTCCAGCCCTGATCGTGTCGATGCAGGGGCCACCGTCGCCAACATAGCTGAATACAGCCTGTCCCATTTCATCAGTAAGGACTGTGTGCAGAACGCCGTCGGCGTTAGGTCCGGAGATGATCTCGAACAGTATGGCTTTTCCAACTTGGGGCACACCCTGAATAGTGTAGGTAGCAACAACGGTGTGCACCTCACCCACAACGTTCTCTTCATACTCCGGAGTCAGAGTCAATGCCGCAGACTCGGGAATCTGTGGATCGGGTATGTGGCTGTCAGCGCCGGCCAAAGAACCGGTTAGGAGCAGGGTCGCCATTAGCGCTATGACCATCATGATCATCAATCGTTTTCCCATGTATCTCCTTTCTTAATAGTGTGTTCGTGTAATGTTGTATTCGGTTGTTGTGAGACATCGCCTGCACTCGTTCGTGTCGATTGTATCCCCGCCTCCCTTCCGCCCAGTAATCGTTGCTGTGCAAGGCCCCCGTCGGGCTGCGACACTGTTTAGACATGCCTCCTTGACAGGTTTCCAATAGTCTTGGTTTATCGGGGGCCACTACCAAGGTATCATGGACTACTTTACGTACCGGTTAAGGAGAGTGAAATGGGAGTTTAGAAGGCGTGTCACATTGGCAAGGGGGGTGTTACATTTCTTAGAGGAATTTCCAACAGAGTAGCAGTTAATGAAACAGGTTAGAGACTATGGTTAGTGTCCGGGCTTGGATGATCCGGGCAATGACGGGACTCCTGCTTGGATCCATACACAGCTTGAGCCACGGTCGGACAATGATACCTTCGTGAAACATGGGTAGGCCAGGTTTGCCCCTATTCGCTGTTCGGTATCAGCACCGCTCTGGCCGGTGAGCCGTCTACTCCCACCAGCTTCAGAGGAAGACACACCAGCATGTACTCGCCCGGCTCCACCTCCGCCAGGCTCAACCCCTCGACGAGCACGATGCCGGCTCCAAGCAGGACCTTGTGCACCGTGGGGCTGGCCCCGTAATGCTGGATGGACAGGTAATCGGTGCCCACCAGCTTCATGCCCCGGTCGGCCAGCCATTGTGCTGCGTCCTCCGACAGGGCCGTGAAATCGGTCCTGAACTGCTGCTCCCCTTCCACCCAGAACCTGGAGTTGCGGGTGCGAAACAGCAGCCGGGAGGTTTCCTCGGGCAGACCCAAGGCAGCCAAGTCGGCTGCGGT
>PUNJ01000068.1 GCA_003551705.1 Chloroflexota bacterium | reverse complement strand
TAATCGGAAGGATAAATTCATTGAAATCGGTCAAGAAGAAGCGGCCCGAGGTAATTATCGCCTTGACCGGATGCCTGGTGGACTCAAGGACGGAGGAGTTGGAGCGGCGGTTCCCCTGGATCGATCTCTTTTTCCCGCCACAGGAACTGGGACCTCTCCATGCATGGGCAACCGCAAGAGGAATCCCCCTGCCCGCAGAACCGGTATCCCTGCCGTCCTCCCAACCATCCTTGACCGCCATGATTCCCATCATCCAGGGCTGCAACAGCTTCTGTTCCTACTGCATCGTCGCTTACCGACGCGGCCGGGAAAAGAGCCGGCAGCCGGATGAGATATTATGTCACGTACAGAACCTGATCAAGCATGGGTCCAAAGAGATAACCCTGCTGGGACAGAACATCGGCGCTTACGGCCGGGACCTGCCCGAGAAGACCGACCTGGCCCGCCTCCTGGCCTTACTGCAGGAGGTCGATGGGCTCCAGCGCATCAGATTTCTGACCAACCACCCGAAGGATATGGACCGCAGTCTTATGGAGGCCATCGCCCATCTGGACAAGGTATGCGAGCATGTTAGCCTGCCCGTGCAGGCCGGAGACGATCGAATACTTGCACAGATGCGGCGCGGCTACACCGCCCGGCAGTACCTCAACACGATCGAGGAAATGCGGTCTGTCATACCCAATCTCTCTATCAGCACCGATGTGATTGTGGGTTTTCCCGGAGAGACGGATGAGCAGTTCGCAGGAACGGTCCGGGTTCTGGAGCAGGTGAGGTTCGACCGGGTCCATGTGGCCGCCTATTCTCCAAGGCCGGGTACGCTGGCCACGAGAAAGTACGCCGACGACGTCCCGCCCGAGACCAAGCAGGCGCGTCTGCAGCAGGTTGAGGCACTTCACGAACGCATTGCGGCGGAGATCAACGCCCCTCTCTTGGGCACGACGGTGCAGGTGCTGGTGGAAGGGCGGCATAAAGGAAAGTGGTCCGGCCGGACACGCACTGACAAACTGGTCTTCTTCACCCACAGGGACGACCTCACTGGACAACTGGTCGACGTCAAAGTAGAAAAGACCACGGCGTGGGCGCTGCAGGGAACGTGTCAGAGATAGGGAGGGTGTTGTATCTTTCCCGCCGTCTTGACAAGGCCTCACCATTTGTCCAGAATCATGCCGTGATGTATCGTCCCTGTTTACGCAATGCTGGGAACCGGGCATAGATGAAGGCTGTACTGCAGAGAGTCAGCCGGGGTTCAGTCAGCGTCAATGGCGAGATAGCCGGCGAGATCGGACCCGGCCTTGTGGTCCTGCTCGGAGTCGCCGCCGGGGACACCGAGAAGGACGCCCGTCTTCTCGTCGACAAGATAATCAACATGCGCATCTTCGCGGACAGCGAGAGCAAGTTCAATCTGTCGTTACTCGATACCGGGGGCGATATGCTGGCGGTCAGCCAGTTTACCTTGCTCGCCGACACCAGGAAAGGACGCCGTCCCAGCTTCATCCAGGCCGCCCCTCCTGATGAGGCCGAGAGGCTCTTCACCGTCTTCGTAGATACCGCCCGTAGCAGCGGCGTGAAGACCGCCACGGGCCGGTTCCAGGCCCATATGATGGTAGAGTTGGTCAATGACGGGCCCGTTACCATCTACCTCGATAGCCGGGCGTGAACGCCGCGCGCCGGAACCCTCGTTTTGAGACAGACTCTGGAGTGCGGCGGTCCCGGCTACCGGCATACCAAAAAACCCGCCCCGACATGGTCGGGGCGGGTTGATTTCGTATCATCGGAAAGGCGCTGGTCCGGATACCCGCACCACACCCCTCCGCACTCCAGCGGACAGTCACATGACTGCCCCTACCGGCCTACAGGATCTCAACCGGCGGCAGGGGGAACCGCATCTCGGGCCATTCAGGCTCCTCGCGCTCATACTCTATGTCGGACCCCATGCCGATCTGGGCCTCGATCTTCAGGTCCTCCTCGTCACAACATCGCGCCGGTATCAGCCTGCCGATGATCACGTTCTCCTTCAGGCCCACCAGCCTGTCAACCTTGCCACTGATCGCAGCCTCGGTCAGCACACGCGTCGTCTCCTGGAACGATGCCGCCGCAAGCCAGCTCTCAGAGTTCAAAGCAGCCTTGGTTATGCCCAGCAACGCCGTCTGCGCCGTAGCCGGTTCACCGGCCTCAGCCACAACACTGGCGTTTATGTCCTCAAAGGTAAACCGGTCAACCAAGTCTCCAGGCAATAACTCAGTATCGCCGGGCCAGTCGACTCTCACCTTCTGCAGCATGCGCCGGGACACAATCTCAATGTGCTTGTCACTGATAGACACTCCCTGCGACCTGTAGACCTTCTGGATCTCGTCGACGAGGTACTTGGCCACCGCTTCCCTGCCCTTGATCCTCAGAATGTCCTGGGGGTTCACGTGGCCTTCGGTCAACTGGTCGCCCGCCCTGATCTGGCTGCCCGTAGCGACGCGCATGCTGGCCGTGAAGGGAACGAAGTATTCCTCCTCTTCCCTCTCTTCATAGCTGATGATGAGGTTGTTGCCTTCGATGCTCACCACGCCACTGACAGAGGCCAGCAACGGCGGAATTGAGACCAGTGACTGTGTTTCCTCCTCACCCTCGGGTACAACCAGCGTCTCACCGGGCTCCGGCATCGACTGCCGGGTCAGGATGGTGCCCAGGTCAACCCAGTCGCCATCGTCCACCAGCAACTCCGCTCCGGGCGGTAGCTGCAGTTCGTTCCGGTATATCTCAGAATTAGATATCTTTATCTTGTAACCCTCGTCGGAGGGAATAACCTCAGCCACTCCATCGATCTCGGATATCACCGCTTGGCCCTTGGGTACCCTGGCCTCGAACAACTCCTCAACGCGTGGCAGACCGCTGGTGATGTCCAGCCCCATCACACCGCCGGTGTGGAAGGTCCTCAGGGTCAACTGCGTCCCGGGCTCGCCGATACTCTGGGCGGCAATGATGCCCACAGTCACGGAGTGTTCCACCATGGTGCCCTTGGACAGGTCGATCCCATAGCAGTGCTGGCAGATACCTTGCCTGGCCTGGCAACTCAAAGGCGACCTGACATAGACCTGGTCTATGCCCGCATCCGTAATCTGCCGGGCAATCTGCTCCGTAATCTCCTCATTACGGTCCACCATAACCGTTCCATCCTTGGGATCGACGACTTTGGCTGCGGCCATGCGCCCCACCATTCGCTCGAACAGCGAGGGCAGGAAAGCATCCTTGCTGGCGGCCACCCATATGCCCGAGGTCGTCCCGCAGTCATCCTCCAGCACAATGACATCCTGAACGATGTCAACAAGACGCCTGGTCAGGTAGCCCGCGTCCGATGTACGCAGCGCCGTGTCAGCCAGTCCTTTTCTGGCACCGTGCGTGGAAATAAAGTACTCCAGCACGGACAGCCCTTCGGTGAAGCTGGACCTGATGGGGAAGTCGATGATTTTTCCTGAAGGATCGGTCATCAGTCCCCGCATACCGGCCATCTGCCTGATCTGGGAGATATTACCTTTAGCTCCGGACGTGGCCATCATAAAGACACCGCCCGATCGGTCCAGAGCCTGGGACACAAGGTCAGTGAGCCTCTCCGTCGTCTCAGTCCAAACGTCAACGGTACTGCCATAGCGTTCGTCATCGGTGATGAGGCCGCGGAAATACTGGTCCTCTATCTGCGCCACCACTTCCTCAGCTTCCTGCAGCACCTGGGCCTTTTCAGCCGGAACACGCAGGTCCGTAACGCCTATGGTCATTCCCGACTTGGTGGCATATTTGAAACCAAGGGACTTGATGTCGTCCGCCACCACCGCAGCCCTCTCATTGCCAATGATCTTGATGCAACGAGTGACGATCTGCTTGAGAGTGCCCTTGTCCATCACCTCGTTGATGTAGCCTATCTCTTCGGGCAAGGCCCTGTTAAAGATGACGCGTCCCGCCGTGGTCCGCAGGGGATTGACACCGTTGCCCTGGAATATATCAATCTCCGCTCTGAGATCGATCTCGCCCAGATCATAGGCAAGCTCCGCCTCCTTCAGGCTATGGAACCTGCGGTCCTCGCCCTTGGCCCCCGGCTTCGTTGATGTCAGATAGTAGCATCCCAGCACCATATCCAGGGTGGGCGCCACTACCGGCTCGCCGTTACTGGGCAGCAGCAGGTTGTTTACACTCAGCATGGCTTTTCGTGCCTCGCGCACGGCTGCCCGCGACAGGGGCACGTGCACAGCCATCTGGTCGCCATCGAAGTCGGCGTTGAAGGCCGAACAGACCAGCGGGTGCAACTGTATTGCGCTGCCGTCGATCAATACCGGCTCGAAGGCCTGGATACTCAACCTGTGCAGGGTCGGAGCGCGGTTGAGCAGCACAGGCCGCTCCTTCACCACATCCTCCAGGATGGTCCATATCTCCGGCCTGGCCCTCTCCACCATTCTCTTGGCGCTCTTGATGTTGGCGGCCAGCCCCTCGGCTACCAGCCTGAACATGACGAAGGGTTTGAACAGCTCCAGGGCCATCCGCCGGGGCAGCCCGCACTGGTGGAGCTTGAGTTCGGGCCCAACCACGATCACGGAGCGACCGCTGTAGTCCACCCGCTTACCCAGCAGGTTCTGGCGGAAACGTCCCTGCTTACCCCTGAGCACGTCGGAGCGCGACTGCAGCGGCCGGTTGCCGGCCCCGGTGATCGCCCTCCTCTGCCTGCTGTTGTCTATCAGGGAGTCCACCGCCTCCTGGAGCATCCGCATTTCGTTGTGGATTATTATGTCAGGCGCCCCCAGGTGGAGCAGCCTCTTCAATCGATTATTGCGGTTAATGACCCGCCGGTAAAGGTCGTTCAGGTCGCTGCTGGCAAACCGGCGTCCGTCCAGCTGCACGATGGGCCTAAGGTCGGGCGGCAGCACGGGCAACTGGGTCATGATCATCCATTCCGGCCTGTTGCCGCTGCGCCGGAACGCCTCCACCACCGCCAGCCGCTTTATCGCCTTCTTGCGGCGCTGGCCGGAGGCGGCCTCCACTTCCTGGTGCAACTGATCATGCATCAGGTCAAGGTCCAGGCGCTTCAACACCTGCAGAACCGCCTGGGCTCCGATATCAGCCGTGAACAGCCCTCCATATTTGCGCTTCATCTCCCGGAGCTTGGTATCCGTCAGGAGCTTGAGTGGCGTTATGTCATCCACTTCCCTGATACTGGCTTCAAACTCCTTGTCGAGACGCATACGCTCCTCAACCTCTATGCTCTCGTTATCAGCCGTCTCCTGTCTTTCCCGGACCAGGTCGTCGATCATTTCCTTCTTCGCCGCTGCGTTCACCTCCACAATCAGGTGCTGGGCGAAGTAGATAACCCGCTCCAGGCTGCGCGGCGACAAGTCCAGCAACAGCCCGATCCGGCTGGGTATGCCTTTGACAAACCAGCTATGGGCCACGGCTGCAGCCAGCTCTATGTGTCCCATCCGTTCGCGCCGTACCTTGGACAGGGTCACCTCGACTCCGCAACGGTCGCAGACCACGCCCTTGTAACGGACTTTCTTATATTTTCCGCAGTAACACTCGAAGTCCTTGGTCGGTCCAAAAATCCTCTCACAGAAGAGGCCGTCCCTTTCCGGCTTCAGGCTGCGGTAGTTAATCGTTTCCGGTTTCGTCACCTCGCCCCAGGACCAACTCTTGATCTGTTCCGGGGAAGCTAGCGATATCCGTATTCCTGTCAGGCTATCAGCACTAAGCAACTCTTTCCTCCTCGGCGTTATCTAACCAGCCAAACACGATCAGGCCGGCTCTTCGCCAAACAATTCAACTGCCAACCCCAGGCTCTGCAGCTCGTGCACCAGTACGTTAAAAGACTCGGGCAGGCCGGGCGGGTATACGTCATCGCCCTTGGTTATGGCCTCATAGGCCTTGGCCCTGCCGCTTATGTCATCTGACTTGATGGTCAGTAGCTCCTGTAACGTGTGCGCAGCTCCATAAGCCTCCAGCGCCCAGACTTCCATTTCTCCGAAGCGCTGGCCACCAAACTGGGCCTTGCCGCCCAGCGGCTGCTGCGTAATCAGTGTATAGGGGCCCGTAGATCGGGCATGTACTTTGTCCTCCACCAGGTGGATGAGTTTCATCATGTAAACGTGGCCCACCGTTACCGGCTGGTGGAATTTATCGCCCGTGCGCCCGTCATAAAGGGTACTCTTGCCGAAAACAGGGGCGGTTATACCCTTCTCCCGATTCAAGTTCGCAACCTGCAGAAGGACTTCGTCCTCGCTGATTGAGTCGACATCGACGCCCTGGCCCTTCAGCCAGAGACGCAGGCAGATCCTCTTGGCCTCACCCAGCACCTCTTCGTCGATCGCCTTGGCCCCGTCATAGCCTCTTTCGTCAATCCAGTCCTTGATACGCTGAAGCCTTCCTTCCACGGTGAGACCGGAGTTCACAACCCCGGCTTGCTGCGCAACCCATCCCCTGGCCAGGGCGTCCTCAATCGTCTCAAGACTGGCACCCTCGAACACCGGGCAGTCCGCCTTGAAACCAAGATTCGACGCCGCCCAGCCCATGTGGGCCTCAAAGATCTGGCCCAGGTTCATTCGCGACGGCACCCCGATGGGGTTCAAAACTATGTCAACAGGCGTCCCATCCTCCAGGTACGGCATGTCCTCCTGCGGCAGAATCCGGGCGATGACACCCTTGTTGCCGTGCCGTCCTGCCAGCTTGTCGCCCTCGGAGACCTTTCGTTTCTGGGCTACCCAGACACGTACCAGCTGGTTGACCCCCTCCGATAGTTCTTCCCGGTTGGTCGTCACCTTGACGCCGATGACCAGGCCGCGCTCACCGTGGGGCACCCGCAGCGAGGTGTCTTTCACCTCCCGGGCCTTCTCACCGAAGATCACCCGGAGCAGCTTCTCCTCGGCGCTGAGTTCCGTCTCACCCTTAGGGGTAATCTTGCCCACCAGGATGTCCCCTGACTCGACCTCGGCGCCTACGTAGACGATGCCTTCGTCGTCCAGGTTGCGCAGGCTTTCCTCGCCCACGTTGGGTATGTCCCTGGTGATTTCCTCAGCGCCCAGCTTTGTCTCCCTGGCTTCCACCTCGTAGCGTTCGATGTGAATGGAGGTAAACTTCTCCGCCTTGATCACGTTCTCGGAAATGACGATGGCGTCCTCGTAGTTGTATCCCTCCCAGCTCATGAATGCGCACAATACGTTCTGGCCCAGGGAGAGGATACCCTGATCGGTCGCCGAGCTGTCCGCCAACACCTGACCCCGCTTCACCACATCGCCCTTGCTGACGATTGGGTGCTGGTTGGTGCAGGTACCCTGGTTGGTACGCACGAACTTGTTCAAACGGTATACATGGTCGTGGTCGTCGGAATCCGCCACCACTATTTTGTTGCCCGTAACGGAGACCACCGTGCCATCGCATTCCGACAGCGCGAGCTGCCCGCTGTCCCGGGCCACCTGCAGCTCCATGCCCGTACCCACCATGGGTGATTCGGGACACATCAAGGGTACCGCCTGCCTTTCCATGTTGGAACCCATCAGCGCCCGGTTGGCGTCGTCATGCTCCAGGAAGGGGATAAGCGATGCCGAGACGCCCACGATCTGCTTGGGTGACACGTCCATCAACTCGATCTCTTCCGGGGGGGACTTCTGGAAACGCTCGGCCAGTCTGGCCTCCACCCTGGGCTGGGCAAACTCCTCAAACTCATTGAGGATAGCGTTCGCCTGGGCGATGTTATAATCGTCTTCCCTGTCGGCGGACAGGTAGACTATCTCGCGAGAGGCATAAGGGACCACCTTGATCATGCGGGGAGACAGCTTCGCCAGCTTGTCAGCATCCTTGGCCGTCAGCCTCATTCCGCCGGGAACCACGACCTTGTTGCTTTCCTTGACGGTCTCCACCAGTATCCTGTTGACCAGGGTTTCGGGCTTGTTCTCGACCTCCTTCACCACCTTCCTGTAGGGAGTGATGATGAAGCCGTACTCGTCGACCAGCCCGTAGGTGGCCAGCGAGGCTATCAGGCCGATATTCGGACCCTCCGGCGTCTCCACCGGGCAGATTCGCCCGTAGTGCGAGTAATGGATATCGCGGACCTCAAAGCCCGCCCGCTCTCTGGACAGACCGCCGGGTCCCAGCGTGGAGAGTCGCCGCTTATGGGTCAACTCCGACAGCGGGTTGGTCTGGTCCATGAACTGGCACAGTTGCGAGCCGCCGAAAAACTCCCTGATGGCCGTGAAAATGGGCCGGGTATTGATCAGGGCGTTGGGAGTCACCGTTTCCACATCGACGATGCTCATGCGCTCTTTGATGGTCCTCTCCAGGTTCAGCAGCGCCAGGTTCAGGTGGTTCTGGATCAGCTCGCCCACCAGGCGCAAACGCCGGTTGCTGAGGTGATCGATGTCATCCACCGGTTCCTGGCCGTTGTTGACCTGGATGATGTGTTTTACGATGGCGATCATGTCCTGCTTGGTCAGAGCCAGGTTGGCATATTCGGTACCGGCCGGCAGGCCGAGTCGCTTGCTGAGTTTGTAGCGGCCCACCCTGCCCAGGTTATAGTGCCTGGGATTAAAGAGCAGGTTGTTGACCATGCCCCTGGCATTATCCAGGTTGGGCAGGTCCCCGGGGCGCATGCGCTTGTAGATATCGAGCAGCGCCTCGTTCTCACTCTTGACATAGGGGTCCTGTCTCAGGCTGTTCTCGATGTAGGGCCGGTCGGACTTGGCGGACACGTCAGCGAAGACCTCGGTGATTTCCTCGTCGGTACCGAAGCCCACGGCTCTCAGCAGGGTGGTCACGGAGAACCTTCTCTTGCCGTTGATTTTGACCCAGAGGATGGCCTTGTTGCTGGTCTCGAACTCCAGCCAGGCGCCATGTTCGGGGATGAGCTTGCCGAAGCACAGCTCATTCCCGCTGGTCATATCGGTCTCAAGGGTAAGGTACAGTCCTGGAGAGCGTATCAGCTGGCTCACAACGACTCGTTCCGTACCGTTGATGATGAAGGTGCCCGTGGGGGTCATGAGGGGAATATCCCCCATGAAGATGTTCTGCTCCTTGATCTCGCCGGTCTCTTTGACCAAGAGCTGGACCTTGGCGTAAAGGGGTGCCGAGTAGGTGAGGTCCCTCTCCCGGCATTCCGGAATGCTGAATTTGGGTGCCCCCAATTCGCACTCCAGGAAGCTCAATTCGAGCCGCTGGCCCGTAAGGTCCTGGACCACCAGGCCGCACAGCAACTCGCGCAGACCTACTTCCTGGAAGCGGCGAAATGAGTTAAACTGTATTTGGATTAGGCTGGGGATTTCCAGCACGGGCAGGATCTTCCCGTAAGACTTCCTCGGCATGCTTTTTTCGGACATAGGCGTATTGGTATTCAACTCTTCAACACTCCTTTTTTCATAGGACATACTTGGGCCCAAAGGGCACAAAAAGGGGACGCGTTTTCAAACCAAAGTGGAAACTAATTGAAGGAGTCCTCTTGCATATAATAGCGGTATAATAGTATAGCTCTGCAAGATGGCATTGTCAAGGATTTGCAAACTTTAATTGTAATACGCGCGAGGCCATTCGTCAACCACCTTTCGCCCGGTGCAGCGCTGAAGAACGAAGGCGGTTATGGTATAGAAATGAGCGATGAGGTGGGGCTGGGTGGAGTGACAGGCGGCAATGCGGACACGAAAGTTCTGGGCCGGTTGTATGGCGGTCCATTATGGGATAGAGTAAGCATTACCGGGGGCGGGCTGGAGCTTATGAGGTCAGGAAGTATCCGTGTAGAACCTGATCTGCGTTCTGCAGGTTAGGATTGCTTCGAGGGCGGTGGCGCTTATGTGGGCATTGCGCCAAGCTTCC
>PUNJ01000117.1 GCA_003551705.1 Chloroflexota bacterium | reverse complement strand
TGACCAGCCTGGAATGGCTTGTTCTGGGGAGGAACCAGATAGACGACCTGGAGGCTCTTACCGCGCTCACCAGCCTGGTGACACTCTATGCCTCCAATAACGAGGTGAACGATGTAGGACCGCTTTCCGGCCTTGTCAGCCTGGAATTGCTTGATCTTGGTGGTAATCAGATAGAGAACATAGCACCCCTTGCAGGCCTTACAAGTTTGGAATGGCTCTTTCTTGGGTACAACCAGATAGATGACATAGGGCCGCTTGCGGACCTCACCAGCCTGCAATCGCTTCGTCTTGGAGGGAACCAGATAGATGACATAGAGCCGGTCGCAGGCCTCACCAATTTGACGGAACTCTATCTTAACGGCAACGAGTTAAGCAGCATAGAGCTGCTTGAAGACCTGACCAACCTGAGGACGCTTAACCTGATGCACAACAACATAGATGACGTAGTGCCACTCTCAGGTCTAACCAACCTGGAGCACCTTTACCTCAATGATAACGTGATAAGCGACCTGGGGCCGCTGGCGGGCCTCAGCAACCTGAAGTGGCTTCGTCTCGACTCCAATCAGATCGACGATATAGGGCCCCTCTCAGGTCTCACCAACCTGACAGAGTTGAATCTTGGGGACAACCAGATAACGGACATAGAGCTACTTGAGGATCTGACCGACCTGAACTGGCTCAGGCTCGGGAACAACCAGATAGTTGACCTAGAACCGCTTACAGGTCTCGTCGATCTGGCATCGCTCAATCTCCGGGGCAACCAGATAGAGGACATAGGGCCTCTTGAGGACCTCACCAAACTGAGAGATCTTGATCTGAGTGATAACGCGATAAGCGATATCGAGCCCCTGGTCGATAATCCCGGCTTTGGGGACGGAGATGTCATATCGCTGCATGGTAATCCGTTGAGCGAGACTTCGTTGACGGTGTGGATACCCGAACTCGAGGGCAGGGGGGTTACCGTCTGGGGCTATCTCAGTATCGATACGACGGAATTACCCGATGGCCAGGTGGGTTTGCCCTACGGGCAGTACCTCTGGGCCTCAGATGGCGTCCACCCTTACACATGGGAAATCACGGACGGCGCCCTGCCTGACGGCCTGGACCTGGCAACTGAGAGCGGTTTGATCTCCGGGACGCCGGGCGAAGCCGGCGAGTTTACCTTTACGGTACAGGTCACTGATGACACAGGGGCCACCGTCAGCAAAGAACTCTCCATCAACGTGACCGAGCTTGTAATCGACACCGCGGAATTGCCCGACAGCCAGATGGACGTTGAATATACGGCACAACTCGAGGCCTCCGGCGGAAGTGAGCCTTATACCTGGGCAGTGCCGGCCGGTGATTTGCCGGACGGTCTGACCCTGGCAACGGATACCGGCCTTATCTCGGGCACGCCGGCCGCCACCGGCACCTGGGAGTTCACGGTGGAGGTCACTGATGATGCAGGAATGACAGCAACCAGTGACCTGTCTATCTCCGTCACGGTACCTACCATCGATACCACCGATCTGCCTGGCGGCCATGTAGCCGTAGAATATGAAGCAACCCTCGAGGCCTCAGGCGGGACTGAGCCGTATACCTGGGCAGTGACGCACGGTGATCTACCGGACGGTTTGAGCCTTGCCACTGATACCGGGACCATCTCCGGCACACCAGCCACAACCGGCACCTGGGAGTTCACGGTGGAGGTCACTGACGATGTAGGAATGACAGCAACAAGCGACCTGTCCATTGTCGTCACCGAGGCGTACTATGTGGATGCCGGTACGATGGAGGACGGCACTGTTGCGTCCTACGATGCTGGCAGCAAGGAACTGGTCACGGAAGCCGGCACCACGGCGGGATATGATCCCGGGGATGCAATCGAGTTCCTGACGGGGGACGCGGTGAGGCATGTTGACGTCGTCGAAGCCATATCCTATGACGGCGATGTGGCGACCATCACCCTGACCGCCGGCAATGACGGCATTGCTGCCGGTGATACCTTCAACCTTGTCGGGCTTCCTCCCACATCCGACGACCCGTTCCGGTTCATCCAGTCCGCCGTTCACATGGCCTCTTCGGGCGACAGCATAATGGTGGAGGCTGGGACATACAACGAACGGATCTTCGTTCACAACAAGTCGGACCTCACCATTGAGTCGGTCGACGGCCCTGACGTTACCATAATGGATGGCGCCGGGCTGTCGGGTCCCCCGGTGATCCTCTACCTTGCGGACGGCACCACCTTCAGAGGTTTCACGGTGCAGAACGCGGTCCCCGAGGTGAACGGGGATGATGGTGCTCCCGGGTTCGGCATCGGTGTTGTGGAGTCCTCCGGCTGTGTTGTGGAGAACAACATCTTCAAGCACAATGAAATGGGCATCGCTCTGCGTGAAGCCGAAGACTGTTTTGTGCTTAACAATACGGTTACGGATAATGACGAGAACGGTATCGTGCTAATGGAGAGTTCCGGTATTGTGATTACCGGTAACGATATCAGGGACAACGGGGAAAACGGTATCCTGTTGATGGATAGCTCGGATAACACCGTCGCCGACAGCCCGTTTATCGTGAATAACGGTGAAAACGGTATCCTGCTTGTCAACGGTTCAGGTAATACAATCAAAGACAACAACATCTCCGGAAACGCTGAGAGCGGCCTTATGGTCCTGGGAAGCTCAACGAATACCATAGAGGACAACACCTTCTATATGAACGGGGATGCGGGCATTGAATTAATGGGTGGCATTATCCGGTTTATAGGGGAAGAGGAGTTTATCACCGAGAACAACACCATCATGGGTAACTTGATTGGTCACAATGACAGTGATGGCATCAGCCTCAGAAACAGCTCCGGGAATACTATTGAGGACAACAGCATAAGCAATAACGGCCTCTTTGCCACACCTCCTGGGTCGGGAATCTCGATTCAGGGAGGCAAACTGCACTGGGATGAAGGCTTATGGATGCTTGAGGGCGTCAGTGAAAACAACGTTGTCCAAGGGAACGAAGTCTACGGTCATATCTGGGAAGGTGGCATATCCATACTTAACGCCTCCGACACCCTCATTGATGATAACCATGTCCATGACAACGCATCCGGCATCACGGTTATGGGGATCAACGATCCCGATGGCGAGGGAGACTGGCCCGAGATGGTCGGCGAAGCCACTGGCAATACAATCTCGAACAACCTGATCGAGTTGAATGCTGGAGCAGGTATCAATGTGGGCTTTGTCGATAGCGACGGGGATATTTCCATTGTTAACAACACCATTTCAGGCAACGATAGCGGCGTCACCGTCAGCGAGTGTAGTGCTGCTGACGTGATCAACATCAACTACAACCGGATCTCTGGCAATAACGACGGTGTCATCCACGAGGGTGATGGTACCGTGGACGCCACCCAAAACTGGTGGGACCACGCTACCGGACCGGACCATGAGGACAACCCACACGGTACCGGGCAGGGCGGCGCCACCATAACCGGCGATGTGGACTTCGCACCATGGTACGCTACGGGGACCACCACCGCCGAGACCCGGAATGTAACCGTGAAGCATGAAGGCGACGTGATCGCCTACTCGGACACTATCCAGGGTGGTGTCGACGCGGCAGTGCCGGACAGCGTAATCACTGTTGGAGCGGGCACGTACAACGAGCAGGTGCTTGTCCATGATAAGACCGGGCTTACTGTCCAGTCGGCCAAGGGAGCAGAGGACACCATCATAGACGGCGAAGGACTGGCAGGTCCTCCGGTGATAATCACTGCGGATGGGACCACATTCCGCGGTTTCACGGTACAGAACGCCGTTGGGGAAGCGGGCGGTGAGGATCCCTTGCCCGGATTCGGCATAGGCATCGATGGGGCTGCTGACTGCGTCGTCGAGAACAACATTGCCAAGGACAATGCAATGGGTATCGCTCTGCGTGGGGCCGAAGGCTGTTCTGTGCTTGACAATACCGTCAGGGATAATGACGGGTTCGGTATCGTGCTCATGGAGAGTTCGGGTATCACAGTTACGGGCAATCACATTACTGACAACTACGGAGACGGCATCATGCTCATGGAGAGCAGCGGGATTGCCGTTCTTGACAACGAGGTTACCTTTAATGAGAATGGGATGGCGCTTCTCGGTTGCTCCGACATTACCGTTTCTGGTAATGAGATCAGCCTGAACGACGTGAACGGCATCGTCATCCTGAACAGTTCCGATAATACAATCACTGGTAATACGGTTGCCAATAACTATGCGGGCATTCAACTGGTGGGTGGCATCTACCGGCACTTTGGTTCGGAAGAGCTTGTCACCGGCAACAACCTTATCACTGACAACACGGTCCATAGTAACGCCGGCGGCGGCATCAGCCTCATTAACAGCTCGGAAAACGTCATTGAGAACAACACCATATCCGAGAACGGTTCGGCTGTTTCCTCGCCCGACGGGTCGGGCATCTCGATCATGGGCGGCAAGTCGAATTGGAACCCGGATATGGGAGTGTGGATGATGGAGGGCGTCAGCGAGAATAACGTAGTCCGGGGCAACGAAATCTACGGGCATACCGGGGAATGCTGGGGGATGTTTATCACCAATGCCTCCAATACGCTTGTGGAAGGCAACCACATCCACGACAATGAATACGGTCTCGCTCTTCTGGGCATGGACTCGGAGGAAGGGATTCCGGGCGGCCCCCCCCCGATGGAGGGACAAGCCACCGGAAACCTCATCTCGGGAAACCGGATTGAGGCGAATAGCGACATGGGCCTGGCTATGGGGTTCCTGGGCAGCGAAGAAGAATGGGACCTCGCTATTGAGGACAACGAACTTCTGGATAACGGCACCGGCCTGTACGTCTTCTTCCTGGCCGGCCATGACAGCGTGTCCGTTACGGGCAACGTGATATCCGGCAGCACTGAGTACGGCGTTCACATAGAGGAAGACGCCTCTGTTGCCGGCATCAGCATGAACCACAATGTTGTTTCCGGCAACGACTATGGCGTGAACAACGAGGGTGAGGGCGTGCTCGATGCCACCCTTAACTGGTGGGGCCACCACAGCGGGCCGGGTGATGAAGGGCCGGGCTCCGGCGATTCCGTGTCCATAAACGTGGACTATGATCCGTGGACCGGGGTTGACAGGATAGAGATAGCACCGGTTGATGGCGACGTTACGGCTGGAGATACCATCAACTACACAGCGACGGCCTTTGATGAGTCAGATAACGAACTGGGCGACATCACGGCTGACACGAACTTCTCGATCGATGACGCGGCCGGCGGTGCGTGGGTCGATAGCGTCTACACAGCGGAGAAGGCCGGCACGTGGACCGTGACGGCTGAATACGAGGGTCTGACGGATACCACCGACCTGACGGTCGAGCCTGCAGGTGCAGATTCGATAGTCATTGTCCCTGCGGATGAAGAAGTTGGGGCTGGTGAGTCTGTCACCTACACCGTAGTGGCGTTCGACGAGTTCGGTAACGAGATCGGCGATGTCACTGCTGATGTCATTTTCTCCATGGATGGAGAACACGGCGGCGAGTGGGTCGATAACGTGTACACATCGCGGAACACCGGAGCATGGACAGTAACGGGCGTGTACCAGCTGCTCACGCAAGAGGTTACCTTGACCGTCGGTCCCGGGACAGCCGACAGCATTGTCATCACTCCCGCCGACGCAAAGGTTGACGCCGGGGAAGACGTCAGTTACACGGTCACTGCCTATGACGAGTTTGGTAATGAGATCGGGGACGTCACGGCAGATACCACCTTCAGCATCAGTGAAGAAGCCAATGGTTCGTGGGACAATAACGTGTACACAACCGGCGAAGCCGGCGAGTGGACGGTAACGGCTGTGTACGGTGAAATCGAAGCCAGCACGAGCCTGACTGTGGAAAGGAAAGAGAACGGTTTTCTCGACTGCAACTGTAATGGGAATGCCGGAGCCTCGACACGGGGTCTGCTCCTGGGATGGGGAATAACCGGTCTCGTCGTGCTGGCCGGGCCGTCCCTGCTCCGGAAGGCGGTAAGACGAAAACCGTAAACGGGATATCCGGCTGAGTCTGATCGGGGTACCGAAAAGGGAATAAAGCTAAATAGGAGAGTCGCAGTGCGGTGGTGCTGCGGCTCTCTTGTCCTGAAGTGTTTGTTTGCTGGTGAGGGCTCCCTTGTTACCCAAGGTGCGGGCCGATAACCATCATGGGCGGAAGGTTATCGACGGCTACTCAAGGGAGGCAGGCTCCCCCTTCACCCGCTCATGAGGTGAACATGCCAAGAGATAGTCGTCAGCTTATGGGTCTTTTGAAGTAGAGCAGGAATAACCAGACACCGCATAGCTCCCAACCATCCGCCCCCATTTCATTCATGATGCTCGTCTCATTGAAGAGGTTAGCGCAGCGCCGGCGGTATTGCCACTTCGTGACTGCCATGATTGTCCTCCTGTTTGGACCGGTGTAGAGGAAGGGAGGGCTCTCGTCAACGCGGTTTGCCATGAACGGGAAAGAGACCGCCCCTGTTGGGGCGGTCTCTCTTGCTCGGGTCTTGAAAGGTCTATACCAGGCCTTCGTACCGCTTGTCCCTCTCCTTAAAGGCTTCCTTGGCTGAGCCCTTGTCGCGCCGTTCCTTGAAGAAGTTGTACTCATCGTCTTCCCAGCGCAGGTTGGTGAACAGGGTATGGGAGATGTATGCAGGAATGAAATCGCTGATCATGCCAAGGCGATCGTAGATGACGTGCCGGGTCGCTTTGCCGATGGCAATACCGTCCCTCGGGAGGAGGGTAATGGCCTTGGCCATCTTCCAAGTTTCCTCGTCCAGTTGGTCGGCGGGTACGGACTTGTTAACCAGTCCGATAGCCTCGGCTTCCTTACCCGTGATTACCTTGCCGGTCAGGAGCATCTCAAGAGCTCTCTTCATGCCGATGTGGTAAATGAGATGGGTGATGCCGAGAACGCCGCTGCCGGAGAAGCCGAGTCTCTGTTCTGTTAGACCCAGTTGGGCGTCGTCTGCAGCGACTGCAAGGTCGGTGAGCAGCGGGAAGTAGATACCGCCGCCGATGCACCAGCCGTGAAGCTGGGATATGGTTATCTTGGGGTTTAGGAAGACGTTCATCATGTTGTCATCCATACCCATTTTGTCGTATTTGAGCCTGATCCTCTGGCTGGGCCGGCGTTCGCCTTCCTTGCCGGTTCCCATTCCATACAGGAAACCTACCTTGGTCAGGTCGTGCCCAACGGTGAAGCCTTTTCCGGCTCCTCGAATAATAATCGCCTTTACGTCGTCATCGTCGGCTGCTCTCTGGAATGCATCCCAAACTTCGGCTGCATCCTCGCCCCGGCCAAGCCACTGGAACGCATTGATTTTCTCAGGCTTGTTCAGCGTGATCCTGGCGATGTGTTCCCTGGCTTCGTAGATGATGTACTTGTAGTTGGCCTCTGTCATGAACCCTCCTCATATAGTAGTTAAGCAACTATACTTCTTCTGACAGCCCGTCAGGGCTGTGAAGCTTTGCTTTCGTTGGATACCTGTCTACTTCACCACCAGATTCAGAAGCTTCCGGGGCACGTAGACCAGTTTGGTTACCTCCTTTCCCTCTACATGGGCTTTTACCCTTGGCTGTGCAAGGGCGAGATCCCTGGCTTCAGCCTGGGTTATGGAGATGGGAACCACAATCTTGTCCCTGACCTTGCCGTTTACCTGGATAACGAGCGTCACTTCTTCCTCGGCCACCAATTGCTCACCCCATACAGGGAAGGGTTGGGTGTGAATGCTGTAAGGATTGCCGGTGAGTGCCCATAGCTCTTCCATAAGGTGAGGCGCTGTGGGGGCCAGAAGCAGCAGCAGGTCCCTTAAGGACTCCCTCCAAGCGGCCGCACTTACAGCCTTGTCCGTTGCCACCTTGGACAGGTAATTGGTAAACTCCATCAAGGCGGCCAACATGGTATTGAAACGGAACCTCTCGAGGTCCTCGGTCACTTTCTTGATTGTCCTGTGAGTCTTCTGTAGTAACTCGTGCTCGGCCTCACTGTTCACGGTGTGAGCTGGAAAGGACGCTTCCTGAGTTTCCGTGACCAGGGTCCAGATTCTATGGAACCATCGGTTGATACCATTGATGCCGCTGTCATCCCATTCTCCTCCTTGCTCCCAGGGGCCGATAAACATGAGGTATGCTCGGACGACGTCGGCACCCAACTCGGCAACATACTGGTCCGGATTGATAACGTTTCCTCTGGACTTGCTCATTTTGTGCCGTTGGGCGATGATGGTGCCCTGATTGAACAGGCGCAGGAAAGGTTCGTCAAAATTGATTAAGCCGAGATCGCGAATGGCCTTGATAAAGAACCTGGCATACAGCAAGTGCATGACGGCATGCTCTGCGCCGCCTGTATACTGGTCAACGGGTAGCCAATAATTGACTCGATCAGGATCGAAGGCGGCCTGATCGTAATCGGGGCTGGCATAACGAAGCATGTACCACGAGGAACACATGAAAGTGTCCATGGTGTCGGTCTCACGCCTTGCTGGGCCTTCGCAAGCGGGGCACCTGGTATGGACGAAAGAATCACAGTACTTAAGAGGTGATTCGCCGGTTGGTCGGAATTCGGCATCCGGAGGCAACTCAACGGGGAGGTCCGATTCAGGTACGGTCACGATACCACATTTGTCGCAATAGACCATGGGAATCGGGGCCCCCCAGTAACGTTGTCGTGAGATAAGCCAGTCTCGTAACCGGTAGGTGACGGTGCGCTTACCATAGGACTGGGACTCCATATAGCTGGCGATAGCCTGCCAGCCCTGTTCGCTGGTCATGCCATCGAATCGGGCCGAGTTAACCATAGTCCCGGACTCTACGTATGCTTCGTCGAGGTCTCTTCCTGACCAGCCAGGAGGAGCTATCACCGTCCGAATGGGCAGGCCGTGTTTCCTGGCAAAGTCGAAGTCTCTGGCATCATGGGCAGGCACGGCCATAACGGCACCGGTGCCATAGCTGAGAAGAACATAGTCGGCGATCCAGAGCGGCACGCGCTCCCCGTTCAGTCTGTTAATGGCATAGGCACCGGTAAACACTCCTGTCTTCTCGCCGTCGGTAGATAGACGCTCGATCTCGGTCTGCGTCTTGGTGTGGGCGACATATTCATCCACGGCGGGACGCTGCTCCGGTGTGGTTAGTTTGTCTACCAGCGGATGTTCCGGGGCCAGGACTGCGAATGTCACGCCATAGATGGTGTCCGGCCGTGTAGTGAATACTCGTAGTTCTTGGTCCGCAAGGTCGGGATGTTCGAGACCAAAGCCGACTTCGACTCCCTCGCTACGGCCGATCCAGTTTGTTTGCATGGCCTTGATCCGTTCCGGCCATTGGATTTTTGAATAGTCGAGCAATTCATCAGCATAACGTGTTATCCGGAAAAACCACTGCTCGATATCTTTCTTTATCACGGGAGTCTCGCAGCGTTCACATATGCCTTCGGCAATCACCTGTTCGTTGGCTAGGACCGTCTGGCAAAGCGGGCACCAGTTGACGGGAGCCTTGGCCCGGTAGGCCAGGCCGCCGTGGTACAGCTTCAGAAACAGCCACTGGGTCCATTTGTAGTACTCGGGCAGGCAGGTGATAATCTCTCGGCTCCAGTCATAACACGAGCCCATTCTCTTGAGCTGGCTACGCATGTTTTCGACATTCTGCATGGTCCATATGAAGGGATGAATGCTGTGCCTTATGGCGGCATTCTCTGCGGGGAGGCCAAAGGCGTCGAAACCCATGGGGTAAAGGACGTTATATCCCTGCATGCGTCGAAAACGAGCATGAACGTCGGAAGGTGCCATGGCATACCAGTGACCGATGTGAAGGTCTCCGGAAGTATACGGAAACATGGTCAACTCGTACCATTTGGGAGAGGTGCTTTCCTCGGTTACCTGGTAGAGACGGTCAGCGGACCACCGGTCCTGCCATCTTGTCTCTGTCTCTGAGGGGTTATATTTCGGCACCATGTTCACGTGTAGTTTACCAAAAAGTGCGAACGAATTAAAGGAGACCGGAAGAAACAGGTACAAGGTTCCTCCGGTATGAGGTGTGCAAGGAAGGGCTGTCATGAGAAATAATCTTCACCCATGCACAAGCACCGCAAATCAAGTTTTGCATGAACGACTGCTAATTAAAAAATCGTTACTCTCTTGACAAGCGAGGGCTGCGTATGGTATCTCAAGGCAAAGGGTAATTAACAAACGGGTAGGATTCTGCAAGGATAACATTGGCCGGACTCAAGCATAGGTTTCACTTGACTGTTAACCCGGATCGGAATTCACCCCGTCTCTTGCATTCGGGCATGCTAAATCGGCCAGGGTTCATTCGGAGGCATGTGCCGAGTGGCCATGGCCAACCCCCCGGCGTAGAATAAAAGGGTTCCAGCAGAACAGGAACAAGGGTGCCATTCACCGCACCTGGCAAAAGTGGTGAATAGTTTCTTGATAGGATTGCCTTGTCGTCCAAAGGGACGTCAGGGTTATTTTTGCTATTGGGAATGAGCCATGGAACGAAGCGGAAAGAAACTTTCAGGCATTTTATTCTTGATGATCCTCTTGCTTTTGGTGCCGTCAGTCATGGTTCTTGTTACACCCGATGTGGCATTTGCTGAGAGCGAGGCATCCCTCATACTCTCGGGCTGGGGCTGGTGTCCTGCCTATGGTACAATAGCCAACGTGACACTGACCTTACAGGGAGTCACCCAGCCCAGGGCGGGTGCTCCCGAGATAGCGGACCTCAATCTTAGCGGTATTCTGAAGTTTGAGGTCCCTGGCAAAGTAGACAGATTTGACTTGGAACTGCGGGGAACCAGGACCAGGTCAGTGTTTTACCTTAGACAGGTCACGGAAGGTACCAAGCATACTATCGTGGAGATTGAGGGGTTCTGGCTCGCGGAGACTGATTACGTGGCTTGTCAAGGACGGCTGCTGGTCCCGCTGGACAGTCGTCTGGGAAAGCCCTATGGGTTTGTTTTACGAACAGGCGGCGTGGAGGTACCCGATCGGGAACCCGGAAGCTTTGTAGAGAATATCGATTTCATCATACAGAGGGGCGTTTTAACTTTTGACATAATCGGTGATCGATTGGCCGAGAGTGGCCAGGCCATCAGGGACCTGATGGGTGCTGTGCTTACCCAATTGACGGTGCTTGCAAGGGAGGTAAGAAGGCTCGGAATTCCCTACATTTCTTAGGGGAGTGGATGTCTCTGCCAGCCTCCTTATGAAGATAAACACGACCATGTTCCATCTTAACGAAAAGAATAGAGACGGAGTTATTTTCGGACTCGATGAAGTGGAGTCGACTTGGACCCGCTAGTCATGATGCTGGTCGTGGCCGTTGCGGCCATGTTGCCCGTTATCCTGTTGTTCGGGCTTGTAGCAATCGCGCTTTTCCTATGGTCTGCCAAGCGTATTTGGCCTGTACCTAGGGCGATAGGTAGATGGGCGGCACAGTGGCGGAATTTCGCGCCTTTAAGTGCTCTCGTCTTCTTCCTCTTTCTTCTGGCCTTCATTCCAGCCCTGGTAATGGATCCAATGGATTCGTTGGGTCTCATGATGGCCCCCCTGGTGCTTACATTCACCCTGCTGTTCACAAACCCAATGGCCGGACTAGTGCTATTGGTGTTTGGTTTTATCGTCAGCCTTGCTGCTATCGTCTGGATAGTGAAATACAGCCGCGTCTTCTGGCGGCTATATACACGTGCTTTCTGGCGGCTGTTTGGCGTCTTTCCCTGGATATGGGGGATGCTCTGGAAGCAGATTCCCGACCAAGTCGATAGGAGAATCGAGAGGAGACGAGAATCGGAAAAAATGGTTGCGGTCCCTCCCGAACCGGAACCGGAACCGGAACCGGAACCGGAGGAGTACCTTGAAGAGGAAGAAGGTGAAGCCGCTCCTTCATTTTCCGTCCAATTGCGGGAATTCACAAGAAGACGGTGGCAATATTTGTCTACTGCATGGTTGCGTTTTCGTCTTGGCTTGAGACGTGTTTTTATATGGCTGAAAGGTTTGGGAAGCAGCTATGCGGATTTCGTGCGGCGCAACTTCCTCCTCTTAATGCTCCCGTTCATTCTTGTTCTAGCCGTGGCGGGGCTTGCCTTGGCGGTTCCCTTCATACCGCTTTTTGCTGCGGTTGCCCTCCCGGTCTTGATGGCCAGTCGTTTCTACAAAGCAGGCAAGGTATGGTTCTTTCACAAAACTGATATGGTTGCCAGGGAAGAGGATACAAGAACTAAGAGATCGTATCGTGGATTGGGAAAGAAAGCTGGAGATCTGATCGACAGACTACTCAGGCTGCTGCGTTTCAAGTAAGAAGCCAGCAAGTACTCTTCTGGGGGGTGTGAAGTGGAAAATAGAACAATACTTGAGGGAAGATTGCCAACACAGATGGGGGCGGATCCCGTATGGCCGGCGAAAGCCACTTCCGACGATGGGGAGTTATGCATGAGTTTGCCCGACCCGATGGATGGTATTGCGACAGTTCCAGAGGACGCTGTGTTAGACCTGGAGACTATTTACCAACCCGTTGTTGATGAACTGGCAGAGCTGGAGGCTTACCTGGATAGAGTTATTGCATCTGGACCGGGGGAGATAGAGCAGCAGTTAAGACATGTACTCAAGAATGGGGGCAAGCGAATCAGGCCGGCCATTACCCTGTTATGCGGCAAGTTTTTTGATTATAACTTGGACCTCCTGATACCCATGGCTACATCCGTGGAATTGCTTCATACAGCCACACTTCTGCACGATGATACCGTGGACAAGTCTCTGTTGCGCCGGGGCCGCCTCACGGCAAACAGTCTCTGGGGTGATACAAATGCGGTGCTTCTGGGTGACTATCTATGCGCGGCGTCTGCGAGCCTGGTGGCTGAACTGGGCAAGAAGTGGATAGCGTCCGGACATGAAGTACCGAGCGTACGAAATATCCAGGCCATGGAGATACTTGCCCAGACTATCATGAGGTTGTGTAGCGGAGCAATCGAAGAATCGCTGCATCGTTTCAACATGACCAAAGAGGACTATTTCAGAAGGATTGGTAACAAGACGGCATCCCTGTTCTCATCGTCGGCACAGACGGGAGCCATCTTGAGCGGCGCACCTGAAGAAGCCGTAGAATCCGTCCGAAGATACGGGCACAATGTTGGCATTGCCTTTCAGATTGTGGACGATATGCTTGACTTTGAGGGCGACCTGGCCAAGGACAGTATGAGCCTGCCTGGCATCCTGTTATTGGAGCGCCCGGAGAATGCGTGGCTTGCCGAGATGATAGCGGGAGACAGGGAGCAAGGATGCGCTCTGATGATTGAGATGGCTTCAGAGACAAATATTATGAGTGAATGCCGCGCCATTGCCCGCAGTTTCTGTAATGAAGCCTGCTTGGCCTTGGCGGACTTCCCTCAAAATGCCGTCCACAGGTCGCTGGTCAATATGGCCTTCTTTATCATGGACCGCAAAAGCTAGTGTCGGCATCACTGCCTGCTCGTTGAGCGGGAAACAGGCCGGAAGTGATATCTGGTTTTGGTCTAAACAGGCCAAGAGGTACGAAAGATGATTCAAAAATTTGAAGTTAAAAACTATAAGAGTCTGAAGGACTTGAGTCTGGACTTAGGCAAGCTCAATGTCCTGGTGGGACCCAACAACAGTGGGAAGAGCAACATCATGGACGCCTTCCTTTTCTTGTCGGAGTCCGGCCACAAATCCATCCCGGAAGCGCTACTGCCGAGGGGCGATTACAGTAGTGTTGTTTTTGGCGGTGAAAGCGTATGCATGAAGTTCATGGTCGATGCTGCACTTGATGGGAAGAGGTGCACATATTCCCTGGCATGCAGTGGAAGCGATATCAAGGAAGAGGAGTTGTATGTCAACGGAGTATGCCTGATTGAACGCTCAGCGGGCAATACAAGCGTTCTGGATGATTCCGGTGCAGTTACGCCGGCCGAGGTGCCAAGCTCTGTCTCTGCTGTGTCGATATACGGCAGGAAGGAAGGTTATAATTCGATTAGCGAGTTCCAGTCCTATCTTGCATCGTGGAAGACGTACCATTTTGCTTCGACACAAGAAATCAAAGGCAGGAGTGAGGCCCGACGTGCTTCCGAACTGGACAGAACGGGGAAGAATCTCATCCAGGTACTTCTATCACTGCGAAATGCTACTCCAGAGATCTTCGATAGCATTGAGGACTATCTGCGACAGGGCATTCCTGAGGTCGAGAATATCCTTACTCCATTAACGTCGGATGGCAAGGCTCTTCTATCGGTCAGGGAGCAGGGCTTCGAGAGGGACTTCGATTGCAGTCATCTGTCGGATGGCACCCTGAAGTTCCTGGCCTACATAACTGCGGCTACCTTGCCTGGTAATGGCGTCATGTGCCTGGAGGAACCGGAAAACTCGGTACATCCCCGCCTGCTCTATCTGATTGTTGACATCTTCAGGCGGTCCAACCGTCAGATTATCTTCTCCACCCATTCTCCGTATATGGCCAATTACGTGCGTCCCAGGGAAATGATAATTGTCCGGAAGACGCTGGGCCAGACCGAGATAGCGCAGATTGAGAACAACTACATCCTGAGAGATACCCTGCGGGCCATAATGTCTTAGCAATTGACCGGGCTTCCATCATAATCTAGAATCGGAATATTGAGAGACTCCGATGGGTCTGACAGGGAGGCCGGTGTGAATCCCCATAAACGAAGCCTTGTATCATCGCGTTTGGACCAGGCATTTGCAATGCTCGAAGACTGCACAGTCTGTCCCAATGAGTGCCACGTTAACCGTTTGCGTGGGGAGAAGGGACGGTGTTGCACGGGCAGAAATGCAATCGTGGCCAGCTATGGACCCCACTTTGGCGAAGAGGCGCCTCTGGTTGGGCGCCAGGGATCGGGGACCATCTTCTTTACCTACTGCAATCTGGCCTGCTCTTATTGTCAGAACTATGCCATCAGTCAGTTGGGTGAGGGCAGGGAGGTATCTGCTGATGCTTTGTCGGCAATGATGTTGGAATTGCAGAAGGCTGGCTGCCACAACATCAACCTGGTCAGTCCAACGCATGTTGTACCGCAGGTTCTGGAAGCGGTCGGCATCGCTTTGGACCGTGGGCTTTCATTGCCTCTGGTTTATAACAGTGGCGGCTACGATTGTGGTGAAACATTACGACTGCTTGACGGTATCGTTGACATATACATGCCGGACATGAAGTATGCGGATGCGGATACTGCGCAACGGTATTCCGGCGTAGCTGACTATCCACGCATTAATCGGATAGCGGTGAAGGAAATGCACCGGCAAGTTGGCGACTTGCGGATAGACGCTGACGGAGTAGCGCGAAGGGGCTTGCTGATAAGGCATCTGGTCCTGCCCGGTGGACTGGCTGGCACCAGTGATATTGCCAAGTTTATCTATGAGGAAGTATCACCTGACACTTACTTGAATATCATGGCCCAGTACCGGCCTGCCTATAAGGCGTATGAAATGCCCATCATCAACCGGCCTACCAGCCGGCAGGAATACCTTGAAGCTGTGAAGTTGGCTCAGGATCAGGGCCTGTGCCGGCTCGATCGGGTCCGGTCCGTTTAAAGGTTGTATTTGTGCAGGACAAACCTTCGAACAAAGCTTCGCTTCGTGCAGTTGTATATGGCATTGTGCAGGGTGTGAATTTCCGGGCTTTCGTACGAAGCCGGGCAAGGAGCTTGGGGTTAACAGGGTTTGTGAGAAACGTTCGCCATACCGAGGCTGTGGAGGTGCAAGCAGAGGGCGATCGTCACAATCTGGAAGAGCTTGTTACGCACCTTCACCATGGGCCTTCGGCAGCCCGGGTCGAGCGAGTCTCCGTCTCCTGGGAAGAATACTCAGGCAGGTACTCAGACTTCACCATCGAACGCTGATGCTACAGTACCAGGCCGATCAAAATCCCTATACCCAGAAGGAGCGGGGTCAGCAAGGTGAGCATAGTGTTGACGCCCATGAATGGAATGAGCTTGCCGGGCTCGCCAGCGTTCTGGAGGACGCCCTTGACTGCTTTGATGCCCAACGGCAGGGTGGCCATGCCAAGCAAGGCCGTCCAAGGCAGTATCTGTAGAGACACAGTGAGTATAATCCAGGCATAGGTGGCCACTATGAACGCAGTGTAGATTTTGGCGCTGGCTTGGACCCCAAAGAGTATGGGGATGTGACGCCGGGCTCCTGCCTTATCGGCCTCGATATCTGGGAACTGGTTCAAGAGCAACAGGTTACTGACCAGAAAACCGGGAACCATGGATGCCATTGCCACGGACAGTGTATACTCTCCAGCCTGGGTGAAATGTGCTCCCAGTACCACCAAAGGTCCGAATCCAAGGCCTGGCGCTATGGCACATAGTACAGGGTCCTTGGTGAGGTGGGTTGTATAGAAATACACTACCAATACCCCTACCAGCCCAAGGGGAAGTATGGCCCATCCCAACTGATAGATGAAGTAGACACCTATCATGACCACCCCGAGGAGACAGAAGACCCCAAACAGGAAGACCTTGTTGGGTTGCAGAAGTCCCGCAGGGAGGATGCCGCTGCCGCCGCTGAAGGGAGTCCGTTGCGTCTTCAGGTCAATGCCGCTACGGTAGTCGAAATAGTCATTTAATACGTTCACGGCTATGTGGGCCAGGAGCGCTCCCAGGAAAGCAAGCAAGAAGTGGGAAACGTGAAAGGAAACAGGCGTTGACTCGTATACTGCGGTAGCTATTCCAACGAGGATACATACTGGGACCAGCAACAGGAATGCCGGTCTTGTTTCCAGAAACCACGTCCGCACAGTTGCCATTCACTCTTCCTCCCTATATTTGCTCGAATAATAACACGCAAGATACAAATATTCAACTAGAAACCGCATGATTACGGTCGCATGAATCTGGCAGACGCCAATATAGAAAGCCGGTTACTGGCGTAACCGGCTCAGTTATGGCAGTTTATCGTGAGCTAGAGTTTGGCGGCATCAAGTATTGCCGGAACCCTGTCCTCCATTCCTATGGCCATGATATGTACGCCTTGGCACGAATCCTTCATCTCCGTGATCAGGCGAGCTGCAATTTCAATGCCCTTGGCGGCCTTCTTTTCTGCCTTGTCCATTTCTTCAATAAGGTTGTCCGGCACGTGAATTCCCGCTACGTTCTTGTTCATGAAGCGGGCCATGGCGGCGGAACGGAGTACCACGATACCCACCAATACGGGCATCCCCGTGGGTTTGACGATCTTCATGAACTCTTCAAATTTGCGTGAATCGTACATAGCCTGAGTCTGGAAGAACTGCGCCCCGGCTTTGATCTTCTTGTGCATCTTCATGATTTGGGGTTCCACTGGTTCCGCACCGGGCGTGACGACGGCTCCCTTGAAGAACTTGGGAGTACCCTTAATCTCTTTACCGGCCAGGTCATGGCCTTCCTCAAGGCTCTTCATAGCTTGCAAGAGCGACACGGAGTCGAGGTCGAAGACAGGCTTGGCTCCAGGATGATCGCCAAGGGAAACGTGATCGCCTGTTAGTGCCAATACGTTCTCAATGCCGAAAGCCGCTGCATTGAGCAAATCGGACTGCAGGGCGATGCGGTTTCGATCCCGGCAAGTCACTTGAAAGACCGGTTCAATACCCCATTGCTTGGCCAGATAGCAACTGGCCAGAGAACCCAAACGCATGACCGATGCCTGCTGGTCCGTGCAGTTGAGAGCATCAACGCGGTCCTTTAGCAGTTCGATATTCTCCTTCATTTCGTGGATATCCATGCCTTTGGGTGGACCGACCTCGGTGGTGATTATGAACTTGCCTGTAGAAAGCTTCTCCTTGAGGCTCATGCAGTATTACCCTCCTCTGACCAAGCTTTACGGTCTAATGCGTTGAAATGGGCCGCAGGTGTCCATGGGGATCCAGCTGCCAAGCCTGAAGAACCCGCTCGCCCTACGGGATTTTACACCATTACAGGCAGTCAAGACAAATGGAAACGGCGATCATCAGCCCGACCCAGGGTTTCTGGGCGGCAGGTGAGGAGTATGGGGTCGGTTCATACCGGTTGCACGTTCAATATGGAGGCCGTGCGCTTCAGAAGAAGCACGAGACTCGATATCCTCTGTTCCCCCATTCCTTTAGCCCGGGTCCAACAGGGAATCTGCGGCTTACAAGGGCATGGGGGATTAGAAATCCCCTATGCTATATCCTGGAAGTCCGGGGAATGGTTACAGAAAGACGGACAAGACGATCATGAGAATGAGCAGTCCACCTGAGATTACTCCGGCCCGTTTGATGTCTGGCATGACATTCAGGTTCCTGGCAAGCTCGTGTCGACCACCTGTCTGTGCCGATATCGCGGTTTGGCCTGACTCAGAGGCGGCCTTTGGAAGCACTCTCTGGGCTTCGGATAGCACAGGTGCCTGATGGGGTGCGTGCCTTCTGCGATATCGCTTAGTCCGTCTGGAGGCTGAACTATGTTTGCTCTTGGTAGCTTCACTCTTCGTCATCCTTACCTCTCTTCTCCCAGAAGCTATTTACCACCGAATTGCATATGTCGTAAGCAAAGCCTCGCCGGCCGAGGAACCCTGCCAGCTTGCGACGGAAGGTCTGGTAATCATGTCCGGCAAGGTGCTTAGCTTTCTTCTCGGCAGCTTTGCATGCTGCTGCATGCTCGTCCAGGTCTTCAAGTATTCTATCTATCATGTCAGGCTCAATTCCCTTATTACGGAGTTCTCTTCTTAGCGATGAATGGCCCCGCGGGCTGAAAGTTTGGCGATTGGACTTCCAGAACTGGGCAAAGGCCTCGTCATCAACCAAATTGTCGGCCCTCAGCCTAATCAGGACCTTCTCTATGGTATTGGTTTCGTATCCCTTCTTAGCCAAGAAAGACTTTATTTCAGACTCGCTGCGGGGACGAAATGACAGGAACCTGAAAGCACTGTCTAGACAACGCCCATGATCGGGTAGGGCACTCTCATTCTGCAGGGGCAGCAGCCTTGTCATCTGGTTCCACATCCGTATTGTTGTATGCGACCCTGGTCGACATCTTGTTCCTGATCTGCTGCTCGAGTTCGGCGGCTATGGCATTGTTGTCCCGCAGGAAAGCTTTGGCATTCTCTCGGCCCTGTCCCAGCCGTTCCTCTCCGTATGAGAAGAAAGCACCGTTCTTTTTGACCAACCCCGCCGTCACTCCCAGATCAAGAAGGTCGCCTTCCTTGCTTATGCCATGATCAAAGGTGATATCGAATTCCGCCAGCCGGAATGGGGGCGCAACCTTGTTCTTGACGATTTTTGCTCGGACTCTGTTACCGATTATCTCGCTGCCTGATTTGATGGAATCGACCCGCCTCAAATCTATTCTAACAGAACTATAGAATTTCAGTGCTCTGCCTCCCGGGGTCACCTCGGGATTACCAAAGAAAACACCTACCTTTTCACGCAGCTGGTTGATGAATATTGCGGCGGCATTGGACCTGCTTATGGCATGCGTCAGTTTGCGCAGGGCCTGAGACATGAGCCTGGCTTGCAATCCCATTTGCGGATCGCCCATGTCCCCCTCGATCTCGGCGCGAGGTACCAGGGCCGCTACAGTGTCGAGGATGATAACATCCGCTCCTCCGCTGCGGACGAAGGTCTCCATGATTTCCAGGGCTTGCTCGGCTGTATCAGGTTGCGAAACCGGCATGCCCATGAGGCGTACACCACAACGCTCTGCATACATGGGATCGAAGGTGTGCTCGACGTCGATGTAGATGGCGTTGCCCCCCATTGCCTGGGCCTGGGCCATGATGTGCAGGGCGAGAGTTGATTTCCCTGCTGATTCGGGGCCGAAGATTTCGATAATTCTGCCTCTGGGTATACCGCCGATCCCCAAGGCCAGATCGAGTGCCAGAGATCCAGTCGGGATGGCTTCCGCGGCCACGCTGCCAGCCTGTTCCCCAAGCTTCATCACCGAGCCCTTGCCGAACTGTTTCTCTATCTGTTGAATCGCCAGATCGAGCGCTTTTTCCTTTTCAACCATTGTTCAACCTCGGCAAAATCATAACATACCCGATATTGGTATACAAGGCGCTGCTTGGACAAACAGAGGGCCAACATGGTAAAATTTCCCAAGTTGCATTGTGTTTACAAGCTGGTAATCGGGGGTAATACGAAGAATCGTCAGATTGGCCAGAATGGATAGAACGTTCATACCAAAGCAATCGCATTTCGTAATCATGTAATCGAAGGCGTTGCTTTTTTACTTTTTCATCCCAATAATCTGCGAAGGTGGGAGTATGACTGCTGTTGAAGTATTGCCAAACCTCGAGCCTCAATCCTCATTTCGCCAGAAAGTGGAAAGCCTCAGCGGTGAAAGCATCTCTGCGTGTTTCCAATGCATGAAATGCACCAACGGTTGCCCGCTGGCTTCCTACATGGATATCACGCCTCACAAGCTAATGCGCGAAATCCAGTTCGGCCTTAAGGATGAAGTGCTCAAGAGTCGTACGATATGGATATGTGCATCCTGTGAGACCTGCAGTACCAGATGTCCCAACGGTATTCAGATCGCCCATGTCATGGATACCCTGAGGCAGATCGGGTACGAGGAGAACATTGAGGCTGCCCAGCGGAGTGTCCCCCTCCTTCATAAAGCCTTTCTGGGCTCCATCAAGAAACGTGGCAGGGTATACGAGGGTGAAATGATCTTGGCCTACACTTTCAAGAATGAGTCCTGGGCCGGCTTGTTCAAGCTGGTCAACTTTGGCCTTACGATGTTTAAAAAGGGGAAGGTGAAGATCATACCGAGCGGTGTGAAAGCTAAGAGCGATATCAAACAACTCTATAAAGCAAGCGAGTTGAAAGGATAGTCATGGAAGTTTCGTATTATCCTGGATGTTCACTGGAAGGGACGGCCAAGGAGTACAGTGAGTCCTTGGAAGGTGTTGCTCATCTTATGGATATCAACCTGCGCGAGCTCAAGGACTGGAATTGCTGCGGGGCGTCTTCTGCACATGCATTGAATCACAGACTGGCCTTGTCACTTGCTGCCAGGAACCTGGCTGTTGCCGACAAGTCCGGCTTGGACCTGGTGGTGCCCTGTGCGGCGTGCTTCCAGAGGCTTAAGGTCGCCGAAAAGAAGCTGGTTGCCGGGGAGAAGATTGATGGTGTCAATGGCTATGGTGGAAAGTTCAAGGTCAAGCATGTCGCCAACTTCTTCTGGGAAGACCTGGGTGAGGACCGGTTATCGGCGAAGGTCAAGGTCCCTCTCGAAAACCTGCAGGCGGTATGCTATTACGGCTGTTTGACTACCCGTCCGCCCAAGGTCACAGATGCCGCCAGCGCGGAGAACCCCATGTCCATGGACAGCCTTCTGACCTGCCTCGGAGTCGATGTACGACCATGGTCTTACAAGGCTGATTGTTGCGGTGGCAGCCTGATATTGACTCGTCCCGACATAGCCAGGGACTTGATGGTGAAGCTGCTGGATGCGGCTGTGGAAGCAGGCGCGGAATGCATCGTTGCCGGCTGCCCCATGTGTCTTTCCAATCTGGATGGCAGGCAGGGAGAGATCTCAAAGGCGACAGGAAAAGAATACCGGATACCGATCTTCTACTTCACCGAATTGATGGGAATAGCCTACAAGCACCCGTCCGCCAAGAAATGGCTTCGCCGCCATATTGTGGACCCGAGGCCGCTGTTGAGCCAAAAAGGACTGATTTAAGGCAGGGTAGAGACGATGAAGATAGAAAAGAGTCCGAACTCCAACAAAGTGGGCGCTGTCATGGTTGTGGGCGGCGGAATATGCGGCATGCAGTCCGCCCTGGACCTGGCCAGCTCCGGTTTCAAGGTCTACCTTGTCGAGGAGACAACCTCCATCGGCGGCAGGATGGCACAGCTAGACAAGACCTTCCCCACCAACGACTGCTCCATGTGCATGATCTCTCCGAAACTGATCGAGGTTGGCAGGCATCCCAATATCGAGATAGTCACTAATGCCGAGGTGCTGTCGCTCGATGGTGAGGAAGGCAATTTCATGGCGCAGGTCCGTAAGAGGCCGCGTTTCATTGACCTGACCAAGTGCAGTTCGTGTGGTGACTGCGTTGAGGTGTGTCCGGTCATCATTTCAAGCGAGTTCGAGGAAGAGTTGGCCACTCGGAAGGCCATCTTTAAACGTTATCCGCAGGCCATACCCAGCGCCATGTCCATCGACAAGCGGGGGACATCTCCCTGTAAGATAGCCTGTCCGGCCCACATAAGCGTGCAGGGATATGTGGCGCTGATATATCAAGGCAAGTTCAAGGAAGCATTGGACCTCATTAGAGAGCAGAACCCGCTGCCGGGCATATGCGGCAGGGTATGCGTGCATCCCTGTGAGACGGACTGCTCAAGGACCAAGGTGGACGAGGCGGTCTCCATATGCCAGTTGAAGAGATACGTTGCGGACGAGGTCAAGGCAGGAGGCGAGGATACCCTGCCAGCCGGATTGCCCAAGAACGGAAGGAAGGTCGCCATCGTCGGGTCCGGCCCTGCCGGTCTCAGCGCAGCTTACTTCCTGGCACTGTCCGGCTATGAACCCACCATTTTTGAGGCAAATCCAGTGCTTGGCGGTATGATGTCCGTAGGCATTCCTGAGTACCGCCTGCCCCGGGATGTTGTGAAATACGAGATTGACCGTATCCTGCAGATGGGTGTTGAGGTAAAACTCAATACACGCGTTGGTTCCGATGTGACCGTCGACCAGTTGTCTGAACAATACGAAGCAGTCTTTGTTGGTGTTGGAGCTCCCCAGTCCCGACGACTAGGACTGGAGGGGATCGACCTGGACGGAGTCCTGTTTGGAGTGGACTTCTTGAGGGACGCGGCCTCCGGTAAGATGGCGGCCGATTCATTCAGCCGGAAGAAGGTGGTTGTGGTTGGTGGCGGAAACGTCGCCATAGACGTTGCCAGATCATCTCTCAGATTGGGTGCCTCAGAAGTACACGTGGTATGTCTGGAGTCGAGGCAGGAGATGCCTTCTCACGAGTGGGAGATAGAGGCTGCTATTGAGGAAGGCGTCGAGCTGCATTGCTCTCTGGGGCCCAAGCGCGTTCTGGGTGGCAAGGGAAACGTTACGGGCCTGGAGTGCGTAGCCTGTACACGTGTGTTTGACGCTGATGGGCGTTTCAATCCCGAGTTTGCATCGGATATAACGAGTTCGCTGGATGCGGATGTGGTCATTATTGCCATAGGACAGCAGAGCGATCTGACACCCTGGAGAGAGGCGGGTATTACCACCACTCCGCAAGGGACGGTAAACGTCGATCCAGTCACCGTGGCCACAAACAAGCCTGGTATATTCGCTGGAGGTGACTGTGTATCCGGCCCGGCGTCAGTTATCCAGGCAATAGCGGCCGGCAAAGAGGCGGCCATTTCGATAGACAGATATCTCAAGGGCGAGGACATCGCTTTGGACAGAGAGCGCACCTTCACGCCGGTCGAGGTGCCGCTGGAAGGCGTGAAAAAGATGCCTCGTCACAATGCTCCTCACCTGCCGGTTGCCGAAAGGAGGCGGGACTTCCGGGAGGTAGAGCTTGAGCTAAGCCATGAGGCGGCCAAGGCTGAGGCGGAACGTTGTCTGGCCTGTGGACTCTGCAGCGAATGCTACCAGTGCGTGGCAGCCTGCCAGGCCAACGCCATAGACCATACCATGCTGGAACAGACGGTCGACCTGAACGTCGGCTCGGTTATTCTGGCCCCCGGCTTTGAAGAATTCGATGCTGCTTTGAAGGACGAATACGGCTACGGACGCATGCCCAATGTCATTAACAGTATGCAGTTCGAGCGAATTCTGTCCGCTTCAGGCCCCTACCAGGGCCAGGTACTGAGGCCGTCGGACGGAAAGCATGCCGTGAAGATAGCCTGGATACAGTGCGTCGGTTCCAGGGATGAGACCTGCGACCGCGACTATTGCTCCTCGGTCTGCTGCATGTACGCCACGAAAGAAGCCATCATCGCCAGGGAACATGCCGCCGATATAGAGCCCACCATCTTCTATAACGACATGCGGGCCTATGGTAAGGGCTTCGAGCGATACTTCGAGTCGGCCAAGGACAAGTTCGGCATACGCTATGTGAGGGGCCTGGTTTCCGGAGTCAAGGAGTTGCAGCAGAGCCATAATCTGGTTATGGAATATGATACTGACGAAGGGCGCCGCTCTGAAGAATTCGACATGGTGGTCCTTTCCATCGGGCTGGTCCCTTCAGCCAGCACCAAGAAACTGGCGGAGCGGCTGGCTGTGGATGTGGACCAGTTCGGGTTCTGCAGGACTGAGGAGTTTGAACCCAACGTGACTTCACGCCCCGGAGTGTACGTGGCCGGCGCCTTCAATGCTCCAATGGACATTCCGGAATCGGTTATGAATGCCAGCGGTGCTGCGCACCTGGCATCTCAGGGCATTGCCCAGGTCCGGGGTAGCATGGTTACAGAGAAGGCGTACCCGCCGGAGCTCAGTATCGACGGGCAGGAACCGCGAATAGGCGTTTTTGTTTGTCGTTGCGGCTCTAATATCGCCAGGGTTGTGGATGTACCGGGCGTGGCTGAGTATGCGAAAACCCTCCCCTACGTAGTACATGCAGACGAGAATCTCTATACATGTTCGACGGATACCCAGATCAAGATCGTTGAGGCAATCAAGGAGAAGAACCTTAACCGGGTGGTGGTGGCTTCTTGCAGTCCCCGTACCCATGAACCTCTTTTCCAGGACACGATACAGGAGGCGGGTCTCAACAAGTTCCTCTTTGAGATGGCAAACATCAGGGACCAGTGTTCCTGGGTCCATTCGCACTTCCCTGACCGGGCTACGGAGAAATCAAAGGACCTGGTGCGAATGGCGGTGGCGCGTGCGGCTACGTTAAAACCTCTGCACCAGTCTCGGGCAAGCATTCATCGCTCTGGTCTGGTGATAGGTGGCGGGGCGGCTGGGATGACGGCTGCCCTCGGGCTGGCGGCGCAGGGTTTCGATGCCGTTCTGGTGGAAAGGGAGAAAGAGCTGGGCGGCAATTTGAAGAACCTGCATTACACGCTTGATGGTTCTGATCCGCATGAGTTGCTCAAATCGCTGGTTGCAGAGGTAGAGCGGGAACCCCGCATACAGGTGTATAAGGAATCGACAGTACAGGACTTCTCCGGGTATGTGGGCAACTACGTGTCCCGCATCGCCACTGCCGGAGGCGAACTGCACGATATTGAACACGGTGTTGTGATACTGGCTACGGGCGGCGTGGAATTCAGACCGTCCGAGTATTCGGCTGACCGATCGGACAAGGTCATAACCCAACTGGACCTGGAAGACAAGCTGGTAAGGAAGGCCATCGACCTGAAGGACCTCAATTCGGTGGTGATGATCCAGTGTGTAGGCTCACGTGAAAAGGACAACATGTATTGCAGCCGCGTTTGTTGCGGCCAGGCGATCGGCAATGCACTCAAGATAAAAGAAGACAACGCGAAGGCCGAAGTGTACATCCTGTACCGTGACATTCGCACGTATGGTATGAAAGAACTGAAGTATCGTGAGGCCAGGGATAAGGGTGTTACTTTCATACGCTTCGAAGACGACATGAAGCCGGAGGTGGATGCATCGGGTGACCGGGTGATGGTAAGTGTTTATGATTCGGTCCTGGGCAGGAGCATCTCTTTGCCTTCGGACCTGGTGGTCCTGAGTGCGGCGGTCCGGCCTCAACCGGATGCTCACGTCTTTGCCAGCAAATTGAAACTGCCCTTGACGCAGGACGGCTTCTACATGGAAGCACATATGAAACTCAGGCCCCTGGACTTCATTAATGAAGGCATGTATCTATGCGGCATGGCACACGCTCCGAAGACCATAGCTGAGTCCATTGCACAGGCCAAGGGTGCGGTATCCAGGGCGGCGACGATACTGGCGCAACCGTATCTGATGGTAGGGGGGATTGTCTCGGTGGTGGACCAGGATAGATGCGTAGCCTGTCTGACCTGTGTTCGCTCCTGCCCCTTCAATGTCCCGACCATTAACGCTGACGGGTTTGCGGATATCGAACAGGCGGCATGTCGTGGGTGTGGCATCTGTACCAGCGCCTGCCCGCGCAAGGCTATACGCCTGCAGCACTACGACGATGAACAGATACTGGCCAAGACCTGTGTTTTGTATGTCTAGCGAAGAGAAAGGAGAGTACCGTGGGTGAGCCTTTCGAACCAAAGGTGGTGGCTTTCTGCTGTCACTATTGTGCCTATTCGGCAGCCGACCTGGCAGGCTCCATGCGCATGGAGTATTCGCCGAATGTGCGGATTGTGAAGCTCGAGTGTACGGGCAAAGTTGATACCATACACCTCCTTCAGGCTCTGGCCGAAGGGGCGGATGCCGCCTTCGTCGCCGGCTGAGAGGAAGGTGATTGTCATTTCCTGGAAGGAAATTTGAGAGCCAAGAAAAGAGTCAAGCAAGCCAAGAAACTCCTCGAGGAGATCGGCCTGGAACCTGACAGAGTAGAGATGTATAACCTGGGGGCGTCTGATGCGCCGATGTTTGCGTCCGCCTGCAACGAGATGACCCAGAGGGCCCGCGATCTGGGGCCTAATCCCTTGAGAAAGGAAAAAGCAGGATGATTGTTGGTGAGAGAAAACCTTTCGAAGAAATCCAGGAGCGGGTCAAGGACTACAAGAGTCTGCTGGTCCTTGGATGCGGGACGTGTGTCAGCGTATGCATGGCTGGCGGCGAGAAGGAAGTGGAACTGCTGGCCTCGCAGCTAAGGATGGCCGCGCAGTTGAAGAATGGCAATGTGAAGATTGAAGAAGCCACCATACAGCGGCAGTGCGACAGAGAGTATATCGAGCCTATTCTGGAGAAGGCCAGGGGTGTCGAGGCGGTCCTCTCTCTGGCCTGTGGCGCGGGCGTGCAACTGGTGGCTGATATGCTGGAGACGCAGCCGGTGGTCCCCGGACTGAATACGCGTTTCATAGGGGTTGCGGAGGCGGAGGGTGTCTGGTCGGAGCGGTGCCGTGCCTGCGGTAATTGCCTGCTTGCCGATTATGGCGGCATCTGTCCTATTGCCAGGTGTCCAAAGGGTCTGGTCAACGGCCAGTGCGGCGGTCAGAAAGAGGGCAAGTGTGAGACCAGCACGGAGAGGGATTGTGCGTGGGCACTGATATACGAGCGGTTGTCCAAGCAGGGACGTTTGGACAAGATGGAAGAACTGGCCCCGCTGAAGGACTATAGCGTACAGTTACACCCGGCAAAGCAGGTGAACGAGGCTTACCTGAAGGGCGAAATAGAAGCGGTACATCAATAGGCAGCGCTGCTCTCTAGAAGTCAGGGACGGGCGGCATGCGCCGCTTGTGAGCGTTGGCCGCCACCCTTTGTTGGATCCTCTTGGCCACATCGCCGGGTACCTCTTTGCCGGTCAGATAGTCCTCTATTTGGGCATAGGTGAGCCCCATTTCAGCCTCGTCGGTCTGTCCCGGCCATAGCCCAGCTGAAGGGGGTTTAGCGACGATTTCTTCGGGCACACCAAGTTGTCCGGCCAGGTCCACTACCTGGGACTTGAGTAGATTACCCAGCGGCAGTATATCCGCTCCCCCGTCACCATACTTGGTGAAATACCCTATTTCCAGTTCACACCTGTTGGAACAGCCTACGACGAAGCGGTGTGTGCGTGATGCATAGTAGTACAATGCGGTCATGCGCAATCTGGGCTTCAGATTGCTTTCGGCTGGTCCAGCTGTCTCTGGATCAAGTTGGTCGCCGGCCAGCAGTCTCCTGAGTCCGTCATACACTTCATCCAAGTAGATGGTCTGTGTCGGGATGTCGAGTGTCTCAGCTACCATCTCCGCATGCCTGAGATCGTCGGGTATGCTGTGGCAGGGGAGCATAAGGGCCAAATTCGTCTGGGGGAAGGCAATCCTGCATAGGGCGGCAGCTACGGCCGAATCAACCCCGCCGCTTAGCCCAACGACAGTACCCTTGCATCCGGCCGTCAAAACCTGTTCTCTCATCCATATTACGAGTCTTTCTGAGGTCTTTTTCATCACCTGACGTTCCTGGAGGCGAGGTAAGTATACCGGTGGTCGCCTGTATCAGTCAAAGGCATGCCCCTGGCGCTGACGATTGCAGCTTCTGGATTCACCATGGCCGGACCGGCCAGATTGACGAGGAGTGTGCCTGGTGATGGTACTGCAGCTGCCTCCATTGATGGAGTATACTCATGTAATGGAGCAGATTTACGATATCCTCGTTGAAACAGCCCGAGCAGGGAGGCTCATTTCCTACAGTGAGCTGGCCCGAAGGACGGGCATGGGGCTACTGGGTAGAGATCGGTGCCGGCTCAGGCTGCTACTGCAGGCTTGCTGCAAGGGCGAGGTGGATGAAGGCCGGCCCATGCTCGGCTCTGTCGTTGTCCGCAAAGACACGGGCATGCCTGGCGAAGGGTACTTCAGAGCGGCTGTGATGCTGGGCAGGTTGGACGGAAGAGCCGAGACGGCAAAGCGTTGCTTCTGGATGCAGGAACTCCAGAGGGTCTACGATCACTGGTCTTCCCATTAGGTCATTGCCGCTTTCACAGGCGGTCCTGCGTGAGCCATGCTGGTCAATTACTAAACTGGGCAATGAGCCGGCGGTTGGTCGCAAGCTGCAAAGCCTGTTCTCCATCTACCAGGCCATTGACAAAACGTGCAGCGGTATGATATCTATGAGGGCAGACTGAAGGGGGGAGCCGGTGACAGCGACCGGCTAGTCATGCTGCTAGAACATCCGTCTACAGATTGGATCCCATTTAAGGCCAGCTTATCACAGCTTGAACGCGCTATCCGGCCGGTGATGTCATGAGACGACGTGGAGCGTCAAGGGCAGTTCTGGTCATAGTCAGTTTTTTGATGGCTGTCTGCGTTGCGATGCCTGCCGTTATACTACCTGCCGACGATGCTCATGCTGGTACGGGTGCGACGGCCGGCATGGTGTGGGGCAGGACCTATGGAGGGACTCAGGCAGATGTTGGCAATGCAGTTCAGCAGACCAGGGATGGCGGGTTGATCATTGCAGGTACAACAGCCTCTTTTGGAGGCACGTCTCAGGCACTCTTGATCAAGACTGCAGCTGATGGAACCGAGACCTGGTTGAAGACCTTCGGTAGCTCGTTTCGTGAAGAAGTGTGGTCAGTTCAGCAAACACACGACGATGGCTACATATTGTGCGGAACCACGGCCAGAGACGGGTTGGAGAAGGTATGGTTAGTCAAGACAGATAGTGCCGGTGAACTGGAATGGGAAGCGACGTTTGGCGGCGATGGGTGGGACGTCGGCCGTGCTGTGCGACAAACGACGGACCGTGGGTATATTATCGCCGGCTGGACGACATCTCATGGGGTAGGGGAAGAGGATGTCTATCTGATCAAGACTGATGAAAATGGAAATCTGGTTTGGGAGATGAACTACGGGGGCAGCAAGGCCGACAGAGGTTATGACATTATTGAGATTGGTGGCGGTCACGTGGTCATTGGACAGACCTACTCGAAGGCCGAAGCGAGTTCGGATATATACCTGATCAAGGTGGACAGAGACGGCAAGCTGCTTTGGGAAAGGACTTTCGGGGGCGATCAGGTTGATATTGGTTCCTCCATTCAGCCAACCACAGATGGAGGGTTCATTATAGGTGGAAGCACATACTCCAAGGGCGCAGGCCTGTATGATGCCTGGTTGATCAAGACGGACTCGGCAGGAAACAGGCAATGGGAGCGTACCTATGGTGGTGCCGAGGACGATTTCTGCCGCGCACTCCGCCATACTGCAGACGGGGGCTATATCTTTGTCGGGGAAACATCATCCTTTAAGACAGGCGGACCTAATGTATGGGTGGTCAAGACCGATTCCTCCGGGAATGTGACGTGGTCACAGGTCCTGGGTGGCGTAGGAGCTGATAGGGCGTGGGGTATTTGGCAGTCCCTCGACAGAGGGTATGTCGTCGTTGGTGAAACCTCGTCCTTTGGTGCCGGCGACCGAGATGTGTGGCTCATAAAGCTAAGCAATCCTCCTGACCAGCCGGCCAATCTCAAACCCGTTGCCGGGGCAAGCGGGCAAGAAGCCGAGCCTACGCTGGAATCGGCGGACTTCTTCGACCCTGATGAGGGGGACACACATGCGGCGTCCCAGTGGCAGATCAGTGCCATTTCGGGCGACTTCAGTGCTCCGGTGTTCGATAGCGGTGCAGATGCTTCCGCTTTGACCAGTATAGAGGTTCCGTCAGGCTTGCTTGGTTACAACCAAACATACTACTGGAGGGTCCGCCATCAGGATAATCACGGGTCTTGGTCCTCCTATTCCACGCAGACGAGTTTCACCACCAAGCAGGTAGCACCGGACCAGCCTGCCAATGTCTCTCCGGTACACGGGGCCACTAACGTAAGTGCTACTCCCACGCTCCGGGGTTCCGCCTTCGTGCATGCAGAGCCTGACAACAGCCATGCCGCATCTCACTGGCAGATAAGGGAGGTAGACGGGGATCACGGTAACGTGTTCGATAACCAGGGCGACAGGTCGTTGACGAGTATCGCCGTCCCCCGCGGCAATCTTGACTATGAGGATGAGTATTACTGGCGTGTACGATACCAGGACAGTCACGGCCTCTGGTCCGATTGGTCTTTAGAGACCTCCTTCACTACTCAGTCGAAGCCTCCGGCACCGACGGCGAGTTTCTCTGCTGAGCCGAGGACCGGCGGATCACCTCTAACGGTGCAGTTTACCTGTCAATCTACAGGCGAGATCACCGGTTGGAAGTGGGTCTTCCAGACCGAAGGTGGATCGGCCAGTTCGACTGACAAGAATCCGGCTGCAAACCTGCCCGAAGGCACCTGGACGGTGACCCTGACCGTAACGGGACCGGGGGGATCGGATACCATGGTGAAAGAGGACTATATCGTAGTGGGGAGGGGTGCGGCTGCCGGTGGAGCCTGTGACTGTCCCGCGGTTGACTCGGCTCCATCGGGGACGGAACTCATGATTGGCTGGGGCATCACCGGTATCGTGATTTGTACCGGCTATGGCCTGACAAGGGCTGCAGCCAGGCGATATAAGGACCGGCGCCACTGAGGCTGTCCGGCGCATTCCTGTCCAAGACTGGTTTCGGTACTCATAAGACAAAGCATTTACGTGGCAGCCTCGCGCCTTAGCAGGTAAATCCGCCAACTGCATCACCTCCATCCCCGTCTAGCCTCAGCGGGATGATCATGTTAGAATTGAAGCTTATGGCAGAGAAATCGATAGAACGTTGTCCGGCCGATGCCGAAGCCATACAGCACCTGAAGCAGTCCATCGCCGCGGGCAAGCACTGGTATATCGCCCTGCTCGAAGCCATAGGCCTTTGGGGCAGTGGTGAGGAGAATATTGACGGGCATCACTATGAATACTTGATAGGTGGTGACGCCTTCGACTGGTTGTTGCTTGCAGAACGACTCTGCCTGGAAGTGGCGGACCTGCTGCCGGAGGAAGAAAAGGAAAATCTTCTATTTTTTGCCATCCCTCCCATAGAGATACCCCGGGAGGAATTCTGCCATCTCATAGGGCAGACCAAATACCGGGCCTATCTCAATTTTCTGTACGGCATTGTAGTCGAAGAAGTGTTAGTAGCTGCAATAGAGGACGAGGTCCTTCGTGAACGGCGTCCGTATATGACAAATCAGGACGAAAATGCCCAGCGAGAGGCCTACATAAGGGTTTACGGCAGCGACATGCACAGTCTTATGAAGAAATTCAGGCTGGAACACGGCTACGAGGAGAAGGATATCATCTCACTCACGGAATCGAAGGAGTTTAGCTACTGGCTCTTCAAATACAGGATAGAAAACTCCGACAAAGAAAGGGTAGCCAGCGATACGAAGAAGGCGCTTCAATGGCTGCAACGCCAGTGGGCTTCCCGGAAGAAACGATTGCCGGCAGACGTTTCCCAAGCAGCCTTAGTCGTCAAGTAGTTCCGGCGATGACATTCTCTCCAAGGGTGCTACGCTTGCCAAAAGCTTCTTCATCCCCACCTTCTCGAAGGCAATTAGTAACTCCTGGTCATCCCTGGTAGGAGCACAACTTACGATGACGCCATCCCCGAACTTTGCATGGCGGACGTAATCGCCCGCATCATATTCCGCCTGACGCTGTTTCGTTTCCGGGGGCGCGCAGGTATCCATGCTCCAATTCAGGTCAATCTCTTGGCAAAGGTTCCCAGGTATGTCCCTTAGATATCGGGAAGGCGGGTTCGACTTCATCTCTCCCAGCAGCCTTCTTTCTGTAGCACGGACCAGGTAGAGCCGCTTCTTGGCCCTGGTCATGCCGACATAACATATGCGGCGTTCTTCTTCCATTTGGGACCGATCATTTAGAGACCTGGAATGGGGCAGGACCCCCTCCTCCACACCCAGTATGAAGACCACTGGAAATTCCAGCCCTTTTGCCTGGTGTAACGTGATCAGGGTGGCAACATCTCTCTTTTCGTCGAGTTCGTCGGTATCCGAGAAGAGCATCACGCCTTCAAGGAAAGCAGCCAGCCCTTCAGCGGGTCCTAACGCTGCGTACTCATTGGCCAGACCTCGCAATTCGAGCAGGTTTTCCCAGCGTTCGCCCCCATCTTCCAGGTTGTCCAGGTAGGTCTGGTAGCCTGTTTTGTTAATGACCGCATCCAATAGGTCGACCAGGTCCATTTCCTGGCTTTCTGCTATCAGTTGAGTAATAAGCTCCCAGAATGCCTCGAGCGCCCTTACGGCCCTGCTAGTTAATCCAGCTGGCACCTCGGAAGACTGGAGTAGTCTCTGGAGGGCCACAAAGACAGGAACTCCCTGAGATTGCGCCAGTTGGGACAATCGCTCAACTGTTTTCTGGCCGATGTTCCTGGCTGGCGTATTGATGATCCTGAGCAAGCTGATACCGTCAAAGGGGTTATGGAGGACACGCAGGTAGGCGATCATGTCCTTGACCTCGCGCCTCTCGTAGAAACGAATGCTGCCTACCAGCTGGTAGGGGATACCATAACGGACAAAGCACTCCTCCACAACTCTTGATTGGGCATTGGTGCGGTACATTATGGCGCAGTCGCGTGCCCGGGCTTCGCCAGATGCCATCAATCGCTGTATTTCGCCGACTACAAACTGGGCTTCGCTTGTCTCACTGGGTGCTTTTACAATGGTAATGGGCGAACCCTCTTCGTTCTCGGTCCAGAGGCCGTGATCGATTCGGTCGCGGTTCACGGCTATAACGCCGTGCGCTGCGGCAAGAATGCCCTTGGTAGAACGGTAGTTCTGCTCCAGATACACGGTCTTGGCCTCGGAATAGTCTTTACCGAAATTGAGAATGTTTCTGATATCGGCATGTCTCCAAGAGTAAATGGACTGGTCCGGATCGCCCACTACACAGATATTGCGGTGCTTGCCGGCAAACTGCCTGAGCAGGGCATATTGCGTTATGTTTGTATCTTGGAACTCATCAACGAGCACATGCAGATAGCGTGACTGATACTTGGAGAGGACGTCTGGGTGCTTGTCAAAAAGGTGATGGGTCATCATTAGCAGGTCATCGAAGTCGAGCGCATGGTTGGCACTCAGCAGGTCCTGGTAGTGCGTGTAGACCCGGTGAAGCACTTCCTCGAAGTAACTTTCTATGCGAAGAGAGCAGTCCCCGGGCGAGAGTAGCTGGCTCTTCGCCCGGCTTATGGCGCTCAGGAGTGGTTTGGGGGGATGCGTCTTTGGATCTATGCACAACTCCTGCATACACCTTTTCATCAATGCGAGCTGGTCAGCATCATCATAGATGACGTACTTGGGGTCTATTCCGGCAGCCGCACCGTCCCTGCGCAGTATGGACGCACATATGGCGTGGAATGTGCCTACGGTTAGAGACTTTGCCCTTTCGCCCATCAAGACACTCAGTCTCTCTTTCATTTCCCTGGCGGCCTTATTGGTGAAGGTAACGGCCATAATCCGGTGTGGCTTGATATCCCAGATGGTGGTGAGGTGCGCTATTCTATGGGTGATAACCCGGGTTTTGCCGCTGCCGGGGCCCGCCAGGATGAGAAGCGGTCCCTCTACGGCCTCAACGGCTTGTCGCTGTGGGGGGTTAAGATCGGCAAGTATGTCCATTGGCGGGGTTAACACGAGTATAACACGATCCGTAGAGGCGCTCCAATGTGTGCCTGGTTGTTCCGGAGGTGGCGCGAATCAACCAAGCAGCATCCTGTCAACAGCAAGCTTGGCCCTGGCTCGAATGTCTTCCGGCACCGTTACCTCCGGCGCCATGTCTTCCAGCGACCTGACTATGTCGTCGAGGGTGATCATCTTCATGTTGGGGCAAACAGCCTGCTCCGATACGGGGAGGTATACCTTGTTTGGGTTCTCTTTCTGCAGCCTGTGTATGATACCGATCTCAGTAGCCACGATGATCTGTCTTGCCGGGGCGGTCTTGACGTATTGGCACATGCCGCCCGTGCTTAACACCTCGTCGGCAAGTTCTATTGCATCGGGACGGCATTCCGGATGGGCGATGACCACGGCTTCAGGGTACTCCTTGCGCAGCTTGGCAATATGGACTCCGGAGATTCTGGCATGAGTTGGGCAATAACCGGACGATAAGATCATCGTCTTGCCGGTTTGGGCCATGACGTAACTTCCAAGATACTGGTCAGGTACAAAGATGATTTCCTCTGCATCAAGATTGGCGACGAGCCTTGCCGCATTAGCCGATGTACAGCACACATCGGAGTGCGCTTTTACCTCCGCGCTTGTATTGACATAAGCTACCACCATGGCATTGGGGTGGTCTTGCCTCATCCGCTTGACTTCGGCAGCGGTGATCATGTCAGCCATGGGACACCCTGCTCCCAGGTTGGGCAGTAACACCGTCTTGTCCGGACTGAGGATATAGGCGGTTTCGGCCATGAAGTGAACGCCGCAAAAGACGACAACGCTAGCCTCGGATGCAGCTGCGATGCGGCTCAACTCCAATGAGTCGCCCACAACATCAGCGATGTCCTGGACTTCGCCCAACTGGTAATTGTGGGCCAGGATCAGGGCGTCCCTTCTATTCTTAAGTTCGGATATTCTGTCTTTCAATCTGGAGATTCGGTTCTTCTCTGTACTCATAGTCCTGCTATTCTTTCCCTACCTGCATACACGTTCATCCTCTTGGGCCTGACAAAACCAATCAGGGTAAGGCCAAACTCATTGGCGAGGCGGATACCGAGGTCTGTCGGCGCCGAAATGGATACCAGGACTGGTATATTTCTCTTTGCAACTTTGACAGCCATCTCAGAGGATATGCGTCCGCTGACAACAATCATGCGGTCTTGCGTCGACAGGTCGTTAAGAAGGCATTCTCCAACTATTTTGTCAATGGCGTTATGCCTGCCAATGTCATCCCGAAAAAGCAATATCTTCTTATTGTCGCACAAAGCCGCGCTGTGAACGCCGTGAGTGGTCTTGTAGATTTCGGAGTAATGCTGAAACTCCTGCACAAGGGAGAAAACATCTTCTGGCTTGACCGTCAGCTTTGACTCAATAATGGTGAAAGCTTGGGCATCATCCGGATTGTAGAAGGATGCTCCACGACCGCAACCGGAAGTGATCAATCTCTTGGATAACATCAGCGGCTGCACAGCCTCCTGGTCAGTGGTCTGCACCCAGGCTATTCCCAGTCTCTCGTCCACTACCACCTTCTTGATATCGTCCTTGCTCTTGATGATACCTTCCGAAACCAGAAACCCGACAGCCAGAAACTTGAGATAGGTGGGCGAACAGAGCAACGTCACGAGTTCCTGGTTATTGACCGAGATAGTGAAGGGGTATTCCTTCACGACCGATTCGTCAATCTCCTGCACATCCGTACCGGTGTACCGCAATGCGGTTACTCTTTCGACTTCCTCTTGCATGGGTTTCTCTAGCTTTCGGCCCTCACTATGGGATCGCCGTCACAGATCGGACCTCCACGCACTACACGGGCGAATACGCCCTCCTTTGGCATGATACAGTCTCCTGCCTGGTAATAGATGGCACATCGCGTGTGGCATTCCTTGCCGATTTGCGTGATCTGCAGCACAGCTTGTGGGCCTATCGTGAGCCTGGTACCAAGAGGCAGGGAGGGCAGGTCTATACCTTGTGTGGTGATGTTTTCAGCGAAATCTCCAGGGCCTACATCCAGTCCCTGATCTCGCATCTTTTCGATACTCTCCAAGGCAAGCAAGCTTACATGACGATTAGGCAGATAGCCCGCATGGGCATCGCCCTCCAGGCCGAGATCCTCGACAAGGTTTGCATGGCCTACCGGCTTCTTCTTCGTGCCTACTTCATTGCTGATGCAGACCGCCACAATCTCTGGCATGGCTTAATTAGTCTCCTTCACGCATATCTCCGTATGTTCTTCGCCTCGGCTATTCATTTCTTGCACGATCGGACCTGGCCAATGGTGATATGGCTCTTAGCCTGTTTACGATTCCGGGTAGGGCATCAAGCACATAATCAACATCGGCATCATCATTTGCGTGCCCGAGGGAGAACCGCAGCGATCCTCTGGCGAGGATTCCCGAAACTCCGATGGCAGTCAGGACATGTGACGCATGCATGTCGGTCGACGTGCATGCAGAGCCGGTCGAGGCCGCTATGCCCTCGAGATCAAGGCTGACTGCTAACGACTCCCCTTCGACGAAGTCAATGCTCAGATTAACATTGTTGGGCAACCGGAGTTGCGGATGCCCGTTCAAATATACGCGGTCCATCTTGCCCAACAGGCCGCTGATCAATCTATCACGCATGGAAGTCAAACGAGGGACTTCGGTGTCCATCTCGGACCGGGCCATAGCGGCGGCTTTCCCGAAGCCGACGATGCCGGGCACATTCTCCGTGCTGGCTCGCCGGCCTTTCTCCTGCCCGCCGCCATGCATGAAGGGGTGAATCTTAGTGCCCCTTCTGATGAAGAGAGCACCGACCCCCTTTGGACCGTATAGCTTGTGTGCTGCCATGGACAGCAAGTCCGCCCCAATCGCCTCGACATCCACCGGTATACGACCAACCGTCTGTACGGCATCCGTATGGAAGCAGATTCCGTGCTCCCTGGTTATGGTGCTGATTTGCTCCACGGGCTGCAGCGTGCCGATCTCGTTATTGGCATGCATAATCGACACCAGGATGGTGTCTGGCCTGACAGCTTTCGCAACGGCTTCAGGATCTACCAGGCCGTCACGGTCTACGCCGAGGTAGGTGACATCAAAACCCTGCTCCTCGAGGAAATGGCATGGATTCAGGACGGCATGATGCTCGATTGACGACGTTATGATATGCTTTCCTCTATTCCGATTGGCAAAGGCGATTCCCTTCAGTGCGAAGTTATCGGCTTCGGTGCCGCTGCTGGTGAAGACTATCTCGCTTGCTTCGGCCCCGATCAGGCGGGCCACCTGTTCCCGGGCTTCCTCAACTGCGACACGCGTTTCCTGGCCCAGAAAGTGTATGCTTGATGGATTGCCAAATTCATCACCAAAGTACGGAAGCATGGCCTCCAGCACCTCGGGTCTAACTGGTGTAGTAGCTGCGTGATCCAGGTATATTCTTCTCATTGCTCCCGTTGAGGGACAAGCTTAACTTTGCCCCAAACTCCCATCTGGTCTCCTTTTATGATAACCACACCGGCGACTTCATTCATCAGCTTGGCTGCTTCTATTGCAGCCGGGATATCTGCCGCCGACATGATGCGATTGCCCAGAGCCGTGGCCGCCGCATCGGCGATCTCCACAATGGGCGACAAAACTATGCATGCATCTGCTTTGCCAAAGCTCAACGAATGTCCTACCGTTCCTGAAGAGGTGCAAATGCCCAAAGGAGTCTCCTCCGGTTGTATCTCAAGTGCAATGCTGCCCGACAATGGCGATTCGCCGGCAAACACGCCCACTAGTCGCTTCCGGCTTGATTGCAAAAAGATGTCTCCCCCGTTCTCTATGATGGTCTCCTCAGAGTACCTGGACAAACCCCTGCCCACGAAACCGGCTATGGCTCCCGCAACGGCGGCCATCGGACCGACTCCGGCTATCTCTGCTGCTCGGGCCATAGCCTTGGCAATTTCCGGGGCTTCACCGCCTACAGAGATGGGGGCAAGGGCGCCTTCGAACTCAGGATGCCTCTCGATGTATCGCTCCAGCTGGCCCCGGTATTTGGACAGCAGCTTCACTGCTCTGAACCGTAGGTTACGTGTGGTCCTGACGCAGAGGTCTGTCTGACCGGCAACCACCGAGCAGGAAACCAGGTCCCTGTCCCTGGTCCAGTCCCTGTATAGCCGGGGTTGGTACGAAATCGCACTGTTCAAATCGTCATTTCCATGGCCCGCGCCGGGCATGCCTTGATACAGATGCCGCAGGCAATGCATTTCTCTGCGTCGAACCTTATCCATCTTGCCCTGCCCTCGATGTGAAAGGCATCAGTGGGGCACATGGTAACGCATGCCCCACAATGCGTGCACAGGTCCTCATCCCTGAATATGTCCTTGCCAATAGGTTGTATTTCTACCCCGGCCTCTGTCAGAAACTGTACTCCTCTGTTGTAGTCCGCCTGGGTACCACTTAGCTCCAAGGCCAGAAGGCCTTCCTCCTTGGGAGTAACTGAGGCCTTGAGGATATTGAACATGAGGTTGTAGTCCTTCACCAGCTTGTAAATTATGGGCTGGTCGACAAGAGGACGGGGAAAACGCAGGACAATTCTTCTCGATACAGACATTTCCCCTCCTTTAATGGTCCCGTTCTTTGAGCGAATTCATCACAATACCCGATTCTACTCCGGGCAACGGAGCTACCGGACTGGTCAGAGAGAAGTCCCCGTCCTTTATCCATTTCTTGAGTATCTCGGCTATCTCGGTAGCCTTCGCATAGCTTGAGAGCGAAGCCGTAGGAACGGACTTGCCGTTGACGGTAATGATGCCCGTCTTGAGCTGGGCATAACTTGCCTCCGCCAGGATTTCGGTTTTGGCATAGGGATAGGCATTGGAATAGTCTACTACCGGGGCGAATATGTTTTCATCTCTGACACCGGCACAGGCCAGGACTTTCTCCGAAGTGACCGGGATGGGTACCCCTATGCCCACCATCAGACTTACCCCGTAGCCGAGAAAGCTAACACCCCGGAGCCAGTGCGGGCTCATTTGCTTGAGGTCTCCAATCACAGCCAGGGTCCCTGATCCCCGCCTGGGTACTCCATTGTCGCCTCTTAGAGCGCACGGACTGTGTTGTGTACCATGCCAGGCTACATATCCAGTCCCGCCGCCAAGGAAGATCTTGGTGCCTACGCCTATGGACTTATAATAAGGATCGTTCAGCAGGGGTGATAACTGTCCTGCTGAGCTGTAGGTGGCGTTTCCCAATCTGGGTTTGAGTACACCCATGTAAGTGTGTATGGTCCGGTCGGACAGGTTAACGCCTATATTATAGTTCTGGTAGGCATTACGCATGTTGAAAAGCGTCGCTTCGTTGATGCTGTCAATGTTGATAAGGGTGTCGATTCTTCTTCTGGGATAGCAATCGGTCCCGTAGGTATTGGCCACCAGCCTCAAGTCCTTCCCGGCTACAAGCTCCTCGATCACGTGACCGCCCCCATAGGGGAATTCACCGGGGTATGTCTTGTTTCTGGGATCATTGTCGGGAAGGGCTGTAGCCCCTATGAAAATGTCTACGGCTGCAAATCCTGAGTAGGCTGGGACTTCGTTGACATAAGTACTGCTACTGAACTTCATGCGGGGGACCGGGTGTCCCAGGTTGAGATAGGCGCCGGACGAGCACATGGGCCCGAAGGTGCCAGTGGTTACTACGTCCACCTCACGGGCCGCCCTGGGCAGTCCTTTCTCGTCGATGATGTCTATGATTTCCTCAGCCGTTACAACGACGGCCTGGCCTTTGCTGATCTTCTCATTTATTTCGTCAATTGATTTCAACATCAAATATCCTCCTGGAAGAGCCGATTTCGGGGTACCGCCGTCGCCCGCTTGCGCGGGCCGCGCATGGCCCATAGCGATGGGCCTTCTTTCCCAGGTTGCCTTCTAAGAGGAACCGGGCACCGCCGGCTAGTTGTAACGATCATCTATTTAACACCTGCCACACTCCGGTAATCATGTCCTGTTCTGCAGTTGCGTTTCGAGACGCCCTATTCGTTCCTCGAGCTTTCGCTGTTGCTCAAGAACAAGCCCCAGGGCTTCAGCGACCGGGTCAGGCAGCTTGCCATGGTCCAGGTCTATGGTTGATATCCTCTTATCTCCGACTACCCGGCCGGGAATGCCGACCACTGTCGAACCGGGAGGGACGGAGTTGATGACGACTGAATTGGCTCCTACTCTGGCACCTTCTCCGACTTCGATGGGGCCCAGCAGAATGGCCGCCGCGCCGATCACCACACTGTTGCCTATTGTAGGATGACGCTTTGTCTTCTCGAGGCTGGTCCCGCCGAGGACTACTCCCTGATACATGAGTACGTCATCGCCTATCTCCGTAGTTTCGCCTATTACCACGCCCATACCGTGGTCTATGAACAGCCTCCGGCCGATTCTGGCTCCCGGATGTATCTCTATCCCGGTTATGCACCGGTTTAAATGCGAGAGCAGTCTAGCTAAGAACCGAAGGCGGTGCCGCCACAGGTAATGGGCCTGTCTATGCATCAGCAAGGCATGCAGCCCGGGGTAGCAGAATACCACCTCCATCAGGGTCCGAGCAGCAGGGTCACGCTCGAAAACGGTTCTTATATCCTCTTTGACTGTACTAAACACGCTCTCCATCTTTCAACATTTCGATCGCTACCTGGGCTGCCCGCTTGCCCGATATCAGCATGCCGCCGAAAATCGCCCCCATGCGCGGTGAACCGCAGACGGCATTGGCGGCCATACCGGCTACCACAAGCCCTGGGTAGACCTCCCTTGTGTTTTCGATAATCTCTGTTTCTCCCCGTTCCGCCCACATCGACTTCTCTCCCATTATCCGGCCCGTGGGCGTCCGCAAATAGGCGCCTATCTTGCGCTCTACGATCCGGGCAACTTCACACTCATGCCCGGTGGCGTCGATGACCACCCTTGCCTTGGCCGCCAGGGGATCTACGTGAAGTCCGGCCATGGAAACAGCCGTCCAGTTAAGCACAAGTCCTGTTATGCGGTTCTCTTCTCTGATCATGACATCCTCAACGCTGATCAGATTGAAGACCTTGGTTCCTGCCTGGATGGCCCGGACCGCTATCACTGACATGGCTTCGAGCGCGTCGGCCGTGTAATAGCCGTCGGAGAACTCCTGCATCCTCACATTAAGATCGCCCAGTATTTGTTTGCCCTCTTCCTGCAGGACGATGCGGTTGAACATCATGCCGCCTCCCGGCATGCCGCCACCCAGGCGGAGGTTCTTTTCAAAGACAACGGTCTTGAAACCGGCACTGGCCAGATCATACGCGGCCATCATCCCCGATGGGCCGGCGCCGGCAACGGCCACATCCACATCCATAGCATCCAGGAATTCCCTGGAGAAACTCTCGATAATCGCTCTGGATATGGTGACCTCGTCCATTCTTTACCTCCTTCATTATTCACGCTGGCAAGGCGTTGCTCAAATATCGCTCCCCAGAGTCGGGGAGTATTACCAGAACTATCTTGCCACGCATCTCTGGTCTGGCCGCGATCTCCATGGCTGCCCAGGTAGCAGCCCCGGAAGATATGCCGGCCAGGATGCCCTCTTCCCGGGCCAGTCTGCTGCATGTCTCCACAGCCTCTTCCTTGGTTACGGGCATAATCTCGTCGACCACGCGCAGATTGAGAATATCAGGTATAAACCCGGCGCCCAGTCCCTGGATGCCGTGGGGACCCGGCTTTCCTCCCGACAGCACGGGGGACGCCTGCGGTTCAACAGCCACTAAATGTATTGAGGGTTTTCGTTGCTTGATTACCTCTCCCACTCCGGTTAAGGTGCCACCAGTACCTACGCCTGCAACTAGGACATCCAGCTGCCCGCCGGTGTCATGCCATATCTCCTCGGCGGTGGTATTGCGGTGCGCCTGCGTGTTGGCAGGGTTCGTGAACTGGCTCAGCAGCAGGTGGTTGGAGTTCTGCGTTGCGATTTCCGATGCCTTCTTCAATGCCCCAAGCATACCATCTTTGGCCGGCGTCATTACCAGTTGCGTTCCGAAGACGGCCAGCAGTCTCTTTCTCTCGTCCGACATGGAGTCGGGCATGGTTATGATCAGCTTGTAGCCCTTTACGGCGCAGACAAACGCCAGTGAGATGCCGGTGTTTCCGCTGGTGGCTTCCACAATCACAGTAGCAGGCGTGATCCGTCCTTCCTGCTCCGCAGCCTCGATCATTTCCAGGCCGATCCTGTCCTTCAAACTGGCCAGCGGATTGAATGATTCCAACTTGGCCAAGATCTGTGCTTCGAGTCCCGCACCGATACGGGCCAATCGTACAATCGGGGTGTGACCGATCAGGTCGGTTATATTCTCTGCAATGAGCGGTCTTTCTTTCACCACTGGTCTGCTTGTACGGTCCTTCCCTTGGCTAGATGTAGTACATGGTGGTCTTCAGTTGTTCCTTCTCTCGTTGACGTATCACAAGGTCCTGCAAGGTTATGGACTCGAGCACACCCGTCATCGCCTGATTCACCTCGGTCCAGACCTCGCGAGTCACACAGAAATCGGAACGGGTGCACGATTTAGGGTCGTCAACGCACTTGACGGGCGCAATTGATCCTTCGAGAATTCGGATGACGGTCTCGAGGACTATCTCGTTCGAAGGTTTGGCCAGGCTGACGCCCCCATGAGCCCCACGCACGCTGAACAGGATTCCCGCCTTTATTAAAGGCGTAACCAGTTGATGCAGGTACTGGGCGGGAATCTGCTGTCTCTTGGCTATGTCCTTGAGCAGGACCGGCTTGTCTGAGGGCTGCGAGGCTATGTCCAAGAGAGCGGTCAGTCCGTATCGACTTCGAGTAGAAAGTTTCATAGTTTGTTGATTAACTTTATCAACATTATATAGATGTCGCAGGGTGCAAGTCAAGGAGGATATGGGAGCAGACCGTCAGCGCTGGTGGAAAAAAACGGGGTTGCCGTCTGTAATGATTTGTCTCTGTTCCTCGAGGGCGCGCCGCAAATATAGGGGGAGGCTGAATAGGCTGCGATGGGTGATGCTGTCGTAGAACTGCATCTTACCGGACAATCGAGATGCGATTCGCGTATCAATCTCGCTATTTGCGATGGTGAAGGGTGCCAAATCTCGACCGGCCAAGTTGAAACCCCACAGGCCGCCGAAAGATGGTACGAAGGCATGATAGGGGAAGACCAGGGGGAACACGGTCTTCAGTGTTGCGTGAACGGCGAGGAAGACATTGAGGTCCCCCAGTGAGGCGCTTCCCGACTGCACAGCTACAATACCTTCAGGGGCCAGACGATCATGCACAAGTTTGTAGAATTCTTGAGTATATAGCATGTAGGCGGGCCCGCCTTCGAGCGGGTCCGTGATATCCATGATCAACGCGTCGAATTTCACATCCGTATTGGCCAGGTACGCCCTGGCATCCTGATGTAGAAGTTCGAGGCGATGATCATCGAAGGCTTCAGCGTTCATGGATGTAAGGCACCGCCGGCAGATGTCAACGGCCTCCCCGTCGATATCCACCATGATCACCCGCTCAACGCAATCGTGGCGCAGTATCTCTCTGACGGTGGCTCCCTCTCCGCCGCCAGCCACAAAAACGGTCCGGGGATGGGCGTGCGCCATCAGACCTGGATGAACCAGGGCTTCGTGATAAATGAACTCATCTGTCTCGGCGGACTGCAACTTTCCGTCGAGTACCAGACACCTCCCCAAGGCGTCCGTCTCGATGATCTCCAATGATTGGTATTCGGTTGTGCCCGAGTACACTATTTCCCTGAACCTGTGCAGTTGCACAAAGTCTGGGCTAATTGAATCTCGGAACCATAAGTTTGGGTCAGACTCGTCCATGCCTACACTCTGCTTGGTGTTCTGATCAGTACCCCTCTCTTTACTTCCATGATTACAGGGTCCTTGCTTTGGAGTCTCTCGATGAGAAGGTCGGCAGCGGCCTCGGTATCGACCGAGTCTCCGCATGTAAAGATGTCGACTGCGGCGTAGCCGAACTCCGGCCAGGTATGCAGGGAAAGATGGGATTCGGCTATTATCACGGCGCCGCTGACTCCTTGAGGTGAGAACTGATGGAAGTACTGTTCCAGTACGGTGGCACCTGCTTTCTGGGCTGCTGTTAACATGGTCTCCTCCAGAAAAGCCAGGTCATCTAGGACTGCGGGGTTGCATTCCTTGAGTTCCAAGAGTAGATGTCTACCTAAAGCATCCAATCACCTTCCCTCCTTTATTGGAATGTGGCTTCCAAAAAAGCCATTTTGTCTTGATGGCACAAATAGTTATTTTATACAATATATAGCATATTTTGCAAGATTGGGAGAAAACAACAATCTCGACATTATGAGGAATTCCTACAAAGTCATTTCCTTCGATATGAATGGCACTTTGACTCAGGACCACTTCGTAGAACTGGTTTGGGGCTACGGCATTCCGAGGCTCTTTGCTGATGCCTGCAACATGCCACTTGATGATGCCAGGACCCACGTCTTTCGAGAATATGATAAGGTTGGTGAAGACAGGATAGAGTGGTACGACGTCAAGTACTGGTTTAGGACCTTGGGCTTGGGCAGTGGTTGGCGTACCATGCTGGAGAGCTTCCAGCATGCTGCCAGTCCCTTCCCGGATGCGAAACATGTCTTGGGCCTTCTCCACAAGAACTATGATCTCGTAGTGACTTCAAACGCTCCGACCGAGTTTATCCAAATAGAACTCGGCGCCGGTTCGCTGGAGCGCTATTTCAAGGCTGTCTTCTCTTGCACCTCCGACTTTGGTGAGGTGAAGAAGACCCCTGAAGTGTACCGCAGAGTGTGTGATGCTCTTGGCGTGGCGCCGGAGGAGGTAGTGCACGTTGGTGACCATCCCAGGTTTGATTACGATGCTCCTCGTTCATTGGGCATCCGGTCTTACCACCTGGACAGGAAAAGCGTGCAACGCGGCGATGAAGTGGTGCATAACCTCCTGGAGTTCTATGATAGGCTTCATAGCTAGACTAACTGGACGTATGGCAACGAAGGTCGTATTTGACTTGACGTTGGGTAAGTGTTAGACTTGGCTAAGCTGGTGTCGCATTGACGTCTGGCCAAATGCCACGGATCGGTCTAAAAGGGGAGCAAGGCTTGATCTTGGAACAGAGGTAACAAGGTTAAGCCCCTTTACTAGGAGAACAGCACAGCTTGGGGAGAGGCTAATGCTGTCGGCGAATAGACTAGAGAAAAAGGGAGTTGGACGTGGGTTTGGCCCGCGGTCGTAAGAAACCAAGGATTGGATAAACGGGCTACCGGAACAAACACCGGTAGTTCTTATTTTTTTGGAAGAGGTAAATCATGGCGGATAAGAGCAGCGAAAGAAAGACCGAATTCAAAACGACCGTAGATGGTTTGCCCGTTAAGAGGGTCTACACTGCAGCCGATGCCGCTGTTCGGGATGAGGACCTGGGATTGCCAGGCGAGTACCCCTTCACCCGGCATATCATGCCCACTGGTTATCGAGGCAGGCTCTGGACCATGCGGCAGTATGCCGGCTTCGGCACGGTTGAGGAAACAAACGAGAGATTCAAGTACCTGTACAAGCAGGGGCAGACTGGGTTCAGCGTGGCCTTCCAGCTACCTACCCAGGAGGGGTATGACTCGGACCATCCGCTGGCGGCAGGCGAGGTCGGCAGATGCGGCGTAATTGTAGACTCACTTGAGGATATGGAGCGGCTGTGGGAGGGCATCCCTCTGGCAGATGTCAGTACATCCATGACCATAAACGCCACAGCGCCCATCATTCTCGCCATGTACATTGTAGCGGCGGAGAAGCAGGGGGCTGATCGGAACAAGCTCGAGGGCACCGTTCAAAATGACATTCTCAAGGAGTATATTGCTCGCAATACCTACATCTTTGGCCCGGAACCTTCCATGAGGCTTGTAACTGATATATGCTCCTTCTGTGCCAACGAATTGCCCAAGTGGAACTCGATAAGTATCAGTGGTTATCATATGAGGGAGGCCGGTGCCACTGCCGCCCAGGAAGCCGCTTTCACGCTGGCTAATGGCATAGCCTATGTAGAGGCCATGATTGCCAAGGGCATGGAAGTCGATTCCTTTGCATCGAGGTTCTCATTCTTCTTCGCGGCTTATACCAATCTGCTGGAAGAGGTGGCAAAGTACAGGGCTCTGCGCCGTCTCTGGGCCAGGATCATGAAGGAACGTTTCGGGAGCACCAATACCAGGTCGCAATCCCTCCGTTATCACGTACAGACAGATGGCTTCACACTCACTGCACAGCAGCCGCTGAACAACATCGTCAGGGTCACGATACAGTCGCTCGCAGCAGTACTGGGTGGCTGCCAGTCACTACATACCAACTCGTATGACGAAGCACTGGCTTTGCCCACCGAGGAAGCGGTACAGGTGGCCTTGAGGACACAACAGATCATTGCTGAGGAGAGTGGTGTAGCGGATACGGTGGACCCGCTTGGCGGGTCTTTCTTTGTTGAGTCTCTGACTAACGCTCTGGAAACGAAGATTCTGGAATACATTGAGGAGGTCGACCGCCTGGGGGGCGCGCTCAAGGCCATTGAAAAGGGCTATATCCAGAGGGAAATCGCCAGCTCCTCGTACAGTTTTCAGAAAGCGGTGGACTCCGGTGATCAGGTCATTGTTGGAGTAAACAAATACCAGGTAGCTGAGGCTGAACCACGCAAGATACTCGAGATTGGACGGGAAATCGAGCAGAAACAAGCGGAGCGCCTTGAGAAGCTGAGAAAGGGCAGAGACAAGGAGAAGGTCGGCAGAGCACTGGAAGGTGTGCGCGAGACGTCTCAAAGTGATCAAAACCTGATGCCGGCCCTCATTGAGGCAGCGAAGGCGTATGCAACTGTGGGCGAAATAAGCGATGTACTCAGGAGTGTATTCGGAGAATACCGGGAACCGAACATTTTATAGGAAGGGATCAAAGTCATGGACAAGATTCGAGTACTAGTGGCCAAACCAGGCTTGGACGGACATGACAGAGGCGCGAAGGTCATTGCGCAGGGCCTACGCGATGCGGGTATGGAAGTGGTCTATCTTGGCCTTCGGCTGACTCCCGAACAGATATGCGATGCAGCGGTACAGGAAGACGTCGATGTTGTCGGGCTCAGTTGCCTGTCGGGGGCTCACATGACCCTTTTCCCCAGGGTTGTGGAACTACTGCGCAGCAAGGGCGCTGGACACATCCTTGTAGTCGGCGGAGGCATCATCCCCGAGAAGGATATCCCAGTCCTCCAAGAGGCCGGCCTATCCAGGGTGTTTGGACCGGGCACACGCCTGGCAGACATTACAGCCTATATCGAGAAGCAGATGAAGGAGAATGGCCGTGGTAAAGAAGGTTAACCATATCGGGATTGCCGTAAACAGCATTGAGGAAGCCATGAAACCCTACGTGGAATGGCTTGGCTTGAAAGTGGAGGATATTGAAATAGTATCAGACCAGAAAGTCCGTGTCGCTGTCATTCCTGTCGGCGATATCAGAATAGAGTTACTGGAAACTACTGACCCAGATGGACCCATCGGCAAGTTCATAGCTTCCAGAGGCGAGGGTCTGCATCACCTGGCGTTACAGGTAGACAATATAGATAGCGTGCTGGAAAACCTGGACAAGGGAGGAGTACCGCTCATAGACAAGAAGTCGCGTATGGGTGCGGGGAACAACAAGATAGCCTTCCTGCATCCCAAGGGAACGAGAGCGCTCATTGAGTTGACCGAACCACAATAGCTCCGCGGGAGGAAGTTTTTGAAGCTTTTTGAATATGAAGCCAAAGAAATACTGGGAAGGTACGGGCTGGGTATACCGGCCGGGCGGGTGACCATGGATCCTGCCGAAGCGGAGACCATAGCCGCCGGCTTTGGTGGGCCTGTAGTCATAAAAGCCCAAGTGCAAGTCTCGGGCAGAGGCAAGGCAGGCGGTATAGTTTTTGCCGATAGTCCACAGGCTGCTGGAGATGCTGCGGCGAAACTTGTTGGCAGCAGGATCAAGGATATCCCCGTAGAGATTGTACTCATAGAAGAGAAGCTTGACCTGGTAGACCAGCTCTATGCGTCGGTCACCGTCGACCGGCAAGAGCGAAAGTTCGTCGTTTTGCTGTCTACGAGCGGCGGTGTGGACATCGAAGAGGTGGCCAGCGCCACACCGGATAAGATATTGCGCCACTGGGTGGAACCCACAACGGGCTTTGATGTTGCTGCGGCAAGAAACATGGTTAAGGAGTTCGGGCTGTCGGAGGGTGATACTGAAGGCTTTGCCAAGGTTGCCGCCACTCTGTATACGGTGGCCATGGACTTTGATGCTGAATTGGTCGAGCTCAATCCCCTGGCAAAGACGTCTACCGGTGCATTCGTAGCTGCCGATGCCAGGATAATCATTGATGAGAACGCGATTTTTCGCCACCCTGAATTCGAACAACGGGACATGGTGCGGACTGAAGATACTCCCAGAGAAGCCGTGGCGAGGCGGCAGGGTCTGGCTTATGTAGAACTGGATGGAAACATCGGTATTGTAGGCAACGGCGCTGGACTGGTAATGGCTACCATGGACCTTGTGAATCTCTATGGGGGGCGGGCTGCGAATTTTCTGGATATTGGAGGCGGGGCTAAGGTGGACGTCATCAAGAACGGCTTGCTCCTTGTCATGTCAAAGCCTGAGGTGAAGGGAGTCCTGGTGAATATTCTGGGCGGGATCACGCGATGTGATATCGTTGCGGACGGAATCATTCAAGGTCTGGAAGCCTCATGGGAGAAGAAGCCGGTTGCAGTGCGAATGATGGGTACGAATGAAGAGGAAGGTGCCAGGTTATTGAGCGAGGCCGGGATTGGGGTATACCCCGACATGGAGACGGCTACAGAGCAGTTACTGAAGATAAGTGGTGAGGTGAAGTCTTGAATAGCATAATCGATGCTGGTTCCCGGGTGGTAGTGCAGGGTATAACTGGTAATGAAGGCAGGTTTCACGCTCAGTCCATGTTGCGATACGGGACCAATGTAGTGGCCGGGGTCACTCCAGGCAAAGGAGGTCAAGAAGTCGAGGGCGTGCCTGTATATGGGACGGTACCACAGGCTGTAGCGGAACGTGGGGCCAACACATCCATTATCTTTGTACCTGCGCGCTTCGCTCCTGACGCAGTGCATGAAGCTTTGGATGCAGGTATCAAGACGGTGGTGATTATTACCGAGATGGTACCGCAGAAAGACTCCATTGAGTTCATTGCCAAAGCGGAGAGGACCGGCGCAGTGATAGTCGGACCCAATTGTCCTGGAGTCATAAACCCTGTAGACAGAGTCAAGGTTGGCATCATGCCCGGTCACATCTTCCAGGCTGGGAACGTAGCCATAGCCTCCAGAAGCGGTACGTTGACCTACGAGATCGCCTGGCACATAACGAGTTCCGGACTGGGTCAAAGTATTTGCGTTGGCATCGGGGGTGATGCGATAGTTTGGTTGGACTTTGTAAAGCTGCTTGAGATGTTCAGGAATGATGCTGAGACGAAAGGCGTTGTATTGATTGGTGAGGTGGGGGGCAAAGCAGAGGAGATGGCTGCCCAGTATATCGCTGACACGCGGTATCCGAAGCCGGTGGTGGCGTACATTGCGGGAAGGGCCGCTCCTCCTGAAAAGCGAATGGGACATGCGGGCGCCATCGTCATGGGCAATGTCGGCACTGCCCGGTCAAAGGTGGATGCCTACCTTGCCGCCGGCGTACCGGTGGCTGAGAGGCCCAGCGAGATATCGCAGCTACTGAAGGACCGTCTACCGGTACGCGCCTGAGTAGACCGAATTCATATTGGGGGTTATTCACATGAGTAGTAAATCGAAGGGCCTGATCCCTCCAGGGTTGGCATACCTGGCTGATAATATAATTTCCAAGCACAATATTCTAGGCGATGCAAAGAGATCCCGCTCGAAGTGGGCCAAAGATATCAAGTTCTCCAAGGAGACTGATACCATTTTCTTTGCTGGGTGCGGATACCAGTACTCCAGCGATCTCGTTTCGCTGATGTCCCTGATGCGGGGCATGGACAAGAGCAAAATAGGTGCGGAGTTACCCATGGGAATGGCCGGATTACAGAAGAAACTTGGCATCGACCTTGGTGGCGTATATCGAAAGGTAACGGTGAGGGGGAATGAGGCCGATACGAAGCCATTGAAGGATGCGGTTACGGTGTTGAACAAGCTTGGCATTGAGTTCGGCTATCTGGGTGAAGATGAGCCCTGCTGCGGTGGGTTGCTGCACTACATCGGTTTGGAAAGAGACTTTGTCAAGAACACCGAGGATGTGCGCAAGGTGCTGAAATCCAGAGGTGTGAAGCGGATAATAGGGCTCGTGCCTTCTTGTACCTACACTCTCAGCAATTTCGTGGCATCGCAGGACGGTGGTTCCGATCTGGAAGTGAAACACTTCATTCAAATAGTCGCCGAGAACCTCGGGTCGAGAAAGCTCCAGTTCTCACGCCAGGTCAAGGTTGTGTACCATGACCCCTGCCAGCTTTCCAGGTTTATGGGGGTAATAGAAGAGCCTCGTCAGGTGTTGAGTGCGATCGAGGGTGTTGAACTCGTAAGTAGTGAAGGGACTGAGAAGGAATGGTCAACTTGCTGCGGCGGAGGTGGAGGGTTCGAGGCTGTTTTCCCTGAACTCAGCCACATTCTTGCCGTGAATCGCACGAAGGAACTCCTGGATACAGGGGCGGACACAATCGTCACCCACTGTCCTGGCTGCATCCTTCAACTGAAGGCTGGACTTAAAGAACTGGGATCGGAAAAGATTGAGGTGTTAGACCTGGCCGAAGTCGTCGCCGGTGCTATGTGAGGTTGTCAGATGTCTAGTTTTAAAGAGTATAAGAAAGAGATCATGGAAGCCGCTCACAACGAGCGCATTGGTTTGGCGCTGTCAAGGGCTATCAAGAGCTACAGGGGCAACACGAGCAATGCCCTGAAGAAGTTCCCGCACACCTACAAGATGGCCGAGGAAGTGCGTCAGATAAAGGAAGAATCCATAGGACGGATGGACGAGCTGGCGGCTCAGGCATGTGAGGCCGTAGAGGAGAACAAGGGAAAGGCATATATCGCCAAGACCGCTGCCGAAGCACTGTCCATTCATGACCGCCTTGTCGGTACGGGCAAGGTGATCGTCAAGGGTAAGAGCATGACCTCGGAGGAAATAGAACTCCGGGAGCATATGGAAGAGCGCGGCAATGAGGTCTATGAGACCGATCTGGGTGAGTTCATCATACAGAAACTGGGCTCTCGACCCATGCATATTCTATCACCGGCTATTCACGTTCCCAAGGAAGATGTAGCTGAACTGTTCTCCAAAATAACGGGCGAACAGCATCCACCGGAGGATATCAGCAGAATGGTGGCGACCGCCAAGAAGCTCTTGCGGGAGCAGTATTTCAGGGCAGACATAGGCATGAGCGGCGCCAATGTGGTCTCGGCCGATACCGGCACACTCTTTATCATCGAGAACGAGGGCAATATACGGCTGGCCACCGGTGCGCCGCCGGTACACATCGCGCTGATCGGTATGGAGAAGCTGGTGCCGACTCTGGGCGACGCCTGGAAGGTATCTGAGGTTACCTGGAGATTTGCCAACTACACCATCCCGTCCTATGTCAGCATGGTATCCGGCCCCAGCAAGACCGGCGACATCGAAAAGGTGACAACCTATGGGGCGCACGGGCCGGCTGATTTTCACGTAATTTTCATGGATGCCGGGCGCACGGAATTGGCGAAGAACCCCATATTAAGGCAGGCGCTTTACTGCTTGCGGTGTGGTGGCTGCCTTTACGAGTGCCCTGTCTTCGCCACCACTGCCGGCCACTTCGGAGACAAATACTTTGCGGGTGTAGGTGCTGTTTGGGCGGCGTTGCTCAGCGATGATGTGCAGAAAGGTGCTTCACTGGCCTACACTTGTCTGACTTGCGGCAGATGCAAGGTGAGGTGTCCCATGAGTATAGACTGTGCGTCGATGGTGGTCGAGCTAAGAAGGATGCTCGTAGACAATAACGGGAAGTGATCTCTGGCTAGAACCTGAAGCGGGGTGAAGTTTATCGATGACTGACCAGAATGGGATGATAGACATTCATGTCATGGGCAAGCAGTACAAAGTGCCCGAAGGTTTGACCATCCTGACAGCGATGGAATACTGTGGCTACCGGATCACACGCGGCTGTGGCTGCCGGGCGGGATTTTGCGGTGCTTGTGCAACGATCTACAACCTGAAAGACGATCCACAGTTGAAGTATGCCCTTGCCTGTCAAAAGACCGTGGAGCCCGATATGTACCTGGTCCAGATTCCTTTCTTCCCGGCCAGGAAAGCCATATATGATCTTGAGAAGCTTCACCCGGAGGGTGAGCAGGTGTTGGCCTTGTACCCGGATTTGATCAAGTGCTTTGGCTGCAATAACTGTACCAAGACATGCCCCCAGGAAATGGAGGTCATGTGGTACATGTCGGACGCCCTTCGGGGCGACATCATGGAGGTGGCCAACAAGTCCTTCGATTGCGTCATGTGCGGCCTCTGTGCTGCGAGGTGTCCCCAAGGCCTGGCGCACTATAACATCGCTTTGCTCTGCCGCCGCCTGTATGGGCGGTTCCTGGCACCTAATTCCCAGCACTTGGACGACAGAATAGCTGAGATAGAAGCAGGCCGCTACGATGCGGAACTGGAGAAGCTCCGCACCATGGACGGTGCTGAGTTGAGACGGCTATATGCTCAACGGGATATAGAGCCCGCCTACTAGCAGCAGGACTGGAGGTCTGATGTATCCTGCGTACATGGAAGAAAGCATAAAGAGGCTTGAAGCGTCCAGGTCCCAGCGACTGAACGAGACCCTGCGGCGACTAAGTGACGATGAGAAGAAGCCGTTGCTGGAAGCCTGCCATCCCGATTTCATAGCTGAAGGCATGCGCGACCTGGCAGTGGGCGCCAACAAGGGAATACCTACCCCGCATGAGATGGCTGACGTGCTCGAAGGTAACAGCCGCATAAACCCGGCGCGTATAGATTTGGGCAAAGTGGACTACGATGTCGACGTGCTGATCATAGGCGGAGGCGGGGCAGGGGTTTCCGCAGCCTTGCTGGCCGAGGAAAACGGGGCTAAGGTGCTCCTGGCGACTAAGTTACGGCTTGGGGACGCGAATACCGTCGGGGCTCAGGCAGGCACTCAGGCGGCCGACCGTCCCGAGGACTCGCCGGTCACCCATTATATCGACACCATGGGCGGCGGGCACTACGCTAACATACCCGAACTGGTTGAGGCCCTGGTCAAAGATGCCCCCTCCGTCATCAAGTGGCTGGAGAAGCTGGGCGTCAACTGGGACAAGAACCCCGATGGCAGTATGCACGAACTCTCCGGCGGCGGAGCCTCCAGGTTGAGACTCCACTCAGCCAGGGACTACACGGGGCTCGAAGAAATGCGGGTCCTGAGAGACGAACTCCGCAACCGGCAAATTGCCCATATCGAGTTTTCTCCGGCCATAGAACTGATACTGGATGATCGCGGTCAGGTGGCGGGTGCCCTCCTGCTGAACCTGGAGACGAACGATATCGCCGTCGTTAAAGCAAAAGCCGTAATTCTGGCCACTGGCGGTATGGGCCGTTTACACATCCAGGGATTTCCCACCACCAATCATTATGGGGCGACGGCTGATGGGCTGGTGCTGGCTTACCGGGCTGGGGCCGAGATGCTTTATATCGATACCATGCAGTACCATCCTACTGGGGCCGCCTATCCAGTGCAGATACTGGGCCAGTTGGTCACCGAGAAGGTCCGTACGCTGGGCGCTCAACTGGTCAACAGCGATGGGTCGCAGTTCATCATGCCCCTGGAGCCCAGGGATGTGGTGGCGGCGGCCATCATCCGTGAATGCAAGGACCGGGATAAGGGCATCCGCACTGCTACTGGAGAGGTGGGTGTCTGGCTCGATTCGCCAATGATCGACGTGATACGAGGTGAGGGCACGGTAGCCAGGGAGCTTCCTGCCATGGTGCGGCAGTTCGCCAACTATGGCATCAACATCTCCAAGGAACCGATGCTGGTCTATCCCACGTTGCACTATCAGAATGGTGGAATAAAGATCGATGCAGACGGTGCTACTACCGTACCCGGCCTGTTTGCGGCGGGAGAATGCATGGGCGGCGTGCATGGAAGGAACCGGCTTATCGGAAATTCGACCCTGGATATCTTTGTATTCGGTCGCAGGACGGGCAAGGCGGCTGCTCGATGGAGCCGGGAGGTAACACCGGGCAAAATGAGTCTTGAGCATGTAAGGAAGTGGCAGGAAGCTCTGGAGGAGGCCGACCTGAATCATTCACGGCCCGCGTCTCCCTTGCTGCTCCCGGACTACGCCCGCAAGGGGCCGGACTATATGCCGGACAACAGCCGTGATCTCCTCCCGCCGGCCAGAATAAGGACTGCCTGAATTTTCCAGATGAGGGTGCTTAGATGCCACAGCGCATACAGGTTAACGTAACTGAGATTGAGTCGATCCTAAATCAGATACTGAACACCAAATCGCCTCCGGTAGGCAGGTGCAGACTTCTATCCAGCGGCTTCGGCCCCGCCCACGCTCTTAACATCTGTGAGGACATAACCGGGCACAAGGAATGTCTTGGATGCGGTAACTGCGTCGATGCCTGTCCTTTCCTTTTCCGGGAACCCTACAGGCGCGACAAAACGGAACAACGTACTTCGATGGCACTGGAAAGCACAGTTGGAGAAGACTGCGACCAGTGCTGTGCGTGTGTCCTGTCATGTCCGCAAGTAGACACGACCATAAAGCATTATATTGTTAATCACCGGCTGGTCGAGATCATGTCCAGGCTGGCACAAAGGATCGGCGATGAGGACGACATGGACCTGGACCTGTTCGTAGAAGAAGCCATTTCAGGCTAGCAGGGGCGTTTCTGTGGACTTCAACATTTCTGAGGACTTGAAGATGGTGCAAAGTCTGGTAAAGGACTTTGTAAATGACCAGTTGAAACCCCTGGAGAGGGATCTGCTGGGACGGGCTGCGGACTTGAGCGATGCAACATGCGCGCTGTCGCTCGAATTGGACGACAAACTGGCGAACATGGCCATGGAGATAGGATTGTGGGGCATAAATGTGCCCGAAGAGATGGGGGGTGCCGGTCTTGGCGTCCTGGGAAATTGCCTTGTCGAGGAAGAGTTGAGCCAGACCGTGATTCCCTTCCGGCTTGGCGATATGAGTCCGGTGCTTTTTGAAGCCAGTCCGGACCAGAAAGAGAGGTATGTTGCGCCGTTGCTGGACCGGCGGAAGCAGGCCTATCTCGCCTTTCTAGAATCCGAAAACAGCGCCGGCCTAGAGAGCATGCAGGTTACGGCCGCCAGGGATGGGCAGGAATACCTGATCAGAGGTAGCAAGCTGTCCTTTTCCCGAGTTGATCCGGAAGGTGACTACTTTGTTGTTGTCCTTGCGCGCACAGGTGAAAAGGGCGTATCGTGTTTCCTTGTAGACAAGGGTACGCGGGCTATGGAGGTCAAGGATGATAGGCGAAGGAATGGCTGGCAGAGTACGATCATGGCTCCGGTCAAAATCGAATTTGATGACTGCCGTGTGCCCGTAGAAAGCCTGCTGGGAGAGGAGGGCAAGGCCTTCGATCTTGGCAAACACTGGTTACCGTCCCGCCGTGTTGTGAGGGCGGCCAGGAGTGTAGGTGTAGCTCAGCGATTGATGGAGGAGTGTTCAGCCCAGGCGCAAAGCTGGCAAGCCTTTGGCCAGGTGCTTTCGAAACGCACGAACGTCGAGGCTGCCTTGGCCGATATTGCGATCGGCATCCATGCCTGCAGGCTTATGGTCCATGAGGCAGCGTGGAAGGCGGATGAAGAGAGGCCGATCAAGCGGGAGGCTGCTATGGTGAAGGTGTTTGCCAGCGATATGATAAGAAGGGTAGCCGACTGCACGACCCACATATTTAATGGACCGCCCTTTGTTTCGGGACTGCCCATGGAGAGACTGTGCGGCCATGCCGTCTCAACAAGCGCTACTGAGCTTGCGCTGCAACTGCAAAGGTCCATAGTTGCCAGGGACATCCTAAAAGGTCTGAAAGTGTAGGACAACAATGCCAAGATATATATCCTTGCCGTTAACTGACGAAACCGTTGCCAGCCTCAGCGCCGGCGATAACGTGCTGTTGAATGGGGTCATGTACGTGGCTCGTGATACTGCGCACAAGAGGATCGTCGAGGCCATGGAGCAGGGAACACAGCTGCCATTCGAGCTTGAGGGCCAGACGGTGTATTATATGGGCCCGTCTCCTGCTCGACCTGGTCAGGTAATCGGATCAGCGGGGCCTACCACCAGCGGGCGCATGGACAGCTACGCTCCAAGGTTGATGGCAGCTGGGTTGAAGGGTATGATTGGCAAGGGCATGCGTTCAGCAGTCGTCAAGGAAGCTATAAAGAAATATGGAGCCGTCTACTTTGCCGCCATCGGCGGTGCTGGAGCCCTGATATCGAAGACAGTCAAGAAGTCCGAAATCATCGCCTTCGAGGAACTGGGTGCAGAAGCAGTATTGAGGTTGGAAGTTGAAGACTTTCCTGCGATAGTGATCAATGACGTTCATGGAGGCGACCTGTACCAGAATGGGAAAGCTAGATACAGGTCTGTCTGAAGGTTTAGCTGGCCTTGGTCCTGACTTCGTTACCCTTTTCGATTTTTGGGTGAAGGAAGGGAGATATAATGCCCTTATTTGGCACAAGCGGGGTGAGAGGTATAGTAGGCCAGGATCTCAGCCTCGAACTATGCGAAGAAGTCGCCCTGTCTTTGGCAGCTACCCTGCCGGAGCAGGCCAGAGTATGCCTGGCCACGGATACCAGGACCTCCCGCGAAGCAGTCAAGGAGGCCATATTCACGGGCCTGCTTGAATCGGGAATAGATGTCGTCGACCTTGGCATATTGCCTACACCGGCCCTTGCTTGCCTGACCAGGGAATGGCGTTTCGATGCCGGCATTATGGTTACGGCGTCCCACAATCCTCCGGAATATAACGGCATCAAGCTTTTCAACTCAGATACGATGGGGTATGGACAGGTGCAGGAACACGAGATTGAACGCATCTATCATGAAAAGGCATACCGGAAGCGTTCTGCGGGTAGCTTGCAACAAGCAGAGGGAATGCGGGAGGCTTATCTCGATTTCCTGCGCAGGAGCCTCTTTGCAGGCCATGCAAGTAGCGCTTGCAAGGTCCTCGTTGACGCAGGAAATGGGGCCGCTTCCGGTTTTGTGACTGAAATCTTTACCCGATTGGGGCTTCAGGTTATCGGCCTGAACGATATCCCGGACGGCCGGTTTCCGGGCAGAAACCCTGAACCGAATAGGGACAGTTTACAGGGGACCGTCGACTATCTCAGAGAAACGGATGCCGAGCTTGCTGTATGTTTTGACGGAGATGCCGACCGAGTTGTCTTCTGTGACAAGGAAGGCTTTTGGGGATTCAATGAACCCACCGCCTTCATCTCACGATTGGTTGTAGGCGCCAGCGGCAAGACAAGAATAGCCTCGACGGTTGAGTCAGGCAAGCTGCTGGACCTAGCTGTTCAGGATATGGGAGTAATCGTTGTCAGGGGCAAGGTGGGGGATGTCCACGTAGCCCAACTTGCTAAGGAAATAGAGGCGCCTGTCGGTACGGAGCAGGTGGGGGTGTATATAATACCCGAGGTAGGTTATTATCCTGAAAGCATATATGCAGCCTTGGTGCTGATAAACCATATTGGCAGTCCCTCTCAGGTCAGAGAATTCTTCAAGCTAATACCAGAGTTGTTCTTTGAGCAGGTGAAGATTCCATGTACCGGCAACACCAAGAAGGCTGTAATGGCCAAGGTACAGCAACGAGCTGCCGAGTTTGGGGCGGCTGAGGTAAATACTCTGGACGGAGTCAGGCTTGAGTTCGGTGACTCATGGATGCTCATCAGGGCCAGCGGGACAGAGCCCGTGATAAGGGTTATGGCGGAGTCGACTTCGTCAAAAAAAGCTTACGATTTGCTGGAACGGGGCTCTGACATGGTAAGGGCTATTGTTGGTAAAGACATCGACTTGCTATAATGAGGGCAACTCTGCAAGTTTTGAAATAGATAGCCCCACCCATGGGCAGTCATGAGAATGCAGGACAAATGATCTGGAGGGAGTAGCTATGAAGCTGCTATTCCTATGTGGTGGTGTGGGGAAGCGAATGTTTCCCCTAACCGAAGATAAGCTACTACTGAAGTTTACTGGGAAGACTCTTCTTGAACACCAGGTGAACAGGGCCATGCAAGCAGGCCTCAATCAAATGGTCATAGTGGGCAATCCCCATAACATTGACCGAATCAAGTCGATACTCCACCAGGTACCTGGCATTTCTGCCGAGTTTGCGGTACAGGAACAGGCGTTAGGAATTGCCGACGCTCTGGCCCAGGCGCAACATCTGCTTGATGGCGAAGTCCTCGTGGTAAATCCCAATGATGTCTTCGACTATTCTGCGTATACCGGTCTTCTGCAAGCCAGGAGTGCTCAACCGGCTCTATCCTATTTGCTGGGGTATAAAGTGGACCGGTACTTTCCAGGTGGCTATCTGGTCCCGGATGGGAACAATGACTTACAGAGCATTGTTGAAAAACCTGGCGAGGGCAATGAGCCCAGCGACATGGTGAATATCCTTGTCCACTTCCATACAAGTGCCAGGAGCATACTGGAAGGACTGCGGAACACTAGCAGCGACAGGGATGATGTGTACGAGTGCACCCTTGACAGCCTGATACGAGACGGCAAAACGATCAAGGTGGTCCCCTATAACGGTTATTGGTCAGCGATAAAGTATCCCTGGCACATATTTCCCGTGATTAATCACTTCCTTGATGCTGCCGAAGGCTACATCTCGCCCAAGGCCCGGATAGCCAGCAATGCCACCGTAGAGGGGAAAGTCATTATCGAAGACAACGTCCGTATCTTGGAGAACGCGGTAGTCAGGGGCCCGGTGTACATCGGTGCAAACACGATCATAGGTAATAACGTACTGGTGCGCGGCTATAGTCACGTGGGAGCGGACTGTGTGGTCGGCTACTGCACCGAGATAAAGGGTTCCTATGTGGGTGACAGGTGCTGGTTCCATTCAACATATGTGGGTGATTCCGTGATTGCTGACGGCTGCTCGTTCGGTGCAGGTACCGTGCTGGCTAACTTTCGTTTCGACGAGAAGAACATCATGGTAAGAATGGACGGCTCTGCAGTGGACACGGGTCTTGACAAGCTTGGAGCCATGTTTGGTGAGAATTCGAAGACCGGGGTGAATGTCAGCATCCTGCCTGGTATAAGGATAGGCGCCAATTCTCATGTAGGGCCTCACACTTGCTTGACGAACGACCTTGAAAGCAATAAGATTGTCCTGCCTGAATTCCGGTACAGGACCATGAGCAGAACAAGCATGCAGGACGACAAGAAGGAAGAGTTGCTGAAAAGGCTGGGAGACTTCTAATGTGCGGCATTGTTGGTTTTACCAGTGACGAGCCTGCCGCCCCTGTCTTGCTGAGGGGTCTGAAATGTCTCGAATACCGGGGCTACGATTCAGCAGGTATAGCGACGATTTGCAACGGACAGCTAAACTGCGGTAAGGACGTTGGGAAACTCGACGAGGTTTGCACCAATCATAACCTGATAGGGCTGGTGGGCAATACCGGCATTGGTCATGTCCGGTGGGCAACCCATGGTGGTGTAACCATGGAAAATGCTCACCCACATTGCGATTGCAAGCAAGAGATTGCGGTGGTCCATAATGGCATCATCGACAACTATGAAGAACTGCGGGCTGAACTCCGGAGCGAGCACTGTTTTAAATCGCAGACCGATACAGAAATTGTGGCACACCTCCTTGAGGAATACGTGGAGGAGGGTCTCTCTTTGGAGGCGGCCATGCGCAAGGTGGTCAGGCGGATAAGAGGTACCTACTCAATAGCAGCCATATCTGTTCGGGAACCGGGCAGGCTGGTAGCCACCCGAAAGGATGGCCCGCTGGTTGTGGGTCGGGATGGGAACAGAAAGTTCATCGCCAGTGATGCCCTGGCTTTTATGGAACATACACATGATGTGGCCTATGTTGAAGATGGCGATATTGTAGTCCTGGATGAAGACATAGTTTTTACGAATGAAGATGGTGCAGCGGTGGACCGGGCTTTCAAGACAATTGACTGGAGATGGGACGAACCAACCAAGCAGGGATACGACTATTACATGATGAAGGAAATCACCGAGACACCCGATGCCATCCGTTGTGCTCTGGAACAGGACAAGGACTTGATACTGGACATGGCCATGAACATCCTGCGGGCCAAGCAGGTGGTGTTTACAGCATGCGGGACTTCCAGATATGCTGCGCTCGTGGGCAGATATCTTTTCTCCAGATTGGCGGGCAAGTTCTGTGATGTGATAATGGGCTCGGAATTCCACTACTTCTCGGACTCCGTGGATAAGAACACCCTGGTCATAGCCATCTCGCAGAGCGGTGAGACCGCCGATGTTATTCAGGGAGTCAAGAAGGCCAGGGAGAATGGGGCTACTATTTTCTCCATGATAAACATGATTGGATCCTCAATCGCCAGGATGAGTGACAGATCAATCTACCTGAATTGCGGACCGGAAATCGGCGTTGCTGCTACGAAATCATTCATGAGCCAGCTGGCCATACTATATCTGCTGGCCTTCACCATGGCCAACAGGATGGACGAAGGAATACAGAAGGTACGCGATGTCTGTGACACGATCGAAGGAGTGATTGAGACAAACGGCTTACGAGTGGAGAGAATTGCTGGTTTGACCAAGCATAACAATTCCTGCTACTACATAGCGAGAGGCATAAACTTTGCTATTGCTGCGGAGGGAGCTCTCAAGCTAAAGGAGATTTCCTACATTCACGCCGAGGGTATGCCCGCCGGTGAACTCAAACATGGCACACTGGCCCTGATTGAGAAAGGCACTCCCGTAGTAGTTATCTGCCCCAAGGACTATACTTTCGAAGAAACGCTGGCTAATGCAGCCGAGACGAAGGCCAGGGGCGCCTTCGTCATAGGAGTATCCGAGGAAAACCATGCCATGTTCGACGAATGGATCGAGATCCATGCCACAGAAGAGATTTTCTATCCTCTGGTAACAGTTGTACCCTTACAACTCCTCGCATATTATTCCGCAGTAGCACGGGGCAACGACCCCGATAGACCTCGAAATTTGGCCAAATCCGTTACCGTGAAGTAGTAAATGGGCTTTTGTGGTCCGATTAACTCGCTCCAGGGCGGGTTGGTACTGCTTGTACTACCCCAAAGCTTACTTGTTCGACCGTTTTCGCACGTCCAAAAGAATTGTTGGAGGTATGGATGAAATTTAGCGGCAGATGTATTCTAGTCACATTTATGGCGTTGCTACTGACTATGACAGGCCTTCCTGGCTGTTTCGGCGGGGGTAAGCCATATGTAGACCTGATGCAGAAGGTGCCCATAGAGGCTCGCTCTTTCAGCTATTGGGCGATTGACAGAATGGCGGAAGATAGAGAGTTGTGGGACATCTACGGGGAGTTTATGGACAGTCCGGAAGCCAATCAGATTACCGGCCTGGGTATTGCACGGTCCAGCGTGTTCCATATCGCTACTGCCTACTATGCAAATTTAACTGACACCTCCATAAGGGTGCTTAAAGGCGACGTGTCTGTTGGTGATGTAGAGCGTCGACTGAGCGCTCGCAAGTACGAGAAAGAACTCGTCAATAGAACAAGCATCTGGACTCCGCCTGATCAGAAGATGCGGCGGATCACCGTTCAGGAAGGCATCATATTCATGGCCGGGAACACATTGTTGCAAGCGTGCATCTCGGTCGTGAATGAAGAAGAATCGCTGTCATATTTCGAAGACCAGAACATACGAGCGGTGACCGACAGGGTGCCTCACGGCGTCCTGGTTCAGATCACGAAGGCCGGCCTGGACCCGGAAGAAGAGTATCGGGACCTGGTTGCCTATGGCAAGTCATATCGCACAGCCAACGGGGGGAAACTTGAAATCACTGCCGTATACATGTTTCAAGATAACCCTTCGGCGGGAATGGCTGGAGACGAGGTAAAGGCCTACCTGGAGAACAATCGCTTCACGGACATTAAATTGAAACATGATGGCAGCTTCATCATAGCTACAGGCTTGATAGATATAACTGTTTTTGCCAACACCATAGCTTTCTGAAATGGGTTGCAGGGGGCAGGGGTAGATTAGATGGGTGTGGGCCAACCTAGACTACCTGAGCGCATAGGCCGGCTCAGGGAGATAGCGAGTAATTTGTGGTGGTCCTGGCATCCAAATGCACGCCAGTTGTTCCGTTCGTTGGACTATCCCACTTGGCGTCTTAACGGACACAATCCCGTAAAACAGCTCAATTCCATGGCCCCGGACAGGCTGGAGGCTGTCAGCACCGACGAGTCTTTCCTGCAGCTGTATGACCAGGTGATCGAGCAATTCGATCAGGCCATGAGCGGCACCAATTCGTGGATGGCTGCACGTCATTCGCATCTTGCCACGCGTCAAGTTGCCTATTTTTCGGCTGAGTATGCGATACATAATTCCCTCCCTATATATGCGGGTGGACTGGGGATTCTCGCAGGCGATTTGTGTAAGGAGGCTTGCGACCTCGGCATAGGTATGGTGGGCATAGGGTTCATGTACCCGCAGGGTTACTTCCACCAGCACATAGCGGGTGACGGCTGGCAGCAGGAGGTTTACTCGAAATTGGAGTTCAAAGACGCACCGGTGGAACCCGTGTTACTGGAGGGCGAAGGCGTGACACGCGTGGAACTGGACCGGAAGGCGCTGTACTTAGGCGTCTGGCGTGTGCGCCTGGGTAGGGTGGAGTTGTATTTGCTGGATACCAATGTGGAGAAGAACCATCCCCTTGACCGAGATCTATCAGCAAGGTTATACATCGCTGACCAGGAACACCGCATACAGCAGGAGATGCTGTTGGGCATTGGTGGCGTGCGGGTATTGCGAAACCTGGGTATAAGTCCGGCGGTTTGGCATGCCAATGAAGGGCATACGTCCTTCATGATGCTTGAGAGAATCAGGGAGGAAGTAGAGATCAAGGGCGTACCTTTTGAGGAGGCACTGGAGAGCGTACGTTCGACTACTGTGTTCACGACTCATACGCCCGTGCCGGCGGGACATGATGTCTTTCCTGACGAACTAGTAGATAAATACTTCGCCCGCTACCGGGATGCTTTGGGCATTGATAGAGAAAGGTTCCTGGCGCTGGGCAAGTATGGTAGCCCTTTGAGCGACGGGTTCAACATGACTGTGCTGGCTCTGCGTACGGCCGGTTATCGTAATGCAGTGAGCAAGCTGCACGGTGAGGTCTCGCGGAGGATGTGGAATGTTCTGTGGCCTGATCGCCTGGAGCATGAAGTCCCTCTCATCCATATGACCAACGGCGTCCATGGTCCAACTTGGATGGCACCGGAAATTGCCACACTTCTTGCCAAACATTTGTGTGGTGGTGACATTTCTAATCTTGTGGAACGGCAAGACGACGCATCCTTATGGTCTCTAATGGAGATGGTGCCTGACAATGAACTCTGGTCGGTGCACCAGCATCTTAAGAGGAAGTTGGTCACTAACATGGACGAGCGTATTCACGATCGCTGGGCGGAGGCCGCGCTCTCACCCGATCATGTGCTGAGTATGGGGGCTTTGATACATCCAGAGGTTCTCACTATCGGCTTCGTACGACGATTTGCTGAGTATAAGCGGCCTACGCTCATATTTCGAGACATAGATCGACTCAAGTCCTTGATAACTGACAGGACCCGGCCGGTGCAAATTATATTTGCTGGCAAATCGCATCCGGCTGACTACGCTTCCAAGCTGCTTCTGCAACAGGCCCACGGTCTGGCGCGAGACCGAGACTTCCAAGGCAGGATAGCGTTCGTGGAAGACTATGATATGCATATGGCACATTATCTGGTCCAAGGGGTGGATGTGTGGCTCAATACTCCTCGTCGATTACATGAGGCCTCCGGGACGAGCGGCATGAAAGCTGCTATTAACGGAGTCTTGCATCTCAGCGTTCTGGACGGGTGGTGGCGTGAAGGCTACAACGGCAATAACGGCTGGGTCATTGGCCCGGTGGAGTTGACTTCCGGTCCTCCTGAAGAAGACGAAATTGATGCTGCTGCCTTGTACAGCCTGCTCGAAAATGAGGTCGTACCCATGTACTATGACCGGGACCGCGTCGGCCTGCCTCGCAAGTGGACTGCTATAATGAAAGAGTCTATCAAGTCCGTGGCCCCATTCTTCTGTGCCAGGCGTATGATGAAGGAATATGCGGAGCAAACGTACGTGCCCATAATGGAGAAGCACTTATAACCCCCTATCGCTATAGCCTCCGCTATAATATTTACACGTATGAATCTTAGCCTTGGACCAAGAGGATTCTCTCAAGAAATTTCTGCCGATGCTGATGTTGGCAAAAGGCGCGTGGTCATCGAAGGCGTAGTTCCGGAGATTGATGATGGCCGATTTCCCATCAAGCGCATCGTGGGTGACACTGTGCAGCTGGAGGCGGATATATTTGCTGATGGCCATGACGAGCTTTCAGCCGTTCTGCTGTACAGGCATAGCGCAGAAGATGAATGGACTGAGGTGCCCATGCAAATGCTGGTAAATGATCGCTGGCGCGGCGGCTTCCCGGTCCTTTGCCTTGGTACGTACTTGTATACCTTCATGGCATGGGTAAACGAGTTCATAACCTGGCGTCGTGACCTTGAGAAGAAGGTTGCAGCCGGCTTGGACGTAGCTGTGGAGCTTCTTATGGGTGCGGAACTCTTGATGCAGTCATGCAGAAGGGCCGGCGGAGAGGAGGCCGCATTTCTGGACGGCTGGGCGACAATACTGCGAGATGAGAGTCTGAGCCAGAGCACGAGGGTAGACCTGGCCATGGCGGACAGGCTGGGCCTGCTGGCATCGAAATGGCAGGATAGAAGGAGTGCCGCAAGCTATCCAAAGGACCTGCGCGTTACGGTCGACCGGGACAAGGCACGTTATGGCACTTGGTACGAACTTTTTCCGAGATCCTGCTCACAGGAACCGGGCTGGCACGGCACCTTGAAGGACTGCGAAAACCATTTGGAGTATGTGGCTTCGATGGGTTTTGACGTGCTCTATCTGCCTCCCATACATCCAATCGGGTCGACTAATCGCAAGGGCAGGAACAACGCTCCCGTTGCAAGATCGGATGATCCGGGAAGCCCCTGGGCGATTGGCGGCGAGGCGGGCGGACACAAATCCATCGAACCCCGGTTGGGAGATCTGGACGACTTTCGCAGTCTCCTGGCAACAGCTCATGGGCATGGCATGGAGATAGCCATGGACTTGTCCATCCAGTGTTCTCCTGATCATCCGTGGGTCAAGGAGCATCCGGAATGGTTTCGCTGGAGGCCCGACGGCACCATACAATTCGCTGAAAACCCGCCAAAGAAGTATCAGGATATATATCCTGTGGACTTTGGTACCGACAGGTGGCCGGAGTTGTGGGAAGAGCTGCGAAGTGTGGTGCTCTTCTGGATAGAACAGGGTGTGCGCATGTTCAGGGTTGATAATCCTCATACCAAACCATTCGGGTTCTGGGAATGGTTGATAGGGGATATCAAAGGCCGGTTTCCTGAAGTCATTTTCTTGTCAGAGGCTTTTACACGACCGAAGATAATGTACCGGCTGGCCAAGCTTGGCTTCACCCAGTCGTACACGTATTTTGCCTGGCGCAATACCAAATGGGAATTGACTGAGTATTTTCGCGAGTTGAACGAGACGGCAGTGCATGAATACTTTCGTCCCAATCTGTGGCCGAATACTCCGGACATATTGACGGGGTATATGCAGGTTGGCGGACGACCGGCTTTCATGATACGGTTGGTCCTGGCGGCAACCCTGTCGCCTAGCTATGGTATCTATGGGCCGGCTTTCGAATTGTGCGAAAATGTTGCGAAGGAGCCAGGCAGCGAAGAGTACTTGAACTCGGAGAAGTACGAGATAAAGAATTGGGACCTGGAAAGCGCTCATAGCCTGAAGGACTTTATCACCCAGGTAAACCAGGTGCGGAAGGACAACAAGGCGTTGCAGATGGATGGTAATGTCCGCTTCCACCCCATCGATAACGAACTGCTGTTATGCTACAGTAAACAAAGCAGGGACAGGTCTAATGTTATTCTCGTCATTGCGAACCTCGACTACGTTTACGTACAATCGGGCTGGGTTAACCTGCCTCTCGAATTCCTGGGGATCGATCCTCTGGAGCCTTATGAACTGTGTGACCTGATGGATGGGTCCTGCTATATCTGGCATGGGCCGCGCAATTACGTGGAGCTTAATCCTCATGTGGCTCCAGCTCATATTTTTCGACTACCAGCCAACCCGCGAGGGTAGCAGGCGCTTCTGCAAAACTGGAGACCTGGAGAGTGTTATTCCGTGGAAAAGCAGAGAAGACAATTGACATGGACCGATGACGACCCGCTTTGGTACAAGGACGCGATAATATACGAGTTGCACGTCAGGGCATATAAGGATAGCGACGGTGATGGTATCGGCGATTTTGCTGGTCTGGCCGAGAAGCTCGACTATTTACAGGACTTGGGTGTGACCGCCATCTGGCTGCTGCCTTTCAATCCATCTCCACTGAAGGACGACGGGTACGACATCGCCGATTACACAGATGTGCATCCGTCCTATGGCACCTTGCGGGACTTCAAGAATTTCCTGCAGGCAGCCCGTCGTCGAGGGTTGAAAGTGATCACCGAACTTGTATTGAACCACACTTCGGACGCTCATCCATGGTTCCAGAAAGCGAAGCGTGCGGAGTCCGGAACAGTCTGGCGGGAATATTACGTGTGGAGTGATACTGCGGAACGATATGGTGATGCACGGGTTATATTCGGCGATTTTGAAGCTTCGAACTGGTCGTGGGACCCTGTCGCCAAAGCCTATTACTGGCATCGTTTCTATTCGCACCAGCCGGACCTCAACTATGACAGAGCGTCTGTGCGGCGGGCCATGCTACGAACGGTCGATTTCTGGTTCAATCAAGGAGTTTCGGGATTGCGTCTTGATGCCGTGCCTTATCTTTACCAGCGGGAGGGTACCAACTGCGAGAACCTGCCGGAGACGCATGCTTTTCTAAAGAGTCTCCGTAAGCATGTGGATGAACGTTTCAAGGGCCGGATGTTGCTGGCCGAAGCAAACCAGTGGCCCGAGGATGCCGCCGACTACTTTGGGGATGGCGATGAATGTCATATGGCTTTCCAGTTTCCCATAATGCCCCGGCTATTCATGGCCATTCGTATGGAAGACCGGTTTCCTATCATGGATATAATCCAGCAAACACCAGTCATCCCGGATAACTGCCAATGGGCCCTGTTTTTGCGCAACCATGATGAGTTAACGCTGGAAATGGTCACGGATGAGGAGAGGGACTACATGTACCGTGTGTATGCTCACGACCCTCTTGCCAGGATCAATCTTGGTATACGGCGCCGCTTGGCGCCATTGCTGAACAACGATCGCAAGAAGATCGAACTTATGAACAGCCTGCTCTTCTCTCTCCCCGGGACGCCGATCATCTACTACGGTGACGAGATCGGGATGGGAGACAATTTCTACCTGGGTGATCGAAACGGGGTGCGCACACCGATGCAGTGGAGTTCCGATCGAAATGCAGGGTTTTCCCTTGCCAATCCACAACGGCTGTACCTGCCCGTGATAATCGACCCGGAGTACCACTATGAAGCTGTCAATGCGGAGTCGCAGCAAAGAAACCCGGACTCGCTGCTGTGGTGGATGAAGCGCCTGATCGCAATGAGAAAGCGGTTCAAGGCCTTTGGGCGAGGGAGCCTGGAATTCCTTTACCCGGAAAATCCGAAGGTGCTGGCCTTTGTCCGCAGGTACCAAGAGGAGACTGTGCTCATAGTGGCCAATCTCTCACGAGTGGCACAACACACAACCTTGAATCTTGGCAATTACAGGGGGCGGGTGCCTACGGAGTTATTTGGTCGATCGGAGTTTCCCCCGATTACGGACAATCCCTATTTCATGACCCTGAGTGCCTATGCTTTCTACTGGTTCTCACTTGAACCGGCAACGGAGGGGACATCGCCGTATGATGCGCTCCAAAGTCATCCACTGCCCACATTAACAACAACAGGGAAATGGGAGGACCTTTTCAGACCTCACGGTCGCATGCCGCTTGAGCAGGTACTTTCGTATTTCATTCAGAAGCGACGGTGGTACGGAGGGAAAGCGCGCCGGATGCAGTCGGCCACGATCGAGGATATTGTGCCCATGCCTTACACTCATGCAGTAGTATACCTGCTGCTGCTCAGGGTGGAGTACACTCAAGGTGAACCGGAGCGCTACATCCTCCCTCTTCATATGGCTACCGATATGGACGCAGCCCGAATCCAATCGGATTTCCCCAGTGCCGTGGTAGGACGGGTCAAGTTCAAGGATCTCAATGGCGATTCCGAAGCCGTGATTTACGACGCCATGGTCAACAAAGGCTTTACTTCGTCGTTATTGGAGTCCATAGGCCGTCGCCGGAGGTTCAAAGGGGAATTCGGAGAGATACACGCCAGTCCCAGTGGCATCTTCCGGCGGCTGAGAGGGCCAGCGGATGAAGTTCCGGAACCTGCCAAACTAACGGTTGAGCAGACCAACACATCTGTGTTATTCGGCGATCGATTCATGATGAAGCTGTACCGGCGAGTCAGCCTGCAGATCAACCCAGAGTTGGAAATTGGGCGCTTCTTAACGGAGAAGGTAGCTTTCCCCCATGTACCCCCGCTCGCCGGAGCTTTGGAGTATCATGCCGGAAGGGATCCGGAACGCACGATGACCGTTGGCATCCTGCATGGTTATATCAAGAATGCCGAGGTAGCGTGGAATTACACGCTGGATGCACTGGCCCGGTCGTTTGAGAGAATACTTATCATGGGAGAAGTGCCCTCTGCTCCGAAGCACGATTGGTTGACGATGGATAACACGGGTGATTTGCCGGAATCAGTAGAGGAAGGCATAGGGCCTTACCTGGAGGCCGCCAGACTGCTTGGACAGCAAACGGCAGAAATGCACCTTGCGCTGTCGCTGGATTGGGAAGATCCGAACTTCGCCCCTGAGCCATTTTCGGTCATCTACCAAAGATCGATGTATCACTCGATGAGAAGTATCGCTGTACACGGGCTGAATCTTATTAAGGAGAACTTGAATAGTCTCACCCCGGAAGGTCGGGAAGATGCGGAAAAGGTATTGAGATTGGAGAGCTCCATAATGTCCCGCCTCGCTGCAGTTCGCAGGAAAAGGATTAATGCCATGCGCACGCGCATCCACGGAGACTACCATCTGGGACAGGTGCTCTATACCGGGCGGGAATTCGTCATCATAGATTTTGAAGGAGAACCCACGCGGCCTGTCAGCGAGCGGAGATTGAAGCGGACACCCCTTAAGGATGTTGCGGGCATGATCAGGTCCTTTCATTATGTAGCCTGCGCAGCCGTTATGGGGCAGGCACCTACAGTGATTCGCACAGAAGACGTACCGGTACTGAAGCAATGGAGTAAGGCGTGGTACGAATGGGTGTCTGCCGCCTTTCTGCGGGCGTATCTGGACGTGGCGGAGAATTCGGGACTTCTGCCGCGGGACGAAGAGGAATTTGTTACACTGCTAAATGCCTACCTTCTGGAAAAGGCCCTTTACGAGATCACGTATGAGCTCAACAACCGGCCTGATTGGACAATGGTCCCGCTGGAAGGAATTATTGACCTTATGGAGGGCGAGGATGAGTAGAAAGACCCTCGCCCTGCTGCGAGACCTGGCTGGGGCCTATGGAATCCAGACCTCCTATGTTGATGTGGAACGGCGCCGGCAACCAGCCTCGGACGAATCATTGTTTGCCGCGTTGCGCTCGATTGGCGCTTCCGTTCATACTCTGGGAGACGTGATTGGGGCCTTGCGTCAAAAGTGTATCTCTGACTGGGAACGACCTCTTCAACCGGTCATAGTGTGCTGGGAGGGAAATTTGCCGCCTGTAGAAGTGCGCGTGCCTTCGGCACTCTTTGAAGCAAGGCTAGTGGTGGAAATCGATTTTGAAGATGGTGAGCATCAACAGTGGATATTGGATGCTTCCACGTCGCCGGTGGTCATGTCAGAGGCCATTGACGGAAGGTTCTTTCTGGCGAAGGAAATCAACGTTGATCGTGATATCCCACTCGGATATCACCGACTCACAGTGGAAGCCGGAGGTAGCAGAACCGAGTCCCTCCTGGTATCCGCTCCTCGCCGCGCCTATAACCCCTCGTATGGGGAAAGCGTGTATCGTAATTGGGGTGTTTTTGTTCCTTTATATGCGTTACACAGTAACCAGAGCTGGCAGAGCGGGGACGTTTCCGATTTGCGAAAGCTTATCGAATGGGTGCGCGAGATGGGCGGCCAAATGGTGGGCACGCTCCCCTTGCTGGCGACCTTTCCGGAACAGGAAAGCCCGTACGAGCCCGCCACCCGGCTACTCTGGAATGAGTTCTACTGCAATATTGAGAGTATCCCCGAGCTGGCCGGTTGTTCTACGGCCCGAACTATGCTAGATTCTGAAGCCTTCAGGGAGGAGATACGCTTGCTTCGCGAATCACCCTTGATCAAGTACCAGCGTGAGCGTTCTTTGAGAAAGCTGGTCATGGAGGAACTCTGCAGGTGCTGTCACGAGGACCTTCCCGGCAGGCGCCAGGAATTGGAAGCATTTGCAAAGAGTCATGCCATGGTCGCGGATTATGCCCGATTTCGTGCTACTTTGGAAAAGCAGCAGCGACCCTGGCAGCAGTGGCCCGGGCGGTTGCGGGAAGGAGTATTGAACGAGGGCGATTATGATCCAGACCGGCAACGGTATTACATGTACGTACAGTGGTTGATACATGAGCAGATGGAAGGCTTGCTCGAGGATGCTGCCCGTCAGAGTATGGGTCTATATCTGGACTTTCCTCTGGGAGTGGACCCCGAAGGTTATGATACATGGCGCTATCAGAACGCCTTCGCCCTCGATGCATCGGGAGGAGCGCCACCCGATGCCGTGTTTTCGGGCGGGCAGAATTGGGGTTTTCCTCCCCTTCACCCGGAGCAACTCAGAAGGCAGGGTTACAGTTACTACATTGCCTGCTTGCGGCATCATCTGCGCCGCAAGGGGATACTGCGTCTTGACCACGTGATGTTCGTTCACAGGTTATATTGGATACCAAAGGGCATGGGCGCCCGGGATGGGGTCTATGTCCGTTATGCTGATGATGAGTTCTATGCCATAACTAACCTGGAATCTCACAGGCACGAATGTTGTGTGGTAGGTGAGAATCTGGGCACGGTCCCTGCCTACATAAACAGGGCACTGAAGGAGCGTGGGATAAACCGCATGCACGTGCTACAGTACGAACTCGCCATGGAGAATAGCCGTCGACCTGGATTGAGCGTACCTTCGAATGCAGCGGCAAGTCTCAATACTCATGATATGCCGACGTTTGCCGGATTCTGGCAGGGCGTGGATATCGAGCAACGATTGAGCCTGGGTCTGCTCAACGAGTCCGGCAAACAGGAGGAACAGTTGCAGAGACGGAAGATGAAGTCTGACTTGATTGAGGTGTTGCAGAAGAAGCGCTTTCTGCATGGGACTTCATTCGGCGTGTCGGAGGTACTGAACGGTACTTTGGCCTTTCTGGGGGCCAGTGGAGCCCGGATGGTGGTGGTCAATCTGGAAGACCTGTGGTTGGAAGAGGAGCCACAGAATATCCCTGGAGGGGGATCAATCTATCCAAACTGGAAACGCAGGGCGCGGTACTCTCTGGAAGAGTTCCGAGATAAGCCCGGCGTAAGGGATATACTCAGGTCCGTGGACCGCAATCGTAAGCGCAGGAGAGATCAAGAAGATGACAGAACAAAGAGGCCGGATGTTGCCGCAGACTAACAGGATCGTACCTGAAATGGTGCACTACGAGGTGAGTTTGCTGAGTGAGGATGACTTGCATCTGTTCAACGAAGGTACGCATTTGCGGCTGTACGAGAAGCTGGGAGCCCATATCCTGGAAAGAGACGGTGTGGTAGGTACTCAATTCGCCGTATGGGCACCAAATGCCAATCAGGTCAGCGTCATGGGGGACTTCAATAAGTGGCACAAGAGCAGCCATCCGTTGATGCCGCGGGGACAATCAGGTATCTGGGAGGGATTCCTGCCTGGTTTGGAAGCAGGTACTCTTTACAAGTACCACATAGTGTCCAACTTCAAGGGTTATAGCGTAGACAAGGCTGATCCGATGGCTTTTCGGTGTCAGCCGCCCCCCAATACTGCTTCCGTTGTATCCAGCTTGACCTACGATTGGAAAGATAGCGCTTGGATGACCGACAGAGCCAGTCGCCACGCACTGCAATCGCCCATTGCCATCTATGAGATCCATCTGGGCTCCTGGCTGCGAGTGCCCGAAGATGGCCATCGCTGGCTCACCTACAGGGAACTGGCCCCGAGACTTGCGGACCATGTTATCTCCATGGGGTTCACCCACGTTGAGTTTCTGCCGGTAATGGAGCATCCTTTCTCAGGTTCTTGGGGATATCAGGTGACCGGCTACTTCGCCCCTACTAGCCGCTTTGGCAAGCCTCAGGACTTCATGTACCTGGTGGACTATCTTCACCAGTGCGGCATTGGCGTGATCCTGGACTGGGTACCCTCTCACTTCCCCACCGACGAGCATGGGCTAGGGTTCTTCGATGGCACTCACCTGTATGAACATGCCGACTACAGAAAGGGGTTCCATCCGGACTGGAAGAGTTTCATTTTCAACTATGGCAGGAATGAGGTACGCAGCTTCCTCCTCAGCAGTGCACTGTTCTGGCTGGACAAGTACCACATTGACGGGCTCCGGGTTGATGCTGTGGCTTCAATGCTTTATCTTGACTACTCCCGTGAGAACGGTGAATGGATCCCCAACAAGTACGGAGGAAACGAGAACCTGGAGGCCATAGATTTTCTGCGCAAGTTCAATGAGCAGGTTTATGAGCACTACCCGGACGTTCAAACGATGGCCGAAGAATCAACCTCGTGGCCAATGGTTTCCCGTCCCACGTATGTTGGCGGACTCGGGTTCGGATTAAAGTGGGACATGGGCTGGATGCACGATACCCTGCTGTACATAACGAAGGAATCGGTGCACCGGAAGTTCCATCATGGTGAATTGACCTTTCGTATGATCTATGCATTCCATGAGAACTTCGTTTTGCCCCTATCACATGACGAGGTCGTGCATGGCAAGGGTTCGCTGCTGTCAAAGATGCCGGGCGATGATTGGCAGAAGCTGGCTAACCTGCGTCTGTTGCTCGGCTACATGTACGGACAGCCGGGCAAGAAGCTGCTTTTCATGGGTGGGGAATTCGGCCAGTGGCAGGAATGGAACCACGATGAAAGCCTCGAATGGCACCTTACTCAGTATGAAAGACATCTGCAATTGATGAAATGGACGACGGACCTGAACAGGCTCTACAGGTCGGAGCCGGCATTGCACGAACTGGACAATGATCCCGCAGGTTTCGAGTGGATCGACTGTACCGATGCCGACAACAGTGTTTTGACCCTGCTCAGGAAAGCGCGCACCAGCAAGGACTTGGTACTTGTTCTTCAAAACTTCACCCCTGTTCCCAGGCTCGCCTATTCGGTAGGTGTTCCCCGTCCAGGGGTCTGGACCGAGGTACTGAATAGCGACGCAGCCGAATATGGGGGCAGCGGCGTGGGCAACCTGGGAGGCATCGAGGCCTCAGCGACTCCTTTTCATGGCCGCCCATTCTCTCTGGTGGTTACGCTGCCTCCACTGTCGGCCGTCTTCTTCAAGAGCCGGCTGGAGGTAGAATGAAGGCGGCATTGGGGTCTGCTCATCTGGGTGGTGGCCGTACCAGCTTTTCGGTCTGGGCGCCGGGTGCGGACGAGGTGACTCTGCATATCCAGCAACCCAGGGAGCGCTCATTTGTGATGGAAAGGGATGCTTTCGGGTACCACACTGTGGTCGCAGAGAGTGTTTGGCCGGGAACCCTGTACAAGTACCGGCTCGATCGGGGTGAGGAAAGGGCGGACCCGGCCTCGCGTCTGCAACCACAGGGCCTGCATGGACCATCGGAGGTCGTGGAGGCTTCGTTTGACTGGCACGATACTCACTGGCAAGGCATCCCCGTACAACATTACATAATCTATGAGCTTCACGTGGGTGCCTTTACGCCGGAAGGTGATTTTGTTTCAGTTATATCGAAGCTGCCGTATCTCAAGCAACTTGGAGTCACCGCCGTCGAGTTGATGCCTGTGGCCCAATTCCCGGGTACCCGCAACTGGGGTTATGACGGTGCCTATCCATTCGCCGCACAGGACTCGTACGGTGGGCCGGATGGCCTGAAGAGCCTGGTCAACGCATGCCATGAACAGGGTCTGGCTGTCATTCTCGACGTGGTGTACAACCACCTTGGTCCGGAAGGCAACTATCTCAGTGAGTTTGGTCCGTATTTTACCGACCGTTATCAGACTCCCTGGGGAGCGGCAATCAATTTCGACGGTCCGGACAGCGACCACGTCAGGCGCTTCTTCATCGAGAATGCTCTCTACTGGGTTACCGACTGTCATATCGATGCTTTGCGACTCGATGCACTCCATGCCATTCTTGATGTCAGTCCCTATACCTTTCTGCAGGAGCTGGCGGAAACAGTCCACGAGAGAGCCGTACATCTCAACCGCAGAATCCATCTGTTCGGAGAAAGCGATTTGAACGATGTCAGGCTCATCAGAGTGCCCGAATTGGGCGGCTATGGGCTCGACGGACAGTGGAACGACGACTTTCATCATATCCTGCATGTCCTGCTGACGGGCGAGAGCGGCGGCTATTATCAGGCTTTCGGAGGAGTTGTACAAATGGCGAAGGCTTACAGCGAAGGCTTCGTCTACTCTGGACAATACTCAATGTACCGGCGCCGCCGGCACGGGATATCGTCCAAGGACGTTCCTGCAGAGCGTTTTGTGGTCTTCGCCCAAAACCATGATCAGGTCGGCAACCGGATGCAAGGTGATCGGTTGAGCAGTCTTGTGCCTCTTGAAGCTTTAAAGTTGGCTGCGGGCGTCGTATTACTCTCCCCTTGCGTTCCGCTGCTTTTCATGGGCGAAGAATATGGTGAAAAGGCCCCCTTCCCTTACTTCATAAGCCACTCTGATCCGGACCTGGCAGAGGCAGTCAGAGAAGGACGCCGGCGGGAATTTGCGGCGTTCAATTGGGACCAGGAGCTTCCTGACGCACAGAGTGAAGATACGTTTCGCCAGGCCACGCTTAACTGGCACCTGGTGAATCAGAGCCCGCACAAAGAACTGCTGGAGTTCTACCGATCTCTGATCGTTTTGCGTAAAAGGAGTCCTGCCCTGGCAGGGATGAAGAAGGCTAAAATGGATGTAGTCGTTTTCGAAAAGGAGAAGGTCTTGCACGTGCGGCGCTGGAGCCATGCTGACACCGTCATAGTCATTTTCAATTTTCAGAATGAGGAAGTACACCTTGGCGTGCCTTTCTCCGTGGGTCGCTGGACCAGGTTAATCGATTCGTCGGATGCACGCTGGGGGGGCGAGGGAAGCCGTCTGCCGGAGACGCTGGACTCGTCAGGTTCCGTGGATATGGTGCTGAAGCCATGTAGCGTCGCAGTCTACAGTCAGACCGGGGGGAAATGATGGAGCGTTTCATTTGCGTTCATGGCCATTTCTATCAGCCGCCGCGCGAGAATGCGTGGCTGGAATCGATCGAACTGCAGGACTCGGCCTATCCATACCACGATTGGAACGAACGGATAACTGCTGAATGCTATGAACCCAACACGGCCTCGCATATTCTCGATGACGGGGGGATGGTGCGTGAAATATTCAACAACTATGCAAAGATCAGCTTCAATTTTGGTCCCACGCTGCTGGCATGGATGCAAGGCATTTGCCCGGAGGTGTATAAGGCGATTATAGAGGCCGACAGGGAGAGTCTGGGCTCGTTTTCCGGGCATGGATCGGCCCAGGCGCAGGCCTACAGCCACATGATTATGCCGCTGGCCAACACCAGGGACAAATATACCCAGGTATCATGGGGAATAAGGGACTTCGAAAACCGGTTTGGGCGCAAGCCGGAGGGGATGTGGCTTCCCGAGACCGCCGTGGACACCCAGACCCTGGACATAATGGCTGAGATGGGTATCAGGTTCACAATTCTGGCCCCGCACCAGGCTAGGCGGATAAGACGGATCGGCGCGACCGGTTGGCAGGACCTTGAGGGGGACGAGATCGATACCAAGATGCCCTACGAGGTAGTCCTTCCATCTGGAAGAAAGATGGCCCTTTTCTTCTATGACGGCCCCACTGCTCGCTCCGTAGCCTTCGAGGGGCTTCTTGCCAGAGGCGAAGATTTTGCCCGGCGACTGGTGGGCATGTTTTCCGAAGGCCAGTCATTGCCGCAGCTTGTTCACATAGCCACGGATGGCGAGACATACGGGCATCATCACCGGTTTGGAGACATGGCACTAGCCTACGCTCTTAATTACATAGAGTCCCATAAGCTGGCAAAGATCACCAACTATTCGGAGTACCTGGACCGCTTTCCTCCCGCCTTTGAGGTTGAGATTCGTGAGGACACCTCCTGGAGTTGTGCGCATGGCCTCGAGCGTTGGCGCAGCAATTGCGGGTGCAACACGGGTAGGGGTGTCAATTGGGACCAGGAATGGCGCGGTCCTTTGCGTGAAGCCCTTGACTGGTTACGAGACGCGGTGGCACCAATGTACGAGGCCAAGACAGGAACGATCCTGCGTGATCCTTGGGCTGCCCGGGATAACTACATCGAAGTGATTTTGGACCGTTCTCCCGAGAACGTAGATCGATTTTTCAACAGGCATGCCATGCGAAGCCTGGACGAAGCGGAGCGCATCGTAACATTGAAGCTTCTCGAACTTCAGCGTCATGCAATGCTCATGTACACGAGCTGTGGGTGGTTCTTTGACGAGCTTTCTGGTATTGAGACGGTCCAGGTTATTCAGTATGCAGGAAGAGTGGTGCAGCTTGGCGAAGAGCTTTTAGGCCAGCCTCTGGAAAAGAGCTTCGTGAACATTCTGGAACGAGCCCGGAGCAACATTCGCGAAATAGGCAGTGGTCGGGATGTTTATGAACGGATGGTCAAGCCAGCCATGGTCGACTTGGAGAAGGTCGGCGCGCACTTTGCTGTCAGTTCAATGTTCGAAGACTACAATGATGAGGCGGACATCTATTGTTACCAGGTGAGCGTGCAGGACTTTCGCCGGCTTCAGGCAGGCAGGGCCAAGCTTGCCATGGGCCGTGCCACCATAGCCTCGCTCATCACTACCGAGAACGTGGAGCTGTGTTTTGGTGCGTTGCACTTCGGTGACCACAATATGAATGCCGGCGTAAGGACCAACCAGGGTGAGAAGGCCTTTCAAGGGATGAAAGAGGACCTCAAGCGCGCCTTCGCCATAACTGACCTGCCAGAGGTGATCAGGCAACTGGACAGGCATTTCGGAAAGAGCACCTACTCACTCAGGTCTTTGTTCCGCGACGAGCAGCGCAAGGTTGTCGACTTCATCCTGGAATCCGCCTTGGGGGATGCGGAGGGCGCTTTGCGCCAGATCTACGAATACCACTACCCCTTGATGAGCTTCCTGACCGAACTGGGTGCGCCGGTGCCCAAGGCGTACCATGCTGCCGCAGGGTTTATCCTGGATACCGATCTGAAGCGCCATGTTTCCAGGATACCACTGGATGTTGACCGTATCAGGACACTGTTGACGGAGGCGAAGCGGTGGAGGGTGGAGGTCGATGCCGCCGGACTGACCTACATGCTCAAGAAGACACTGGAGGACATGATAAGCAGGCTCTCCCTGGAACCGGAGGACATCTCTATTCTGGAGAACCTGACTAGTGCGGCAGAACTGGCCGGCGAGATGCCGCACCCGGTCGATCTCTGGAAAGTCCAGAACATTTTCTACGAGATGATTTACATAAACTACCCCGGGTTCCAGAGACGGTCACAGAAGGGGGACGAAATGGCCTTCCAGTGGAAGTCCCTTTTTCTTACGCTTGGTGATCGTCTCAGGGTTCGCGTAACGTAGCCATGCGAAGCCGTAAACCTGATGCCGCCTACAGGATACAATTCAGTGGAGATTTCCGGTTCGCGGATGCCATGATGATTATTCCCTATTTGCAGGGTTTGGGCATCACGGACCTTTATGCATCGCCGTTGCTGCAGGCGCGATTCGGGAGCCCTCATGGCTACGATGTCATCAACCCGGGCCGGATAAACTCCGAGATCGGCGGCGAACCGGCATTCCATGTCATGCTGGACGAGCTTGTGTCCCGGGGCATGGGTTTTTTGCTTGATATCGTTCCCAATCACATGGCGGCCAACAGCAATAATCCGTGGTGGATGGATATACTGGAGAATGGCCGTGATTCGCCCTATGCCGGGTACTTTGATATCGACTGGGAATCGCCTTATGCAGGCGCCAACAGGGTACTCTTGCCGGTGCTGGGGGATGAACTGGACTTGGTACTGGCCAGGGGAGAGCTGCAACTCAAGATGGAGGATGCCGGCTTCTTCTTTGACTACTATGAACATAGATTTCCTTTGTGTCTCAAGTCGTATGCTCCGATTTTGTCTTGTGTCTTGCGCCAGGCTGGTAAGAAAGATGTAATCGAGTATGAGGCGCAGCGAGAGGCGCGGTCAATCTTACGAAGAATAGAAGCCTTGCCCGGCCTGGCCTTCCCAAGCAGGGCGGGAAGGAGAAACAGGGCCCTGTCTCAGTCATCCGCAAGGAGGAAGCTGGCCTGGCTGATCAAAACATTTCCTAAGGCGCAGAATGCCCTGGAGAAGGCCGTAACTGACATAAATGAAGAGGCCACGGGCCGGGGTGAAGCAGGCATGATGAAGGAACTTCTGGCCCTCCAGGCCTACCAGTTGGCATACTGGCGGAGGGCTGCACGCGAGATCAACTATCGGAGGTTCTTTGATATCAGCGACCTGGTGGGTGTCCGGGTGGAGAAGCCGGAGGTGTTTCATGCCGTTCACGATCTCGTTCTTGGCCTGGCCGGGAAGGGCCTGCTAAGCGGTCTCCGCATAGACCATATTGATGGATTGCTCGATCCGCTGCAGTACCTGCGGCGGCTGCAGTTGCATCTGGTCAGTGGAGAGGAAGACTTCGCTGACGAACAGGACTTCTATGTGCTGGTGGAAAAGATATTGGGGAAGGACGAAGATCTTCCAGGCAACTGGCCGGTGTATGGGACGACCGGGTATGAGTTTATAAGTCTGGTGAACGGGGTGCTTATTGATCCATCCGGCATGTCAGGTCTGACCACAGCGTACCACGACTTCACGGGCTCGTCTAAGAGCTTCGAAGATGTGGTTTTTGAAAAGAAGAGAATGGTGATGCACGAGCTTTTTCGGGGAGACGTTGATCACCTGGGCAGGCGAGTGGTGCACCTTCTGAGAGAAGCGAGGACTGAGCGATTGCCGACACCGCTGGAGATGTCCGCTGCTATCACTGCGGTGACAGCAGCGTTATCTGTCTACCGTACGTACATAAGAACGCCGAGGGTAAGCCCGCGGGACCGCTCATTCATTGAGGTCGCATTGCGGCGGGCGAGGGAACGCGAGCCGGTCCTGGCGTGGCCTATCGATTGTCTGGGACGTGTTCTGTTGTTGGACCTGCCCAAGGGGTCGAGCCGGCGGCGTGTCAATGAATGGCTTGCCGTGGTGATGAAGTGGCAGCAAAGCACGGGACCGATAATGGCCAAGGGATATGAAGATACGGCGCTCTACTGCTATAACAGGCTAATCTCCCTGAACGAGGTGGGCGGCGAGCCGGACTCGCACGGCATCAGCGTGGAACGTTTCCATGAGTTGAATATGGTACGGCAGGCTGACTGGCCCCATACTCTGAACACCACTGCAACACACGACACCAAGCGTGGTGAGGATGTGCGTGCCAGGCTGAACGTTCTATCGGAGATATCCGGCGAGTGGAGAGAGCACCTGGAGCGCTGGATGGAGTGGCATGAGCCTTTAGTTCGTGAGGTCAAGGGTAAGCCGGCCCCGGACCGGGACATGAGGATGCTCTTGTACCAGACCATGCTGGGTGCCTGGCCCATGGACGGCGGACAAAGTGATGATTTCCGCTCAAGGCTAAAGGATTATGCCATTAAGGCGGCGAGGGAGGCGAAGACGTATACAAGCTGGCTGGATCCCGACCAGGAGTATGAAGAGGCTCTGCTGGCATATCTGGATGCTGTGCTCGAGGACGAAGATAGACCTTTTGTGGCGGATTTCGGAGAGTTCCAGCGGAGAGTATCCTACTACGGCATGCTGAATTCGCTCTCGGGGACCGTTTTGAAGTTGACCTGTCCCGGCGTGCCTGATTTGTACCAGGGCACCGAGTTGTGGGACCTGAGCCTGGTTGATCCCGACAACCGGCGACCCGTAGACTTTGCATTGCGATCGAGGTACCTGAACGACGTCAGGGCGTATAGTCAAGTGCCTCGGAACGAACTTGTGTCGGAGTTGCTGGAGAACTGGCAGGATGGTCGCGTTAAAATGTATATCATGTACCGGCTCCTGCAACTTCGCCGGGAGAGACGCAACATGTTCGCCGAGGGTAACTATTTGCCGGTCAATATCGCCGGCCACATGGCAAGAAACATTATCGCTTTCACCAGACATCGAACCGGCCAATGGATGCTGGTAGTGGTGCCACGGTTATACACAGGTCTGATTGGCGAAGGAGCTTTGCCGCTCGGAGAGGCCGTCTGGCAGGATGATTTGTGCTTGTTGCCCGGGACTGCCCCGTTGAGCTGGCGCGATGTTCTCACCGGCCATGAAGTCCATGCCAGGGGTAGAGGGATTGCCCTGGCGGAGTTACTGGGCAGATTCCCCGTGGCAGTGCTCCACGGAGCAGAGTAGCGGAATCGACCTCCGATTATCGCTCCAGGTACGATTTCCCTGTCACTCTCGCATGTTTTGGGCCTTCTGTTGTATAATCGATGTTGGCGCTTCAGAGAGCGGGAGTAACTCAGTTGGTAGAGTCCCTGCCTTCCAAGCAGGTTGTCGCGGGTTCGAGTCCCGTCTCCCGCT
>PUNJ01000207.1 GCA_003551705.1 Chloroflexota bacterium | reverse complement strand
TTTAACGTGTGTGCCTCTGGAGACGTATAGACGGCACTCCTGCAGGTTACGCTCACCCGGATAGGAGGCGTGTGCTTGTGTGAGACGTAGATGGTGGGTTACGTCCCTTGCGCAATTTCCGGGGTTGGCGTCTTCATCACTATCGGGACTAACCCACCCTACGGCTGCTCGTGCAGGTTACGCTCACCCGGATAGGAAGCGGTTGCCTGTGAGAGACGTACTGGTGGGTTACGTCCCTGCCCGGTTCTCCGGGGCCAGCGTCTTCATCATTATCGGGACTAACCCACCCTACGGGTGCGCGGTCCTACCCTTGCGGAAACACCTGCCCCACCCCCCAGGAGGGGAGCGGGGATTTAGTCCTCAACACTCAGTCCTGATTACACGGCACTGGTCAGACCACGGAGGCACCAAGGTTCTATCCTTGATTCCCGGTTGTGCCACCATGGGGCGGTGTGGGGACTCAGTACTCAGTACTCAGCACTCAGTACTCTCTAATGCCGCCCGTTTATACCAGCCGCCGCCAATATGTCAGGCACAACCTCCTCTTTCCCTATCGCCATGATATGCACCCCATCGCATATCCCCTCATCCTTCAATGTCGCTATCATCCTACCCGCTATCTCTATCCCCTTGCTCAAAGCCTGCCCTTTCGGCGCCGCCGCCAGCTCATCTATCAACGACTGTGGCACGAAGATCCCAGGCACATTCTCCGTCATGAACTTCGCCATGCGCGCCGATACCAGCAGCACTATCCCAGCCAGCACCTTCACATCAAACTGCCGCGCATACTCCATGAACTTGGCAAAATTCTCCAGATCATATATCGCCTGAGTCTGGATGAACTCCGCTCCCGCCTCCACCTTCTTCTCAAACTTGATCAACTGCGGCTCCAACGGGTCCGCCTCCGGCGTCACTATCGCCCCGGCACAAAACTCCACCCCGCCGTCCAACTCGTTGCCGCCCAGATCACGGCCCGCCTCCATCTGCCTCACCGTCCGCAACAACTGCGAGGAATCCATTTCAAACACGTCCGCCGCATCCTTGTGATCGCCCACCACAATCGAATCGCCTGTCAAACACAAGACGTTCCTGACCCCCCTGGCATAGGCAAATAACAGGTCGGACTGCAAGGCCATCTGGTTGCGGTCCCGGCACGTCATCTGCATGATAGGCTCCGCACCCTTCTCCTTTATGTAAAGGCAGCCGCCCAGGGAGGGAAACCGCATGACCGAGCTTTGATGATCAGTCACGTTTATCGCATCAACCGTGTCCTTCAAGATGTCGATGTGATGCAGCATGCTGTCCAGATTGGTCCCCTTCGGCGGCCCGATCTCGCTGGTTATGACAAATTTGTCCGACTTCAGGACATCTCTGAAACTCTTCGCCATCGGTCTCCTCCTCAATCTACTCGCATTATGCGCGGCCGGGGCACTACCTGCGAATTCTTCACAGGCTGGTACCGCCTCATCACGTCCAACCTGCCCTGCTGCTTCAGCCGCTTGTATATCAACGTCCAGGCGCAGTCCTTGTCCTTGTCCACCTCACACCTCCCGCTGTCCGTACCCCCGCAGGGCCCGTTCAACAAGTGCTTGTGGCAGGCCGTTACCGGACAGATGCCCGCTGTATAGCCCAGCAGGCAGTGACCACACTGGGCGCATATCTCATGGAAATCGCCCGGACTCGACTCCAAACCGATGAATAACGTGTCCAACGCCGGCAGCACCGGCTTGTCCAGGTAACCCGCCATCCGCTGCACTCCCATGGCGCAGGACATGGACACCACGCAACTGGCATTGGCTATGGCCCCATTTGCATGTACCAGGGCCGCCCCGGTCATCTCATCGCAAGCGGTGGGCGTTACCAGCCAGCCCGTCACGATCTTGTCCATCCCTTGCAGGCGCTCCTTCATCTCCAATACCTCGTCACGCCCGCCAGTCCTGGTCATCGTGGTACAGGTACCGCAGCCGATAATGTAGACCCGGTCAAGCCCGACAAGCTGCTGCTGGATCTCTTCCAGGCTCTTCTGCTTGGTTATCGATTTCATCTACATCCTCCTACAAAGAGTCCCAAGGTCCGGACTTCATACTTCAAGGTCACACCTCAGGCATCTGCGGGCCTCTTCCCGGGCCCTGTCCTCCGTCAGCCCCAGCTCAATCTCGCTGAAACTGGTCTTGCGTTCCTCGGGCGACAGCTTGGGCATCTCCACCCGTTGCCTCAACTCCCATTCCTCTTCCTCCGCCTCCAGGTCCAGACCAACCAGGTCCCGGGAGCCGTTCTTCAGGTCGTACAACTCCACCCTGGAGGTGTCCCCCCTCAAGTACTTGTCTATGGAATGGGCACCCCGCCGGCCGGCCGCAATGGCGTCGATTACCATGCCCGGACCCGTCACGAAGTCCCCCCCGGCGAAGATGCCCGACAGATTCGTTGCCAGCTTGTTGCCGTCCACCACCAGCGTCTCCCAGCGTGTCCTCTCCAGGGCACTGTCGGGAGGCAGGAAGGAAAGGTCGGGCGCCTGGCCCACAGCCGCTATTACCGTGTCCGCATCTACCCGGAACTCAGAACCCTCAACAGGCGTCGGACGGCGCCGCCCGCTGGCATCCGGCTGGCCAAGCTCCATGTGGATGCACTGCAACCCCACCGCCCTCCAGTGGTCCGTGACTATGCGGGTGGGACTCACCAGGAAGTGGACCTGGATGCCCTCCGCCACAGCCTCCTCATACTCCACATCGCTCACCGGCATCTCGTTGCGGGACCGGCGGTAGTAGATGCCTACCTCTTCAGCCCCCAGGCGCAATGCCGTGCGGGCAGAGTCCAGGGCCACATTGCCGCCGCCGATCACCGCCACCCGCCGCCCTATCTCAACCTTCTTCCCTGTCTTCACGTCCCGGAGGAAACGCAGCCCGTAATAGAGACCGTCGATATCCTCGATCTCCCCCGGTATCCCGATGCGCTGGCTCCTCTGTGCCCCCGCCGCTATGAAGACCGCGTGGTAACCGTCCTTGCGCAGCGACTCCACCGTGAAGTTCATGTTGATGGGCGTGTCATACCTGATCTCCACCCCCTTGGCGGCGATGTAGTCGATCTCCCTCTGGATCACACTCGCCGGTAAACGGAACTCGGGCAGGGCCACCGACAGCATGCCGCCGCCCACCGGCAGCGCCTCGAACACCGTCACCGGGTAACCCTCCCGGGCCACGAAGTAGGCACAACTCAACCCCGTGGGGCCCGCCCCCACCACAGCCACCTTCTTGTTCTGCGTCACCGCAAAGGGCACGGGCGGCTCCTTCACATTGTCGAAGTACCAGTCCGCAGCGAAACGCTTGAGCGTTCTGATATCCACTGAATCATCAAGCTCCCCGCGGCGGCACCGTGTCTCGCAAGGGTGATGGCATATCCGCCCGCATATGGACGGGAAGGGATTGCGCTCCCGGATGGTGTCGATCGCCGCCTGGTACTCACCCGCAGCAATGTGGGTCACATACCTGGGTATGTTTATGCCCACCGGACAGGTATGCTGGCAGGGTGAAATCATCAGCGCATCGCATACCGCCGCCGGACACTTCTTCTCCTTTATGTGCAGCTCATATTCGTCCCTGAAGTAGTTGATGGTGGATAGTATGGGGTTGGGACAGGTCTGCCCCAGACCGCACAGGGACGACTCCTTGACCGTCCTGGCTATCTGAACCAGGGTATCTAAGTCCTGCTCCCGTCCCCTTCCCTGCGTGATCCGGGTCAGAATCTCCAGCATCTGCTTGGTGCCCATGCGGCACGGAGTGCACTTGCCGCACGACTCCTCCTGGGTGAAGCTCAGGAAGTACCGGGCAATCTCCACCATGCAGGTGGTATCGTCCAGCACCACCATGCCCCCGGAACCCATTATCGACCCCTTGGCCGCCAGCGACTCATAGTCCACCGGCAGGTCGACCATGTACGCCGGTATGCAACCCCCGGAGGGGCCTCCCGTCTGCACCGCCTTGAGCGCCTTGCTCCGGGGTATGCCGCCACCGATCTCGAAGATGATGTCGGAGAGCGGTGTGCCCATGGGCACCTCCACCAGCCCGCTGTTGGCTATCTTCCCGCTCAAAGCAAAAACGGCCGTCCCCTTGCTCTTCTCCGTGCCCAGCCCGGCAAACCAGGCTGCCCCCCGGTCGATAATTACCGGGACCGCTGCCGTGGTCTTGACGTTGTTGATGTTGGTCGACTTTCCGTCGAGACCCGACTGCGCCGGAAAGGGTGGCCGGGGACGGGGCATGCCCCGCTTGCTCTCGATCGAGGCGATCAATGCCGTCTCCTCTCCGCAGACGAAGGCTCCGGCCCCCTCCTTGATGGTTATGTCAAAATCAAACCCGGAGCCCAGCACATTCCTGCCCAGATATCCCCTCTCCCGGGCCTGGCCCAGGGCCGTGCGGAACCGGCTTACGGCCAGGGGATATTCAGCCCTCACATATATATAGCCATGACTGGCCCCCATAGCATAGCCTGCAATGGACATCCCTTCGATGATCGCATGCGGGTCGGCCTCCAGTATGGACCGGTCCATGAACGCCCCCGGATCGCCCTCGTCTGCATTGCATATCACATACTTCTGCTCCGTAGGTCCCTTGCGGCATAGGTCCCACTTCCTTCCCGTGGGAAATCCGGCACCGCCGCGCCCGCGTAGACCGGAGTCCAGTATCTCATCGATTACCCCCTCCGGCGTCATTTCCGACACTGCCTTCTTAAGCGCCCGATAACCATCCCGCTCCAGGTAGTCCTCAATGCGTTCCGGATTGATGTGACCGCAGTTGCGCAGGACAACACGCTGCTGTTTTTCGTAGAATTTGATGTCCGCATACAGCGGTATAGACTCCTGGCTCATGGGGTCCCGGTAGAACAACCGCTCCACAGGGCGGCCGTTGACCAGGTGTTCAGTCACCACCTCCGCGGCATCCTCGCTCTGCACATGCGTGTAGAAGATGCCGTCCGGCTCGATGACCACATTGGGGCCCTGTTCGCAGAAGCCGTGACAGCCGGTGAAGTCCACCGCCACGCTGTCCAGCCCCTGGCGCTTGACCTCAGCGTCAAGGGCTTCATGCACCGCATCAGCCTTCCCAGAGATGCAGCCCGTGCCCTGGCATACCAGGATTCTGCGCTGGTCCTTCATGATTGCCCTCCAGACTCCCCACTCCCGGTCTGCTTCACGAACAACTGCGAGACCTTCTTGGGGTTCATGTTGCCGTAGGTCTCCTTGCCTATCACCAGGTTAGGGGCCAGGGCGCAGACCCCGATGCAAGCCACCGTCTCCAGGGTGTATTCCATGTCAGGCGTCGTCTGCCCTTCCTCCAAACCCAGGTTCTGTTTGACCAGCTTTAATATGGACTTGCCGCCGCGGACGTGACAAGCAGTACCCCGGCAGACCCGGACCACCTTGCGGCCCCGCGGCACCATGTACAACTGCTCGTAGAAGGTGATTACCCCCTGTACCTCGGCGGGAAACATATGGAAGGCCTCCGCCAGTATGGTGATGCTCTCCGGGGGAATGAAACCAATGTCATCCTGTATCTTCTGGAGTACAGGTATCAGGGGCCACTTCTGCCCGTCATGTTCGGCGATTATCCCTCTTATCCTGTTCAGGTCCGGCTTGCTTGCCCCGCAGGCCGGTCGGTGCTGCATATTCGACTGTTCAAATTGAGGCTCAGACATCAGGACCCTATCCTTTCCAGCCGCACGCTACAGGCTTTCAGCGCCGGGAGCTTGGACCGGGAATCCAGCTCTATCCCGAAGAGGGCATTTGCCGGGCTCTCCGGGAAAGATATGGGCATGAACACCGTCCCAGCTTCCAACGTCCCCGCTATTCTGGCCCTGGCGGCCACCTCGCCATTGGTTGAAATGACCTTCACCATGTCCCCGGAGCTTATCCCCAGGGCAACCATATCGGACTCATTTAGCTCTATGTATGACTCGGGCTCTATGGCCTTGAGCCTTCTTGATCTGGATGTGGTGCTCCCGTTCCCCGACCGATAGAGGCCCGTACCAGCCAGCAGCAGAAGGCCGCCCCCACCACCATCGGGCTGGCATGGACCGGGGTTGCTGCCGGGAGAGTCCTCCGCATGGACGGGATGAAACCTGTCGAAAGCGCTGGGGAACTGTCCCTTGTGCAAACGCCTGCTTCTTTCGACGGCGAACCTTCGACCCCGCCGGTCAGTACCGGGAAACTGCCCCCCTCCCACACCACCCGGCCGGGCTATCTCCGTTTCGCATGGGTCCTCGTACAGCGGCACCAAATCCTCTATCTCGTTCATGATCTGTGTGGGCGTGTAGACTATGGGGCTTCCCATCCTGGCTGCCAGCCGCATGACTATTTCCGAATCAGGCAGGCTCTCACCGGGTGCGTCCACGGCCTTGCGAACGTACTGCACCCGGCCCTCGAGGTTGGTGAAGGTACCTTCCTTCTCGAAGGGGCCGGCAGCGGGCAGGACAACGTGGGCCAACTTGGCCGTCTCCGTAAGGAAAATGTCCTGCACCACCAGGAAGTCCAGCGACGCCAGCGCTGCCTTCACCGCCTCCTTGCCTGGGAAGCTGAGGGCGGGGTTCTCACCCACCACGTACATGGCTTTCAGCCGTCCTTCCTGTGCCTTGCCTATCATCTCCAGGGCGGTATCCCCCACCCAGTCGGGCAGTCCTCCGGTCCCGTTTTCGCCTATATCCATACCCCAGGCAGCTTCGAACTTGGACCGTGCCTCGGGATCTTGGACGCTGTTGAAACCGGGCAGGAATCCAGGCAGGGCTCCCATGTCGGCGGCACCCTGGCCGTTGTTGTCCCTCTGCAGGGCCACAATATCGCCGCCATGCGGGCCGATATTTCCGGTGAGCATGGCCAGGTTTGCCAGCGCCATGGCGGTTGCCGTGCCGTTCACATACTGCGTTATACCGTTGCCGCAGACTATGGAGCCCCGTTCAGCCCCGGCGAAGGTCCTGGCCGCCTCCACGAGATCGGCCCCAGCTACACCGGTCGCCTTCTCCACGTCCTCCGGCGAGAAGGGAGCCAAGCTGGCCTTGTAATCCGCATAGTTATCGGTCCTGCGGGTGACGAACTCGTCGTCCTGAAGCCCCTCGGCGATGATCACCCGGGCCATGCCGCTGACCAGGGACAAATCAGTACCGGCCCTCGGCCGCAGCCAGAGATGGGCGAAGGGTCTCAGCTTGGTCATGCGGGGGTCCACCAGCAGGAGCTTGGCACCTCTCTGCTTGACGGCCCGCTTGATAGCATAGGCTACGGCCGGGGCCGATTCACTCGGATTTGCGCCGATGACCATTATGACATCGGATATCTCCAGTTCCTCAAGACAACCCGTACTCCCGGGCGTCCCCAGGGTCCAACCCAGTCCCACCCGGGTGCCCGCGCTCGACAACCGGCTGCCGTTGTCTATGTTGTTTGTGCCCAGCACGGTCCGGGCGAACCGCTGCAGGATGTAGTTTTCCTCATTTGTGCACTTGGTGGAACCGAGAACGGCCACCGACTGCGGACCGCCGGCTCCGATAGCCCCGTTGAGTCCGGCCGCAACCGCCTCCAGGGCTTCCTCCCATGACGCCTCTTCGAAAGCGGAGTCACCATCCTTGCGCACCAGGGGACGTTGCAGCCGGCCCGGACTCTGCACTGCTTCGTACCCGTAGCTGCCCCGGACACATATGGTCCCCTTGTTCACCTCCCGGCCCGGTACATGCGCTGATGCGACACCAGCCTCGGGCGGGCCATGTCCGGCGACCCCAATGAAGGGAGACCTCCCATTGTTTGATGGCACCCTTCCATTGAAAGGCACCGCTCTGACTATTCTGTTGTCCTTGATCTCGAGGGTTATGGTGCAGCCGCAGCCGCAGAAGGGGCAGGTGGTATCCACCGCCTTGGCCGTACTGCCGCTGTACACCCGGTTCTTCTCCATCAGGGCACCGGTGGGACAGACCGAGATGCAGGTGCCGCAGAAGGTGCATTCCGACTGCTCCAAGGCAACGTCAGCGAGGGTGGAGGGTCTGGCCCCAAACCCCCTGTCCATGTAATCGATAACCCCCTCGACCACCATGTCGTGGTCGGCCCTTATGCATTTGGCGCAGAGTATGCACTTGCTAAGGTCCCTTTCCATGAAGGGATTGACTTCCTGGATGATCGCCGGGGAGTAAACCCTCTCCAGGCCGGCCAGGCCGATGCCCAGGTCAGCTGCAATCTGGCGAAGCTCGCACCGGTTGCCCTTGTCGCAGACCACGCATGAGTCGGGATGGCTGGCCAGCATGAGCCGGACGATCATGGAGCGCCGTTCCAGGACCCTGGGGGAGGCGGTATTGATGACCATCCCCGGCCCGATGGGCGTCACGCAGGAGGCGAGGAGTGCGCCGGACTTCTCGTCCTCCACCAGGCAGATGCGGCAAGCCCCGTACGGGGCAAGGTGTTGATGGTGGCAGAGGGTGGGGATGTCTACGCCGGACTCCCTGGCCAGCTCCAGCACAGTCATGCCCGAGTAGCCGCTGACCTCCCTGCCGTTTAACGTTATGGTTATCGTTTCGACCATAGAACCCCCTCGGCGGTTATTTGATCTGCTTCGAGACCCCGGCCCTCTCTTTCAAGGACCAGGGTCTGCTCGTTTGGCTCGCTACTCTGCCCCTGAAACCAAGGGCCAGAGCCTTCTTCAGTACTAACACTCAACACCCAGCCGCGTCAAGACGCCATAGTCGAGAGATACCTCTGGCCCCGGTTCACAGACCGGATCCCCTCCAAGAGCTTCACTCCGCCGCTGGCCTTGGACACGAATCCCCATGCGCCGACCTCGTTGCTGGCGCTGACGTTCTCGTCGTCGTCATACTGGGACAGCATGAGTACCCTGGCCCGCTGGCACCTTGAGCCCACGTGTTTGGCGGCCTCCAGGCCGTTCATGACAGGCATGACAATGTCCATTAGGACCACGTCCGGGGCCAGTTGGGTCACCTTGTCCAGGGCTTCCTGGCCGTTTATCGCCTCGCCGACCACCTGAATGTCACGCTGCAGGGTGAGCAACTCCCGGATGCCGTCACGCACCGTGGCGTGGTCATCGACAACCATGACCCGGATGCGATGGCTGACATGGTCGAGAAGCTTGGTGATGCGGGGCACGAGAGTGACTGGTTCCACCGGTTTGGCCAGGTAATCATCGGCATCCAGACGCATGCCTTCCTCCCTGGTCCAGCCGGCAACGTATTGCTGGTCAGAGGGCGCGTCGATGACAATCAAGGCCATGTCATCGAAGCGGGAGACCCGTTTGAGCCAGCGGTGAAAGGCAAAGGCATCCCCCCTGGGGACCAGGGTACCCAGGACGACCATGTCGAATCTCTCAGACAGAGTGACCTCCTGGGCCGCCGCCTTGCTGGTGGCAATGATGATGTCGCAGAGGCTATGCAGCTCCCTTTGCAGGCCCTTAATGAAATCGGGTTCGCTGTCTACGATGAGGATTCTGGGTCTGCTTTCCATGTTGCACCTCCTTGCGGTACTGAGTCGGTCCTGCCTGCCGTCCCCTGTGGCAAGCGCCGCCGGTTTGGGTGGTGTGTGGGGGGCGGCGCTACCGTCGTTTTGTCCCTCACTATGGTTTACCGACGACGGTGTCTCGCCTGGGCGGGGCGGACCGTTTATGGTAGAAAGGATAGCTTCAGGGGAATTGCGGTGGTTAGAGGTAATGACCCCGGAAAGGAGGGGTAAAACCCTTGGAGGCAGGGGGAACACACCCCGAAAACCACGCAAGGGACGTAACCCACCGTCTACCTGAGTGCTGACCACTCGTAGGGTGGGTTAGTCCCGATGCCCACGAAGGCGCCGGCCCCGCTAACCACGCAAGGGACGTAACCCACCAGGCAATGCCGCCACCCCACGCCTAACGCAGGAACAGATCTGCTCACAAGTGGGGGAGGAGGGGGGGGTCCCCGCGAACGCGGGGACCCAGCACGTCTCGCACAAACACGCGCCTCTTACCCGGGCGATCGTTAACGGTGGGTTTCGCCCCGGCGCCGTC
>PUNJ01000165.1 GCA_003551705.1 Chloroflexota bacterium | reverse complement strand
CATATTGCAGGCTGTGCAGGAGAGGATATCCAGTCCACTGGGCATACATGCCCATAACGACGCCGACGTTGCGGTAGCCTGTTCCCTGATGGCTGTAAGGACGGGTGTGGTGCAGGTACAGGGCACGGTCAATGGGTATGGCGAACGCTGTGGCAATGCCAATCTTATTTCCATCATTCCAGCCCTCAAACTGAAAATGGGCATCGACTGTATCGCCGATGACCAACTGGCCCGGATAACCGAGGTATCGCACTATGTGAGTGAACTGGCCAATCTTGCCCCGTCGCCGCGCAAACCCTATGTTGGCGCCAGCGCTTTTGCTCACAAAGGTGGCCTGCATGTGGCTGCCATGTCAAAGTGGTCGGAGAGCTATCAGCATATAGACCCGGCCCTGGTTGGCAACCGCAGTGCAGTCCTTGTGTCGGAATTGTCTGGTGTGGGCAACATCATATACAAGGCCCGGGAACGGGGCATCATGCTTACAAAGGGCGAGGAAGCGCGCCATATACTTGAACAGGTGAAACTCATGGAGAGTCGAGGCTTTCAGTACGAGGATGCTGAAGCCTCCTTTGACCTGCTGATTCACCGGGCCCAGCCGGCATACCAGCCTCCCTTCGATCTGGTGGACTTCATGGTAATGGTGGAGAGGAGGCGGCGACCTGCCGCCGATGGTCAGGAGGTATTGTCTGAGGCGATGGTCAAGGTCAGGGTGGATGGCGTGGTCATGCATACCGCATCGGAAGGTAACGGTCCTGTGGATGCGCTGGACAAGGCCCTGCGCAAAGCCCTTGTGGAATTCTATCCTGAGCTGGCCAGGGTCAGGCTGGTCGACTATAAGGTGCGTATACTGGACGAGAAGGCCGGAACAGAGGCGCAGGTGCGGGTCTTGATGGCCTCCACCGACGGCGAGAGCGAGTGGAACACCGTGGGCAGCTCCACAAACATAATCGAAGCTAGCTGGCTGGCCATGGCTGATAGCCTGGAGTACTGGCTTATGAAATCGCAGAAGAAGTAGGGGTGGCCAGGCACCTAGGATGAGCCGAAAGGTGCACCAAAAAGCTACGGAACGGTCTTGAACCTGTAACCCGGGGCTTGCATCATTATGTGCAATGACTGAGACGGCCCTCCTCATTGCCATTCTTGCCATTGTCGGAGTTGCACTAGGCAGCTTTCTCAATCTGTGTATTGACCGGTTGCCCCAGGGCCTGTCCATTGTCCGCCCCGCCTCCCACTGTCCCTCATGCCTCAACCGGGTGGCCGCCTTCGACCTGATACCGGTCCTCAATTATGCCTGGCTGCAGGGACGTTGTCGCTACTGCCGGACCAGAATTCCAGCCAGGCTGCCGATTGTTGAATTGTTAACGGGGGCCAGCCTGGCCTATCTCTACTGGCACTTCGCTCTGCATATGGGTTCGCCCGCCATAGTCACGACGTCGGTCATCATATTTGCCTGCTTCATGATAGTGGTCTTTTTCATCGACCTGGACCACAAGCTCATCCTTAACAAGGTATCCTACCCAGGCATCGTGCTCTTCTTCATCCTGGCGTTTTTCCGGCCTGACCTGGCTTTGGCAGATGCCCTGATCGGCGGTGCCGCCGGCTTCGCCTTCTTCTTCATACCTTTTCTTGTCTATCCCAAGGGGATGGGAATGGGTGATGCCAAGCTGGGCTTGATGATGGGCCTTATGATCGGTTTTCCATACATCTTTGTGGCTATAATCCTGGCGGTAGTTGCAGGCGGGCTTCTTGCTATCGCCCTGCTTCTTCTCAGGATCAAGAAACGCCGGGAGGCCATCCCGTTTGGTCCTTTCTTGGCCGTGGCGGCTATGGCCGCCCTCCTGTGGGGGGAAAACATAGCAGGATGGTATCTGGGTCTCTACCCTGTATGACAGCCTCCGGCACAAGCACTGAAAACCTGTCCACATGTTCCGGCGATGTGCAACGCCTGGCAAGGGGTCTACGGAAAGCTCGGCGGTGTACGGAGTCACAATCATGTCACAGTTTCATGACGGCAGGTTTTTGTGCCACCGCAGGTTAGAATCACGAAAGTATTTGTTCTCGAAGCGTTTCTTTTGCTATCATAGCTACAGAATGGTTTAGGGTGACAGAATCATCAGAGTTTACTCTAAGCTAGGTTGTTTATTACGTGATATAATGAATTTCTAGGGGTTCACCTAAGTCATAAAGGGTCGGGGAGAGGTGGCGGATCCCCAGAGGTCCTGTGATTTGGAGGCGGCTGGAATTCACCATCTCGACGGAAAATAATTGGAGGAGGCTAACAATGTACGACTGGGAACTCGCGGATCCGGTATGCAATCTGTGGATCAGAATGCGTCAGGCCTGGGAGGCCATGGACAAGACCTTGGAGGTCAACCTGGGGAAGAGCGACACAACTCTATCACAGATTGACGTTCTTGTGATTCTCAGCATCAACAAGGGGTCTCTGACTCCCGGTGAGATTGCTTCGTTCATGTTCCGGGAGAAACATAGTGCCTCGGCTTTGTTGACCAGAATGCAAAGGGCAGGCTTCGTTAAGAAGACCCGGAGCAAGAAGGACCAGCGGGTAGTCAAGATAAAGATGCAGCCGAAGGGCGAAGAACTGCTGCGTCAGGCCATGCCCAGCGGCCTGGGCCAGTCACGACGGCTGCTTCGCAACTGTCTCTCGGACAGCGAGGTACAGCAGCTTGATCAGTTGCTGAAGAAAGTCAGAGACTGTGCCTTGGACGAATTGGGTGTCAAGGCGGAACCCTTGCCGGCAGCTTGTGACGTTTCAGGGGCTCTGGCTGAAATAACCAAGACCTAGTCGCCAAGACGCTGTAGATAGGTAGCCGGTCCAAACAATTCCGGCAGTTCAAATAGGGCGCCGGTGAAGCTCCGTTCTGCCGGCGCCTTGGAATTCTAAAGCAACGGCTAACCCAGAAATTGATCTCATTTGAGGTGGCTGTGGTATTCTCAATCATTAAGGCCGGAATACGTCTTGCCTGGAAGGCTGCTTCATTCTCGAAAGGCGGGTAGTCATGATCGTCGAAATGCGAAAAGGCGCCACCACTGCTGAAGTGGATGCTGTTGTGGAAAGGGCGAAAAACCTGGACTTGGACGTGCAATTGAATCTTGGCACGGATAAGACCGTGGTCGCGGTCCTGGGCAGCAATACAGGGCAATTGCCCATCGATACCTTTGCGGTGCTTCCCGGCGTCGAGAGTGTTGCCCGGATTATGAAGCCATACAAGCTGGCTTCAAGGGAATTTAAGGACACAAGCACGATTATCGATGTGGACGGCATCCAGATAGGGGGCGATCGTGTTGTAGTGATAGCTGGGCCCTGTGCTGTAGAGAGTGAGGAACAGCTCTTCCAGGCGGCCAGGACCGTGAAGGAGGCCGGAGCCACATTCCTGCGCGGCGGCGCCTTCAAACCGAGAACGTCGCCCTTCAGCTTCCAGGGACTGGAAAAAGCCGGTTTGGAGATGCTCACCAGTGCAAAGGCCCAGACCGGCTTGCCGATAGTAACCGAGGTCATAGACCCACAGGACGTCAACTTGGTGGCAAAGCATGCCGACATACTCCAGATCGGGGCCCGCAACATGCAGAATTTCTCGCTCTTGACGAAGATAGGCAAGACCAACGCTCCTGTCGTTCTCAAACGGGCCTTCTCATGCACGGTCACCGAATGGTTGACGGCGGCTGACTACTTGCTGGCCGGGGGCAACAGCAAGGTCATACTCTGCGAGAGAGGTATCAGGACCTTTGAGGATAGTGCCAGGTTCTCCCTCGACATGTGCTCCATCCCCATTGTGAAGAAGTTCAGCCACTTGCCCGTAATCGTCGACCCCAGCCATGCGGCCGGCCATTTCTCTCTTGTGCCCTCTCTGGCCAGAGCGGCCCTGGCAGCCGGTGCCGACGGTCTTCTGATAGAGGTGCATCCCAATCCTAAGGAGGCGCTGGTGGATGGCCTCCAGTCGCTTACTCCGTCGGACTTTGCCAGGTTAATGAAGGAGCTGGAGATCATAGCCAGGGCACTGGGCCGGCATATCTAGCCAGCGCACTCCATTTTGCGAGTCGCTTATCCTGCACTGAGGGTTCTTATCGAACTTGCACAGTAACCCCGCCTCGGGTCAGTGTTTGCCCGTTCTGCGCGGAGCGTCTTACCGATTTCTTCTTCGGTCCACCTGCGGCTTATGTCCTGTAGCAAAAGTACTTCTTTTTCGAGTCGCAAAACACGCTCCCACAAATACTAAAAGGGACCAGCGCTTGATACGAAAGGCTACGTTGTGGTTATAATTCGCCATAAATCGTTGATAATATTGACAAAACTTAACCGTGTCTGGTAAATTTCCTGAGTTTGCCCTTAATGAATGTGTCACAGGAAAACAGTACGATGATGCATTTCTACTTCAACCGGATATATATGCCCGCCTATGATTACACGACAGCTCGCTCCCACGCTTACAAGAGACAGCAGACTTCCTGTCTGGCGAAACTGGCCTTTATGCCTGGTGACAAGGTCCTGTGCATAGGAGCCGGTACCGGTAAGGAAGTTGTTGGCATGTTCGAGGTTGAGGAGGATATGCACATAACCGGAGGGGACAGCTCCCGCAATGCCCTGAATAGAGCGAGGCGAAATAATGCCGGAAGGGCCCCTCGTCTCGATCCTGTCCTCATGGATGCTCACAATCTTCCATTCAAGGATGCCAGCTTCGATAAGGTCTATTGCCGGCACGTAATGGGTTTTCTGGACGACGATGAAAGTGCGACTTGCGAGGCCATGCGTGTTCTCAAGGAGGGTGGCCAGTTCATTATCACTTACCCCACCGGAGGTGGGGCCCGGCTGCTGTTGGAGGTGGGCCGGTACGTCCTTTTCAAGCTGCGTCGGTTCGAGGTCCATTTGGCGGCGGCTGAAATTGCTGCCGTTTTTGGGGCTGGTCTCTTGAACATACCGATCGCTTACTGGGTGAAACCCAAGAAAGGCTTCTACGATGCCGGTCTTTTAGCCGACATGCTTTCACGCAGCGATGTTACGAATTTCCGTATCGAGCCAGACCTCTCGTATCAAGACCTGCTGGCTTATGGGACAAAAGAGGAAAGGGGTATGAAGCATGCTACCTGAGGACAAGTATTTCCAGAGCAGGGATGACGCGGCTATCTGGCAAAGATACTGCGGTTTCCTCGATCTTTCTGTCGATGAGTTCATGGAGATCCAAGAGGGACTCTTGATGGAGCAGATCGATTTGGTGGCCGGTACCCCGCTGGCCAGAAGGATAATGGGGGGCCGGAAACCACGGAGCCTGCAGGAGTTTCGTAACACGGTTCCCCTTACCACCTACGATGACTATCAAACGTATTTAGGCGACCAGGGAGACGATGCCCTGCAGGAGAAGCCCTATTTCTGGGTCCACACTTCGGGCCGCGGCGGCAACTTCAAATGGATACCGTACACCCAGGCTGCTTTCTCGGTCTTTGCCAGGTACGTAATAGGCGGGCTGATTCTTGGTTCCGCTTCCAGGCAGGGCGAGGTGAATTTCCGGCCCGGGACACGTATCTTGTTCACCATGGCCCCGCGTCCATATGCTTCGGGGTCCCTGTTCTACTATCTTTCAGAATACGTTACGCTGCGGACCATCCCGTCCATGAAAGAGGTGGAGACGCTCGAGTTTCAGGACGCTATCCAACGGGCGTTCAAGCTGGGACTGAGGTCAGGCGTAGATGTTATAGCTGCCATCAGCAGCGTCCTGGTGAAGATGGGCGAGAGGATGGCAGGTCAAACCGAGAAGATGAGTCCATCTCTGTCAATGTTGCACCCCGTAGTATTGTACCGCCTACTCCGGGGAATTCTCCGGGCCAAGCTCCAGCAGCGCAAGATGCTGCCGAGGGACTTATGGCCTGCCGGAGCTGTAATGACTGGTGGAGCCGATACCGCCATCTATAAGAATGAACTGGCCCGCTACTGGGGCCAGGTCCCCTATGAGGTCTACGCAGCCACAGAGAGCCTGCTCATAGCTGTGCAGAACTGGAACCGCAAGTACATGACCTTCCTTCCAGGCTCAGCCTTCTTTGAATTCGTCCCCCAGAGCGAATGGCTGAAATCCAGAGAAGACCCCTCTTACCAGCCGGGAACCGTCTTGCTGAACGAACTTGAATCGGGACAGGTATATGAGGTGATCGTCAGCCATTTCTATGGAATGCCCTTGATGCGTTACAGGATAGGCGACCTGGTCCAAGTGATGAGCCTGGATGACCCGGATACGGGGGTGAAGTTGCCGCAGATAACCTTCAAGTCCCGGGCCGATGGACTTATTGATCTGGCCGGAATGACCAAACTCGATGAAAAGACGGTCTGGCAGGCCATTGCGAGTACCGGCATAGCTATCGAGGACTGGTCGGCCCGCAAGGAGTACGAGAACAATCAGCCACATCTGCGTCTGTATGTGGAGCCGAGGGAAAAGGTTGAGGCAGCGCACTTGGAGCATCTGGTTGATGAGCAATTGCGGGAAATTGACGTGGACTATCGCGATCTGGGCGGCTTGCTGGGCCTTCAGCCGGTCAGGGTAACGCTTTTATCGACAGGGACGTTCGGTCGCTATTTTGAAGCGAAGCGTAATAACGGGGCGCATCTGGCACATCTCAAGCCTCCTCACATGAATGCGAATGACAACACCATCAATATGCTCGTTGGACTAAGCGAGGTGAATGGATAGTACAGACTCATTCGTGACGCCGGCGTACCTGGCACCGCCGCTTGCGGCCTTCTGCTTGAGCCTGGTCCTGGTGGCGATTGTGCTGGTAGGCAGCGGCAGGAACCGAGCGCACAAACTGCTGGCACTGCTGATACTCAGTACCGGCCTATGGGCGCTATTCATATTCTTGATGCGGTGGAGCCCTGACACCAGCCAGGCCCTGTTCTGGAACAAGCTAGCTGTCAGCTTCAGTTTCTTCACTCCTGCATTCTATTACCACTTCACTAGGGTATATACGGGCAGGCATCAAAGCGGCTTCTGGTTGATCATCGCATACATGCTTCCCGCCATTAGTTTCCTTCTGATGCCGACGGGGCTTATCGTTCAGGGCATGTCTGTGCAGTATTTCGGTTACAGCCCTGTATTCGGTCCAACCATGTATGTTCTCCTAGTTATCGTTTATGCGGTGCTGGCACTGGGTTTTCGTAACTTGGTCCTTGCATACCGATCGTCCACCTCATATGAAGAGAGAAATCGCCTGGTGTACCTGGTCCTGGCCATAAGTTTCCCCATGATAGGCGGGATATTCGAACTCTTCCCTTCGGCTTACCCGGCCACCATCTTTGGCAACCTCATGTTCGGCGGAGCGACGGCCATTGCCATATTGAAATACAGACTTCTTGATATTCAACTGATACTTCGTCGGGGGACTGCCTATCTGTTGATGAGCGTGATGGTGGCCTTACCTTACGCAGGCATCATCATCTTGTCCACCCAGATGCTGGGCACAACTCGCACCATCTGGGTGCATCTGGCTTTGTTGTTGGTCCTGGCCGTAGCGCTTCTGCCCTTATGGGGACGCGTACGACACATGGTTGACAAAGCTTTCTATCGTGACCGCTATGATTATTTGAAGGCCTTGGAGGAGTTCAATCAGAAAGCCCATGACATACGGGATTTTCATGATCTTGCAACTTCCCTTGTCAGGCAAATAAGGCCGGCGGTAAAGGCTGCAGTCGTATATATCCTCTTGCCTGGCCCTGACGGCGATTTCCGACCCATAGTTTCCTCGAGAGCCGGAGTGGGAGCATCCAAACTTGCCCAGACAGTTCATCTCGAAAGGGAGGCGCCGCCCCCGGTATTGGCTGGCGACGGCCTGCTTGTCAAGTGGCTCAGGCACAGTGACGTGGCCCTGGATGCCGGCAACCTGGACATCCAACCTCATTTGCAGTCGATCTCAGCCCGTGATCGAAGCGAGCTTGAAAGGACCATGGCCAGGCTGTTAATTCCGCTCAAGATGAAGAACAAAGAACTGGCAGGCATATTGCTGCTGGGCGAGAAGCTTTCCGGGCAGCCATATTCCCAAGAAGATCAGACTCTGCTTCATACCGTAGCCAGCCGGATGGCTGTGGAACTGGAAAATGCCAGGCTGTATTTCCTTGAAAGGACGATGAGACGTGAATTGGAGGAGCAGGACCAGCGTAAGACGGAATTCCTGCATTCCGTAGCTCATGAACTCAAGACCCCCCTGACCGCCGTTATCTCTTCTTCGGAACTTATGGGGAACGACTATGATGCTCTCGGACCCGACCAGAAAGCGGCCCTGATCAACAACATCAGCACGAGTGCCTGGAAAATGAACAAACGCATAACAGAGCTTTTGGACTTCGCCAGGGTCCAGAGGGGGATGCTCTTCCTTGACGTGCAGCGGCTCGATTGCGTTTCGCTTGTGCAGGACGTGGTCTCTCAGTTGGGGATCCTGTTCACCGGCAAGGACCAGACGTTGATGGTGGACATGCCTGATGAACTTCCCTGGTTGAACGGCGACAGGGCCAAGCTGGAACAAGTACTGACAAATCTCTTGGAGAATGCCAACAAGTTCTCAGCACACGGAGGACATATTCGATTCAGGGCCAGCCAGTTGAACGACAAGGTGCTTATGGAGGTCGAAGATTCAGCACCCCCGATTGCTGAAGAGGAGAGACTGAAGATCTTTGATCCCTACTATCGAGGAGAGGACGCAGACCGGCGGCAGCGTCTCCCCGGCCTGGGTCTTGGTTTGGCCCTGGTAAAGGAAATAGTTAAGCTGCACGGTGGTGAAGTCTGGGTAACTGTCCGACCCGGCTCAGGCAACATTTTCATGGTCTCACTGCCTGTGCCCGGTACCCAGGTGACGAGAGACATTGAGGACCTAGATCTCGTATTAAGGGGTTACGATTGAAGGTACTGATTATCGAAGACAGTCAAGAAATCGTAGATGCCGTATCTCTATGCTTGCAGATACGGTGGCCGGCGGCGGAAATCTCTTTCGCCGTTGAAGGCTGTAAGGCCTTGGAGATGCTCGAGTCGGATTTCTACGACATCGTCATATTGGACGTCAATCTTCCGGACAAGGATGGCTTTCAGGTGCTGAGCGAGCTCAGAGAGTTCACCGATGTTCCAGTCATAATCCTGACGGTTCGTAATAGGGAGCATGACAAGGCAACTGGTTTGGAATTGGGTGCAGACGACTATATTGTGAAACCCTTCAATCCGGTAGACCTTGTAGCCAGAGTGAACGCTCTGTTGCGGCGGTCCCAGACCCCCCGGGACTCGAAGGGGGATGATTTTTCCATAACGTGTGGCAAATTGACCCTGCATGTCGCATCACAAGGCGTCCAGCTAAGGGGCAACCATGTCAAGCTGAGCCCGGTGGAATGGAAATTGCTCTATTTACTGGTAAGCAACGCAGAACGTACGGTAAACGCTGAAGAAATACTCCAGGGGGTATGGGGCGGCGAAAGAAGAGATACAGAGTCGCTGCGGACTTACATACGCCGCCTCAGGACCAAGTTGAGGGACAACCCGCCACAGATGATCCTCACCGACCATGGTGAGGGCTACAGGTTTGTCAGCCCGAGGTAGGATCTGCCGCCGTCCATTGTCTCCCCCAACCACGTAGAGCAGGTTTCCAACCTGCGTCATACCCGCCCAGGCATCGGGGTTTTGTCGTAACATGTGGTGGCATGCCCGCCACCGGCCTGTACCCCGTTATGTTTGTGTCCAACCGTGGCCCCTTATCTTCATCGGCTAGATTGGTTCACCGGGTCTTAATTTGGGGGCAGGTTGGAAACCTGCTCTACGGGGGGTGAGAGAATCCTTACCAAACCTGCCCTACGGAGGTGAGAGAACCCTTAGGAAACTTGCCCTACGGAGGTGAGAGAACCCTTAGGAAACCTGCCCGACGAGGGTGAGAGGATCTCTTGGCGGCAGGTTGGAAACCTGCCCTACAGGGGGTGAGAGGACCCTTAGGAAACTTGCCCTACGGAGGTGAGAGAACCCTTAGGAAACCTGCCCTACGGAGGTGAGAGAGAACCCTTAGGAAACCTGCCCGACGAGGGTGAGAGGATCTCTTGGTGGCAGGTTGGAAACCTGCCCTACGGAGGTGAGAGAACCCTTAGGAAACCTGCCCGACGAGGGTGAGAGGATCTCTTGGCGGCAGGTTGGAAACCTG
>PUNJ01000183.1 GCA_003551705.1 Chloroflexota bacterium | reverse complement strand
TATGGACGGTGCCGTTTGCCGGCTACTATTGAGCAGTGGCAGGCGTTCAGGTCTCTCCCTGGAGGCGCGTCGATCAGATAAGCGGCAGGTCCACCAACCGCCGGTACAACTCCAGATAGGCGGTGGAGGACCGCTCCCAGGAGAAGTCCGCCGCCATGGCATTGGCCATTACTTCCTGCCACCTGTCCGTCCGGTACCAATGAAGCGAGCGGTCGATCGCCGAAAGCAATTCCTCCGGCGTGTAAGGGCCGAAAAGAAAGCCGTTGCCCGCGGCTTGCCTGTCGCTGAACTCCACAACAGTGTCTTTGAGGCCGCCGGTGGCCCTGACAATGGGAACTGTGCCGTACCTCATGGCATACAACTGGGCAAGCCCGCCTGGTTCATATCGTGAAGGCATGAGAAACATGTCCGAACCGGCGATGATCCCGTGGGCCAGTACGTCATCAAAGGCGAACCTGACACCCAGTCTGGCGGGATACATGGAGGACAGGCGATTGAGCATTGCTTGAAGCTCCCTGCCGCCGGTGGCCAGCACAGCCAGCTGGACGTTGCGGGCCAGCAGGGCATCACCGGCCCATCCCAACAAGTCGAACCCCTTCTCTACAGCCAGGCGAGACACCATGCCGATCAGCGGCACATCAGGGTCGAGCGGCAGTCCCAGATGCCGCTGCAGCCAGGCCTTGCAGTCCCGTTTTCCAGTCATATCCGGGGGGCTGAACTGCGCCGCTATCAACCGGTCGCTCTGAGGGTCCCAGATGTCGTAGTCCACCCCGTTGAGGATCCCGCGCAGACAGTCTTGCCTCTCTCGCAGGACCCCATCCAGACCGAACCCGGATTCCGGGTTCCTTATCTCTGCGGCATAAGTGGGACTCACGGTAGTAATTGCATCGGCGAAGACGAGTCCGGCCTTCAGATAATTTACCTGGTTATAGAATTCCAGGTAGCGGTAATGGAACAGGGCATCATCGAGGCCCAGCAGAGGCCAGGATGATACGGAAAATACTCCCTGGTAGCCGAGGTTATGTATGGTGATCACGGTTTTGGTATTGACGAGATCGGTATAAGAATGGGATTGCCCCCTCAGAAAGGCGATGGCTGGGGCTGCCTGCCAGTCATGACAGTGCAAAAGATGGTGAGGCTGCATCCTGAGGACCTCGAGTACGGCCCGGGCAAAGAAGGCAAAGCGCTCGGCATTGTCCGAGTAGTCCCCGTCAGGAGAGGAGTACAGTTGAGGCCGGTCGTAGTACCGGTCCGCCTGTACAAGGTAGACAGGTACGCCATCCACGTGGGTGAGGAGAAGGGTGGCCTCCTCCCTGCGTCCGCCCAGGGGGACCTCGATCTGTCCACACACCTCACATTCATCACCAGCCAGCTTCTCGAGAGCGGTGCGGTAACCGGGCAGGATAACGGAAACGTCAATACCACGATTCCGCAAGGCCCTGGGCAGAGCGCCGAGCACGTCTCCCAGTCCGCCCGTCTTTGCCAGGGGCGTCATTTCCGGCGCAGCCATGGCCACGGATAAGCCCGGAGGCATGCTATCAGGCACGGCCGACAACCAGCCCTTTGGGGACCACCACGATGCCGCCTTCGGAGCGCGTGCAACCGCGCTTCTGATCGAGTTCCGGGTCGTACCCGAGGCTGGCCCCGGACTGTATGGAAGACTCCTTGTCTACAATGGCGTTGCGAATCCTGGCGCCAGGCTCAACGGTTACGTCATCGAATAGTATGCAGTTCTCTACAAGGGCGCCTTTGTCTACATTTACCCCGGGCGACAATATGGAATTGTTGACGTGGCCGCCATTGATGAGGCAACCGTCACAGACCATGGAGTCCTCAACGATACCGCCGAGGAGGCACTTGCTGGGGGGAAGGGGGCGCTCATTGGTGCGGAAGTACCAGTTCTGCCCGTAAAGGTTGAACAGGGGTTGCGGTCCAAGCAAGTCCATGCTCGCTTCGTAGTAGGAATCGATGGTGCCCACGTCCCGCCAGTAATCGGAATCCGGAGTTTGCTGGAGGAGCACCTTCTTCCTCTTGCGTCCATGGACCTGTATGGTGTAGTCGTCGATCCTGTTCTGGGCTTCGTAGTCGTAAACGTAGATGCGGTGATCGGTCTCGAGGAGCCCGGGAATAACATGCTTGCCGAAGTCGACACCGGGAGCGGCAAGGGCCTCCTTCAGGTACTCGGAGTCAAAGAGGTAGATGCCCATGGAGGCGAGACAGTGGTCCGGGGCGGCCGCCATGGTCTTTGGCTGGGCCGGCTTCTCTTCGAACCCCATAAGTTTGCCTCCAGTTCCCATTTCCAGCACACCCAACTTCCGGCTCGCATCCTGTTTTCTCACTCTGACGGCTGCAATGGTAAGCTGGGCCTTGCGTTGCTTGTGAAAGTTGAACATCTGCTGGTAATTCATCTTGTAGACGTGGTCGCCGGAGAGAAGAAGTATGCGGTCGGCGTCTCTTGTCTTGATGAGGTCCAGGTTTTGCCTGACAGCGTCGGCGGTTCCCCTGTACCAGTCGGACCCCAGCTTCTGCTGGGGCGGGACGCAGTAGATATAGTCTCCCAGCCTGGAGTGGGAAATCGACCAGCCCTCCTCGATGTGCATGTGGAGCGATCCTGAGCGGTACTGAGTCAGGACGAGGATGCGGCGCATGCCCGAGTTGACACAGTTGCTGAGGGCGAGATCGATAAGGCGGTACTTACCGCCGAAGGGAACGGCGGACTTCGCCCTGTCGCGCGTCAAGGGCCGCAGTCTCTCTCCAACTCCCCCGGCCATGATCATGGTCAGTATTGTCTGCATTGTTATCTCCGTCCTGGACCGGGACCGAAGGCGCCGGTGGCGACCTGAGCACGGCGCCTGCATGATTAGCTCGATAGTAACACCGGGCCACGCGCCAGTCAATTGATGCCCAGGATTTGTCTGACCGGCTGCTGAGGTCAGGAAACTTCAAGAGGAAGGCATGGTCGTCGCGATGGTGGGAGACAGCATCAACGATGCTCCGGCACTGGCCCAGACTAACGTCGGCATAGCGATAGGTTCCGGCACGGACGTGGCCAAGGAGACCGGCCAGGTCATCCTCATCAAGGACGACCCTCTGGATGTAGTGACCGGCATACAGGTGGCACAGGCGACTTCCGCAAGGTGAAGGAAAACCTATTGTGGGCGTTTGGCTACAATGTCCTGGCCATTCCCGTAGGCATGGGACTTCTTTATCCCTTCCTAGCCCTGGTTGTAAGCCTTGAGCTTGCGGCCCTGCTCATGGCTACCAGTTCCGTGTGAGTGACGCTAAACACCTTGAGAATGCGGGGGTATGTGCCGGGTATACGGAGACGACGCCCGCACAGCGAGCAACTTCCCCAACCCACCGCTGCACAGACATGATAGGGGTGGGTTGGTAAGTACGGGGACCAGGTAGGGTTCATTAGCATGGAGACGTATTGGTGTTGCAAAGAGTTAGCTTGGTGAGTGCATTTGTCTACGGCAGGATATCCCTGTTCGTTGCGGCGGCATTTCTGCTGGCCACAGCTTTCGGGGAATACACGGCTGTCGAGCGAGCGGGGGGTGCGGTCTGGATACTCTTCCTGTCGGCTATCATTCTGATCCCCGTGATAACGCCCAGAATCAGGCGTCGTATGGATGAGACGAACAAGGGATGGCGGCGCAATTCCCCGCAAGGCAGGCGGGGCTGAGAGAGTCAGGCGCCCGTTCTCCTGCCGGCGCGGCGGACAGGTTAGACTGCCAGCGCCGTATCAGGCCTGGTGTCCTGTCATTGGTAACCGGACCGTGATGCGGGTGCCGGCTCCGGGCCGGGTATCCAGATGGTATTCGCCACCCAGCGAACGCGCACGCTCACTGATTCCGGTTAGACCGATTGACCTTCCCACCGTCTTTGGGTCAAACCCTACACCGTTATCCTCTACGATAAGCTCGATGATGTTATCGGATTCCCGCATCTGAATTTTGGCACGGTCGGCCCCCGAATGCCGCACGATATTGGTAAGGGCCTCCTGGACAATCCTGTAAAGCGCCAGGGCCACCTGCGGAGGCACCAGGCCTGGAATGGCATGCTCCAGTTTCAGGTCTATTTCTGACTCGGTTACAAACCTGTTCCTTAAGTCTGTGACGGCCTGCGCCAGTCCGATTTCCAGTTGGGAGGGATGCAAGGCATGGGACAGGTCCCTGACATTCCGTATGGTCTCTGCAAGGGCGTTCTTGGCCTCAACGATGTTGCCTCTCATCTCCTCTGGAGAGGCGCGGCGAATTCTTTCCAACTGGAGGGAGAGGAAGGTCAGCGTCTGACCGATTTCGTCGTGCAGGTCGCGGGCCAGTGAGGTGCGCTCCTCTTCCTGCAGCTGCACGATGCGGCGGGAAAGCTGGCGCAGGTCTTCCTCGGCACGCCTGCGTTCCGTGACATCGCGTGCAATGGCGGTGGTACCGGTCACGGTTCCAGACTCGTCTCTGATGGGGTTAACCAAAAGCTCGAAAAAGCGAGGTCCTTGAGGTGTGGACATGGAGGTTTCCGCGGTGATACTCTGGCCGGATTCGATTACATGCATCTGCAGAGAAGTCCATTGCCTGGTCACTTCTTCCGGCGTACCCAGGTCCTGAAAGGTCTTGCCTATTATCTCTTCCTCTTTAAGGCCCATCATTTCGATAACCGTCTTATTCACAGCTACATGTCGTTGTTCCAAGTCAAAGCTGGCAATGATATCAGGCGTGTTGTCGGCCACCTGGCGAAAACGTTGCTCCGTCTCAAGGAGTTTGCGTGTACGCTCCTTGACCAACTCCTCCATATGCTCATGCAGGTGCTTCTCCCGCTTGAAGGCACGCTCCAGCCTCGTCTCGGCCCGTTTACGTTCCGTAATGTCTATCCCAAAGGCCAGAATTCCCACCACCTTCCCCTGGGCGTGAAGGCTGCTATTCTGCCACATAACGTGTCTCTCCTGGCCGGACTTGTTGACGATGGGATTTTCCATTCTTCTCGGGATAATACCGGCGTGGCTGTTTTTGAACTTCTCCCAAACATACGGGTACCGGTCCCGCGGCACTATCAAGTCAAAATAGTTCCTTCCCAGTACCTCTTCCCTTGTGTAGCCTGTTATATTCTCAGCGGCTTGGTTGAATATAATGATGTTGCCCGTGTTATCCGTGCCCACCACCATGGCATTTGCCGTCTCTATCAGGTTCTCGGCGAACTCCTTGGCTGCCTGCAAAGCCTTTTCCGCTTCAATGCGTTCTTCTATCTCCTTCCTGAGCTGGTTATTGGCGCTCACCAACTCTGCCGTGCGTGCCGTGACCTCTTCCTCCAGCGCCTCATGATGTCGCTGCAAGAGATCTTCCGCCTTCTTGCGGTCAGTGATGTCCCTGGCCACACCCAGTATGGCCTTGGGCCTGCCCTCCTTGTCTCGCACAATGCGACACGTCGTCTCTGTCCAGATGATGGCGCCATCCTTATGAGGGTGCTTCAGTTCAAACACCGCCCATTCCGTATCCGGTTGGTCGAGCAATTCGTTTGCGGCTCTTACAACGACATCGTAGGCATCCGGGGTAAACAACTCTGAGACCTTCATGGACAGTGCCTCTTCTACCGAATAGCCGAGTTGCTTAGTCACGGCCCGACTTATATAGTTGAGCCTCAGGGTCGAGTCCGCCCTCCAGATAACATCCGCAATGTTATCAGCCACAAAGCGGTATTCAGCTACCATGTCAGCCAGATCTTGTTGCTGGCGCCTGATCGCGGTAACGTCTCGGTAATTGACCAGTATCCCGTTTATGCCCGGAGTATCAAGAAGGTTTCGTCCCCGGCCCTCCAACTGAAGCCATGTTCCGTTCTTGTGACGGAACCGCACTTCGGTCTCAACCGATGAGCCCGGCGCTTGGGCCAGGAACCCATAGGTCCGGCTTACCCGGTCCAGATCTTCCGGATGAATGAAGTCTGTAATGTCCCTGCCCAGCATTTCCTCGGGCTTGTAGCCCAGGACCTGGCTTACGGTAGGGCTTTCGTACACGATTCTGCCTGCACGGTCTACGACAGCGATCACATCCGAGGAGTTTTCCACCATGGCCTTGAAAGCTTGGTCTTGAGCTAACATGTCGGGGCTCCTTTTGCGGGTATCTTCATCTTAGTCATAAGATCGACCGCAGGCAAGGTTTTTCGACTGTTGCAACACCATCGACATGGTGTGGACAGGCAGGCTTGACTGCGCGGGGAAGTGGGCTGGTTATGCGGTTTATCCGGATTGAACCGAGTTCTTGCCCAGTGGATTTTATGCGGTTGGACCCTCGGGCCGTGGCCTAACTATCGGGAAGGGCCGAGTCCAGGGCGGCTTGGTGTTCGGCGGCCAGCCTGTCCATGAGTTCCTTGACGGACACTATTGAATCGACCAGATGGGTGTTGGCCCCTGCGAAGGCAAAGCCTTTACCCAAGTCGCCCAGCTTGGCTTTCTTGAGAGCATCGCAGATACAGTAGGGAGCGCCTTTGTAGTCGCAGGACTTGAGGCAATGCCAATAGCACTTGTACGGCATCTTCTTGCCGCCCATTACGTCCTGCAGAAACTCGTTTCGAATGGCACGTCCCGGCAGTCCCACCGGGCTGTCGATGATAACCAGATCATCCCTGGTGCAGCGGACATAGGCCTCCTTGAACTCGGGGGCCGCGTCGCATTCGTGAGTGGTGACAAATCTGGTTGCCATCTGGACTCCGCTGGCGCCCATCTGCAAGAAACGGTGAATATCCGCCCCAGTGAAGATGCCTCCAGCGGCAATCACCGGGATGCTGCCATTATCCCCTTCAAAGTTCTTGACCACAGAGAGCACTTCGGGGAGTATCTTCTCGAGGGCATATTCGGGGTCATCTATTTGTTCCCGGCTGAATCCAAGATGTCCGCCCGCGAGGGGGCCTTCAACAACCACGCCATCGGGTATGCGTCCGAAATGCTTCTTCCAGTATTGGAATATCACCCTCGCTGCCCGGGGTGAGGAGACTATGGGCACGACCTTGGTCCTGGCTCCGGAGGATGGATTGAGAATGGCATCAGGCACGACGGTGGGGAGACCGGCGCCCACGAAGACTACATCTGCACCCTCTTCTATGGCGATTTGGAACATGTCCATGTAGTCGGTAAGAGCAACCATCAGGTTGACCCCGATTACGCCACTGGTCATTCGCCGGGCCTTGACCATCTCCCGGCGAAAGGCCCTCTTATTGGCCGCTCCGAAGTCCTTATCGAAGTCCGGTTCCAGCATACCGATGACAGTACCGGAGATGACACCCACACCGCCCTCATTGGCCACAGCAGCGGCTAGACCGGACAGGGATACGCCTATACCCATTCCGCCCTGGATGATCGGTTTCTCGATCTCCAGGTCACCTATTCGCAGCTTTGGCATCCTGTTTGCGAAGCTCATAAATGCGTCCTCCCACTGGGAACGGTCCTTCGAATCGGCTCTAAGGCGCTCGCAACCGGCCCTCGTTGATTATATGGTTTCTGCACGCCGGAGTCTACCCGCTTGATTCGGTAACATTTGTATATTGGTTGACGGGCCCGTTATTTGATGAGTGTTCATGCGATTATCAGTATGGTTAGAGGCACACGACAGACCGGCGCCGGCGCTGATCTATGCCATGCTTCCTGCGCCCCGCTGGACACTGGCATCTCGCCGGACGCAGAAAGCGCGGGCCTGTCTACTTGCCATCGAAGAAGCTGACTTTGTGCAAGCGGTCAAAGTTGTGCAAGGAGTCGATCCAGCGGACCGTACCCGAACGGCACCTCATAGCCAGAGACTGGGTTTGGGCTCCACCGCTAAAATACCGTACACCCTTCAGGAGCTCTCCACTACTGACACCGGTGGCGGCAAAGAATACATCATCACTGGTTATCAGGTCATCGGTAGTGTAGACCTTGTCTACGTCAACCCCTGCTGCCATAGCGGTATTTCTCTCTTCATCAGTCCGAGGCCAGGCCTTACACTGGATTGCACCGTCGATGCAATGCAGGGCCGCCGCACTCAAGACAGCTTCCGGTGTCCCTCCAACTCCCATGAGCAGATCAACCTCCGATCCGGGCATGGCGGCCTGGATGCTGGCAGAAATGTCGCCATCGGAGATGAGTTTGATCCTGGCGCCGGCTTCGCGGATCTCGGCCAGCAACTGTTCATGCCGGGGCCTGTCAAGGATTACGACAGTTAGTTCGGATACACTCCGACCCTTGGCTCTGGCGACGTTATTCAGGTTTTCAGCAACCGACGCGTTGATATCTATGGCGTCCCTGGCTACCCTGCCGGTTACGATCTTGTCCATGTATACCAAGTCCACAGGGCAGTGCATGCTACCCTTGGCTGCCAGGGCAACTACGGAGATGGCACCGGGCAGCCCCTTGGCGGTAAGCGTCGTTCCGTCTATGGGGTCAACCGCGATATCCACTTCCAGTCCTGAACCATTGCCTATGTGCTCGCCTATATAGAGCATGGGTGCATCATCCTTTACGCCTTCACCAATAATAACAATCCCGTCCATCTCAACATAGCCCAAGGTGTGGCGCATGGCGGTTACCGCAGCATCGTCTACCAGGTTCTTATCTCCTCTTCCGAGATAACGTGCAGCCGCCATGGCAGCGGCTTCGGTCACGCGTACCAGTTCCATGGCGATGTTGCGCTCGATGGGCCGCTGTGACTCTACTATCTTCATTATCCCTCACCCCCATTCCAGAATTCTGGCAGGTAGTCCCCGATCCAGGTCTTGCTATTCTGGCCCGGTCTTATCGGAGTCGCCGACTTAGCATATCGTAGCCAAACTGCTAAAGCAAGTAAAACCCTGACCAAGTGCATGCCACTCGACAATACCTTTCACACTGGTTGTTTGCGGTTTGAAGATTGCCAGGCCGCCCGCCACAAAAAGGGGAGGGGACGCCCCTTTAGGAACGTCCCCCTGTTTACTCTGTTATCTACGCTCCTGCGTAGACTTGCAGCTTGGAGCTGCTTGGACTTCACCTGCCCTGCCTGGAGGGGATTCCCGGCAGGGCTTCACTATTCGAAGTCCCACTTACAGTAGAGGGCGTTAACCTTGACTCTCATGGCTTACCTCCTCGTACTGCTGTCTGGTCCCCCCGCGACCCTTTGGTCTTCATCTTAAAACATCCGGACCAGAAGTCAAGACTTTCCTGATACCTTCGCGTGCGACTGTTACGACGCATATTCTGCAGCAGGCAGATCGACTAGCATGATGCAGGTACAAAATCCCTGGAGCCCCTTCTGGTTGACGTAATCAATTGCCCAGAATTCTTTGCCTGCCACGTAACCAATTCGTAACCAATATATACCGCTTTTGAACCCTTGCTCGGTTAAACTGGTATCGCTGCCTGGTGAAGGCCCCCTTACCCCCTAGACAACTTTGAAGACCTGAGGGAGGTAGTAAATGTCATCTTGCATCCATCATTGGGACCTGGGCGACCCCAACAAAGATGTCGTCCATGGTAAGTGCCGCAAATGTGGTGCCGAAAAAGACTATCCCGCAGTTTTTCCGAGCTATTTCCAACGACCCTTTTGGAGGAGGGGTCCCGGAGCGCCCGCAAGCCAGTCAAGCCAGGATAAAGGCATTTCGACTCCCAAGATAACTTTGTAGTAATCATTGCTCACCCTCGTCCGTGTCCTTAGTGATTTCTCTCTGGCTGCCCGCTACGAACTATGTAACTGGCATGATACTATCCAGCAGGTGTTTTATCCAACCTGCTGGGGATGTAGACTGATGGAGACGCACGTTTCACCTTCAACCCAGACCCCCACAACCCGGACCCGGCATTCTTGCCATATCAGTTCAGCAAAGGCAATGCGGTCGTGCCTGCCTGATCGCCGCGTGAGTATTTCAACAAAAAGCATAAGGAGGGGAAATGATCAAGAAGCTAAGCCACGTAGGGATAGTTGTCAAAGACATCGAAGCGTCCCTGAAGATGTACACCGAGGTGCTGGGTTTTCCGGAGCCTCCGGCCGGCATCGTTACCGTGGAGGAGGTGGGCGTGAAGTCGGCACTGATCCCTCTGGGCGACAACTACATCGAGATCATCCAAAGCACTGATCCCAACAGTCTGGTTGCCCAGGTAATGGAGAAGCGGGGCGAGGGCCTGCTGCATATCTGTGTGGAGGTTGATGACATTGATGCAAAGGTCAAGGCAGTACAGGACAGCGGCGTGACAATCCTGGAGGTGCCGCCGATGGGGCCCATTGTCGATTACAAGAGTGCTTACATACTCGATGACGAGGCCACCCGCGGAGTGCCCATAGAACTGGTGCCTCCTGGAACGGCCCGCAAGTCCCAGCAGAAGTTGCTGGAAGAGCCGGTTTCCGGAGCATAGGAGAATAGCAGGTCTTTATTTGTCTTCCTGTTCATCCTGAGGATCCCTGCCAGATGATTGCAGAGGAGAAGCACGAGTCCTCCTGATGGTGGTAGAATATGGGCAGACCCGAACAAGGGTTGTCACATGCCAGAAAGAACGGTCATTCACATAGACCTCGACACCTTCTTCGTATCGGTGGAACGAGTACTGAATCCCGGCCTCGAGGGCAAGCCTGTTGTCGTCGGCGGCAG
>PUNJ01000098.1 GCA_003551705.1 Chloroflexota bacterium | reverse complement strand
GCCGGGTGGAGACCGCCCTTGCTCACGTTTATGTCGCTGAAGCCGGTCTGGACCACGTTTCCCGCTGCATCGCTGGCCCTGATGTCGATATTGTGCGAGCCGGGCAGCAAGAAGGTCTCGACAGCAAATCTGTACTTGGTCGGGTCCTCCGGATCAACGTAGAAACTCGTTTTGTACCAATCGCCGCCATTGATACGGTACTCTATGCGCGCGATCGCCGAGCCCGTATCGGTTATGGTCCCCGTTATCTGGTGCGAGCCTACGTGGGTTACGAACGGCTGGCCACCCGGAGACAGGCAGCAGTCCTCAACGCCCTGTATGAGCAGATGTGGGTGTACTACAACCTGTTCCAGCCGGTTATGCATCTTGTGGGCAAGGAGGTAGTCGAGGGGAGGCTGCGGCGCAGGTGGGACAAGGCACGAACGCCCTACCAGAGACTGCTGGCCACCGGTGCACTTTCGAGGGCACAGGAAGCGAGGTTGGCGACCCTGTACGCCCAGACCAACCCGAGACAGTTGAGGCAAGCAATCTATGATGCTCTGGAGGATCTCTGGCAAGCTCCCCAGTCCCCCACCCCTCCCAACCAAGACAGCAACGATCAACCAAGCGGGGAGTCGGGCTTACCCAAGATGGTCGAAGTCACAGAGACTCCCAGGAAACTCAAACAATCGTATAGGAGAGAGGCGGCAACGGCCTCCCGGTAACATTCTTAAATGAGTGAACCAACTTGCTCCGGTAACATTTTTATATGAGTTGACACGGACCTCCCGCTTGGGTATGTGAAACGTAACGGGGCAGTGTTTTGGGTTCACTGAGAGGTGGCTGGTTCTCCCGTTTATGTTGATATCCGTGCTCGTTGCGGTCTCAAAAGACCTCATTTGGACTGTTTTGACGAAGCTCTTGCGACACGGTACACTGTGACTTGTTGGGTGATGGACCGTCTGAAATCCGGTTCCCGCCCGCTTATGGTCCGCTGAGGCGGCCCGTTTCAATTTGATATTGACAGCGGAGAGGTGTCCGAGTGGTTTATGGTGCCGCTCTCGAAAAGCGGTCTCGCTTCTGCGAGCGTGGGTTCGAATCCCACCCTCTCCGCCGGCCGGAGAGGTGCTGGAGTGGTTTATCAGGCGCGCCTGGAGAGCGCGTGTCGCCTCGGCGACCGTGGGTTCGAATCCCACCCTCTCCGCCATTTTTAACATCCCTCTGTCTTTCAGTTTCTGCCATCTTATGATATGATTCCAATACGACCTACTTGCTCAGGCTGATAAAGAATCCATTTGGGAGGTGGCGGATGAAGGTGTCATTCATTGAACCGAAAGCGCCTTTTGATAACTTCTATACCCGAGTTATCAGACGGTTGCCCATGATCGGTCCCATATACTTGGCTACCATACTGAAAAGAGCTGTCCATGAGGTCACCGTCTACAATGAGAACATGGAAAGGGTCGATCTCCGCTGGCTTGCCGACTCAGACGTCGTCTGTATCTCCATTATGACCGCAACTGCTCCCCGCGGTTACGAAATCGCCGAGACATACAAGAAGCTGAATGAAAAAGGGCGGGTTATCATCGGTGGCTGCCATGCCACCTTTGCACCAGAGGAGGCAATGGAGTTTGCCGATCATGTGGTAACGGGGGAAGGCGAAGCGGTGATATCCGATCTCGTCAATTACGGAGGGGAGGCTCTGGTTCGGGGAAGCATTATCGAAAACCTCGATGACCTGCCATTCCCCGATTTCTCAGTCATGCATGGCAAGAAGTGGCCTGCCGTCACCCCGGTCACTACCTCCCGAGGTTGCCCAAATGACTGCATCTTCTGTTCTGTTACCCCGATGTTCGGCCGCAAGTACCGGGCGCGGAGTCCGCAAAGCGTCTTCAAGGAAATCCAGAGGTCCAACCACAAGCACATCTTTTTTACAGATGACAATTTTGGTGTAAACAGGAAGACTACCAAGGAGCTTCTGGACCTGATGATCCGTTATTGGAGCAGAAAAACGAAATGGACCGCCCAGTCGAGTGTCAGGATTGCTCAAGATGAGGAGATGCTGGAAATGATGAGGCAGGCTGGGTGTAGCATGATCGCCATCGGTTTTGAATCGATGAACCCGCGAACTCTGAAAAGCTATGGTAAGAATCAGACACCTGAGGATGTCCGGAAATGTATAAAGGTGCTGCACCGCTATGGAATCAGGGTCCATGGCATGTTTATTTCCGAAGGTTACTCGGATATATACCACAAGTTGGGGGTCGATACTCTGCAGTTGACAGTGCTTACACCCATCATCGGCAGCAAATTATACAAAGCGGTGAAGGATGCGGGAAGCTTTGTCACGGAGAAGTACCCCACTGATTGGAAACTGTTCGACGGTATGCACGTGGTCCATTGGCCCGAAAACATGTCGCCTCTTGATATGCAAAAACAGACCATGAAGGCACTGGAGAAATTTTATTCGCCTGTCAACATGTTGCGCATGCTCTCAAGGGGCAAGATCTATGATTTTCTCATAAGGGGGGATGGTCGTCTGGCGCTAAGGAGATGGCAATGGCAAAACAAGGAATACCTGCTCTGGCTCAAGCGGAGCCTGTCGCTGGCTGAGGAGCCATCGGGTTGAGCTCTCCTTGCCGGTGGAAAACCCTCGCATCCTCGTCGATAAGTAGGACAGGCCTCTCAAACAATGGAGGTGGAGCTGGCCCGGCATGGACTTAGACGAAGCGAGGTATTGGATTGGATTCAGCCTGATCCCAGGTATCGGCCGTATCAAACTCTCACTGCTTGAGGCTTACTTTGGTGATCTGGAAAGCGCTTGGCATGCTGGTGCTGCGGAACTCCGAGCGGCCAACCTTGATGCCAGGTCGGCGCATAACATAGTTGCCCAACGAGGACAAATCTCCCTCGATGCTGAACTGCAGAAACTCAAAAACCACAGGGTAAGGGTTACAACTGGCAATGACGCCGGCTACCCTCAGCGTCTGAAGGAGATATACGATTATCCCCCCTTGCTGTACATCCGAGGCACCTTGCTACCGGAAGATGACTTGTCCGTGGGCGTCGTGGGTACCCGCCGGGCATCCGCATATGGAAAACAGGCAACAGAGGAGATTGTAACAGGCCTGGCGCAGAACCGGATTACAATCGTGAGCGGACTGGCCAGAGGAATAGATGCGGTCGCCCATCGTACCGCGCTGGCGGCTGGTGGCAGGACGGTAGCCATAACCGGATGCGGGCTGGATATGGTGTATCCGAGCGACCATGTGGACCTGGCCAGGAAGATAATGGAGCAGGGGGCCTTGGTGACTGAGTTTCCCCTGGGTACTCGACCCAAAGCAGAGCACTTCCCGCAACGGAACAGGATCATCAGCGGGCTGAGCCTGGGAGTCATTGTGGTGGAAGCAGGAGATAGCAGCGGGGCTCTGAATACCGCTCAACTGGCCTTGGAGCAGAACCGGGAGGTCTTTGCCGTTCCGGGCAGCATCTTCTCTCCGGCAAGCAGAGGGACTAATCGCCTAATCCAGGATGGGGCCAAGCTGGTGCGTAATGCGGAGGACGTGATGGAGGAGTTGAACCTGCACATGGCTGTGGACCGCCAGATCGAGATGAAGGAGATCCTGGGACCGGCAAACGAAGTGGAGGCTGGTTTGCTGGCGTGTCTCTCGAAGGAGGCTGTACATATTGATGACATATGTAGAAGCACGGGTCTGCCCATTGCTGCGGTTGCTGGTGCTCTGGCAATGCTGGAATTGCGGGGCATAATTAGACAAGTTGGTACCATGTCATATATTGTAAACTGAAGGTCAGGCAATGGGAGATGGGTAGTTCAAGACAATGCAAAGAAAACTAGTCATAGTTGAGTCACCTGCCAAAGCGCGCACTCTGGGCAAGATCCTGGGAAAAGGGTATACGATAAAGGCTTCGGTCGGCCACATCCGGGATCTGCCGCAGAAGGCACTGGGAGTGGATGTTAAGAATGACTTCTCTCCCCGTTATGTTGTGCCCCGAGCCAAGAAGAACGTGGTCAAGGATTTGAAAGAAGCGGCATCTAAGGCGTCGGAGGTTTATCTGGCTACAGACCCCGATCGTGAGGGTGAAGCGATTTCCTGGCACTTGATGCAAGCGGCTAAGCTCGACCAGCATGCTACAAGACGGGTCGTTTTTCACGAGCTCACCGAGCAGGCAATCAAGGAAGCATTTGGACATCCGCGAGAGATTGATATGAACCTGGTCGACGCTCAGCAGGCCAGGCGTACTCTGGACCGCTTGGTGGGTTATAAGCTGAGCCCCTTACTGTGGCGCAAGGTCAGGGGAAGACTTTCCGCAGGCCGGGTGCAGTCGGTAGCCCTCCGCCTGATAGTTGAGAGGGAAAGGGAAATACTCAGCTTTGTACCGCAGGAATACTGGACTATTGAGGCTGAACTTCGTAAGGATACCAAGGAGAAGAAGTTGAGCACCTTCAGGGCAAAGCTGGCCGGTCTCAAAAAGGGTGACGGTAAGCTGAGGCTTGAGTCCGAAGACGATATAAAGCCCGTTATTCAGGAACTGGAGAAGGCTTCTTATAAAGTAACTTCTGTGAAAAAGAAGCGAGTATCACGCCAGCCCTCTCCACCCTTTATTACCAGCACACTTCAGCAGGAAGCCTGGCGCAAGCTGCATTTTACCGGTGACAAAACCATGCTCATTGCCCAGCAGCTGTATGAAGGGCTTTCTATTGGTGATGAGGGCGAGGTCGGTCTCATAACCTATATGCGCACGGACTCTACAAGAGTCTCTGAATCAGCCCTGCAGGAGACTCGGGACTATATTGCGAAGAAATATGGCCAGGAATATGTGCCTGCAAAGCCTCGGATATTTGCCAAGAAGGCCGCCGGTGCCCAGGAAGCTCACGAGGCTGTTCGCCCTACCGGGGTGGAACGTGACCCTGCATCTATAAAGCCATTCCTCTCCAACGATCAGGCTAAGCTGTACAAGCTGATATGGGAACGGATGATTGCCAGCCAGATGGCTGCGGCCCAATTCGACACCACGGCTCTGGATATAGAGGCGCTCGAGCCCGATCATGTAAAGACCTATTTGCTGAAGGCATCTGGTTCGGTGCCGCATTTTCTGGGTTTTCTGGTCCTCTATAGTGAAGGAAAGGATGATGTAGAGGCGGACGAAAACGGTAAGAAACCACTGCCGGTGCTGAACCAGGATGATCCGTTACGACTACTCGGCCTGTTTCCAGATCAGCATTTCACCCAGCCTCCACCTCGATATAACGAGGCGACCCTGGTGAAGGCCCTTGAAGAGCGGGGCATTGGCCGGCCAAGTACGTATGCACCGATTATTTCCACGCTACGCAGGAGGAACTACGTTGAGAGGAAGTCTGGCAGGTTCCAGCCTCTAGAGTTGGGAATGATTGTGAATGATCTGCTTGTGGAGCATTTTCCCACCATAGTGGACATACAGTTTACGGCCCACTTGGAGAAGGAATTGGATGAAATTGCCAGGGGAGACCAGGACTGGGTGGGTACGATAAGAGAATTTTACGGGCCATTCGAGCACGCTTTGGAAGAGGCTGGCGAGAAAATGGTCAAAGTGAAGCAGCCGGACAGGCCTACCGATGAGACATGCCCGGAATGCGGAAAACCCATGGTGATTCGAACGGGCAGGTATGGCGACTTTATAGCTTGCACAGGCTTTCCGAAATGCAAGAACACCAAGTCTCTCAAAGAAAAGTCCGAAGTCACAGTTGAAGCTTGAAAACTTGATGTATTGTTCTTATATTAGGGACGATGCCCGGAGCCAAATCTTGAAGGAATGGGAACAGTGAAGATACTCCTTATCCATGGACCAAACCTCAATGCATTGGGTAAACGGTCCAGAGAAATATACGGCAATAAATCGCTGGAAGAGATAAACGGCCTGCTTCAGCAACACGCCGGCGAATTGGGGGCCAACTTGACGCCGTTTCAGTCTAACAGTGAGGGCGACATAATTGATTTCTTACAAAAGGAGTCCGGATCGGCTAATGGTATTGTCATAAACCCCGGAGCTCTTACGCATTATGGTTACTCGCTCAGGGACGCCCTGGTAGATACGGGGCTTCCGGTAGTGGAAGTACATATATCGAACATTCATGCCCGTGAAGGCTTCCGGCGTGAGTCGGTCGTTGCACCGGTAGCCATTGGACAAATATGCGGACTGGGCTGGAGGAGCTATGCAGCCGCCGTGAGGTTCTTGGTATCAAGTGAGAAGCAGGATGTATACTAGCTCCGTTCCAGCAGCCTTCGGTATATGCCCCGGTACAGACCTCCACACGCAGCTTCTTGTCCCATCAAGGAAGTAGTCTTGACCACGCATTATCAACGCATCGCTAACTTGCGCTCGGCAATGACCGGAAGACGGCTGGATGCCCTTCTGGTAACGGAAGCCAACAATTATCGCTACCTTACCGGGTTCACAGGAACTGCCGGCTTCTTGTTGATAACGGCGGATGCAACAACGCTGGCAACGGACTTCATCCATATTGAGCAAGCCAGGATGGAAGTGTCCGCTCCTGTAGAGACTGTTCGAGTGAAGAGCATGACAGAGGGACTCCCGGGCCTTTTGGACGGCATATCAAACGGTGTCGTGGGTTTTGATCCTGAACATGTCACTTTTGCGCAATATCGGAGGTTGGAATCCCTTGTGGGGGACCGGGGTCTGCAATTGGTCCCGGCGGAAGGGATGGTTGAATCGCTCAGGGCACAGAAGGATAGCGAGGAGATAGCGTGTATCGAGACTGCTTGTGAGATTGCGGATAAAGCCATGGACTTCATAGCTGCCAGGATCCATGCCGGTATGAGCGAGAAGCAAGCTGCCTGGGAACTGAATGCATTCCTTCACGAATGCGGCAGTGAGGACATGGCTTTCGATATCATCGTGGCATCGGGTCGCAACGCGGCTCTGCCGCATGCCAGGCCTACAAGCCGGGCTATTTCGGAAGGAGAGCCGGTTGTGATCGATCTGGGTGCCAGGGTCGGAGGCTACTGCAGCGACTTGAGCCGCACGCTTTGCGTCGGTCCACGGCCTGAGCGCCTGGCGTTCATTTATGAGGTGGTGCTGAAGGCCCAAACAGCTGCGCTAGAGGAAGTGAGCCCGGGCATGAAGGGTGACCAAGCGGATGGTGTGGCGCGGAAGATCATCCAGGAGGCAGGGCTTGCTGAGTTTTTCGGTCATGGCTTGGGGCATGGTGTTGGCCTGGCGGTGCACGAGCAGCCCCGGCTGGGTGTGAAATCCGATGATATCCTGGTTGAGAACATGGTGGTCACCATCGAACCGGGTATATACGTGCCTGGCTGGGGTGGCGTGAGAATTGAGGACACGGTGATAGTGCGGGCTTCCGGTCTGCAAGTTTTGACTAATACAACCAAATAGGCATGGTAATGGAGGAGTAAATTGATGAGCGCTGGTGAACTGAGGAAGGGAAGTACCATTGAACTCGATGGCCAATTGTACAAGATACTCGATTTCAACCATATCAAGATCGGGCGGGGAAGCGCCCAGATACGGTTGAAACTAAGGGATGTAAGGGCGGGCCATACAATAGAGCGCACCTTCCAGGCGAGCGAGAAGTTCACCAGGGCACGGTTGGAGCACAGGAACGTACAGTACCTATATAATGATGGAGACCTTTACTATTTCATGGACAATGAGACATTTGAACAGACGCCGCTTGGCGCTGATTTGCTCGGAGACGCTCTCAACTATGTGAAAGAGGGCATGAGCCTGGATATGCTCACGTACAAAGACGAACCCGTAGGTGTGGAGATGCCTGTTGCTGTTGAGCTTGAGGTCGTCGATACCGGTCCCGCTTTCAAGGGCGATACTGCTACGGCGGGCACCAAGCCTGCCACCCTCGAAACGGGCCTGGTCATTCAGGTGCCCATGTTCATAAACAATGGTGATGTGCTGAAGGTCGATACCAGGACTGCTGAATATCTGGAAAGGGCCGGCTGATTCCTTGCTCAAAGCTGACTTGCACCTGCACACTGAGTACTCTTTTGATTGCCGCAACTCCCTCGAGGGTATAGTCAAGCGTTGTATCAAAGTGGGCATCAACTGTGTAGTGGTGGCCGACCACGGTACCATTCAGGGTGGTCTTAAACTGAAGGAAATAGCGCCCTTCAAGGTGATTGTCGCCGAGGAGGTGTTGACACCAATTGGAGAGATCATGGGCATGTTTCTGACTGAGGAGGTGCCTAGCGGCATTGCCCCGGAGGAAGCTATTGCCAGGATCAAGGCACAGGGTGGGCTGGTATGCATTCCCCACCCTTTCGACTGGATGAGAGGCCTGAACCAGCGCTTCTTCACCCTGGACTCCATAGCTGCTGACATCGATGTGGTTGAGGTCTATAATGCCAGGGCGCTGCCTCTGCCTTTTGCAGACAAGAAGGCTCGTGCCTTTGCGGGCAAGCATGGCCTGCTTTGCAGTGCCGGCAGCGATGCGCATACCCTGCTGGAGATCGGACCCACATATGTTGAGTTGCCCGACTTTGATAGTGCGTCCGAATTCCGGCAAGCTCTGTCCCGGGGCAGTATCCATGGAAGAAGAAGCTCGCCACTGGTCCACCTGTTCAGTACCTGGCATACGTTTCTCGATAATTTCAGGGGCAAAAATGAGCACCATGTATAGACTGGGATGGTTCTCCACAGGAAGAGGCGAGACCTCCAGAGACCTGCTTAGAGCAATGCAGGATAAGGTACTAAAGGGCGATATTGATGCCCGTATAGAGTTTGTCTTTGTGAATCGAGAGCCTGGTCAGGCTGAAAGCAGCGACCTCTTCATGGAGTTTGTGAAGCAGTATGGTATCCCTCTGGTCTATCTCGGTTCGCGAGACTTTGAGCCCGATCTGCGGCGGCGTTCAATTGAAGAGTGGCGAAGTAGTTATGATCGTGCTGTCATGGACCGGATTGGCGAATACAGGCCCGACCTGTGCGTGCTGGCCGGCTACAAGCTGGTGATGAGTCAAGATATGTGTCAACAGTACAAGATCATAAACCTTCATCCGGCGGCTCCGGATGGGCCATCGGGTACATGGCAGGAAGTCATATGGAGTTTGATTGAGACCAGAGCATCCCGGACGGGAGCCATGATGCATCTGGTGACGCCTGAGCTTGATAGAGGGCCTGTGGTTACCTATTGCAAGTTTCCCATAACTGGAGGTCCTTTTGATAGGCACTGGCGCGAAGTTGAAGAGCGGTCGCTCGCTTTAATCAGAGAACAGCAGGGTGAGAACAACGCCTTGTTCAAACTCATAAGGCAGCGAGGCGTGGTCCGGGAATTGCCATTGATCACAGCCACCATCAAAGCCTTTAGCCAGGGACTGATCAGAATTGAAGGCCAGAGAGTGCTGGATGACTCAGGAAGCTTTGTAGATGGTTATGACCTGACTTCGGAGATAAACGCCCTGGTCAGTGAATGACCGCCCCCTGTCGATATGTCCTGCGTTATGCGCTCCATAAGCCAAGCTGTCATACCCATAGACCTGGTCACTACTCTGGTTTTGTAAGAATTTCGTCAATAATACCGTAATCAACTGCCTGCTCAGGATTCAAGTAGAAATCACGGTCGGTGTCGTGGGCGATCTTTTCAACGGACTGGCCGGTATGTTTGGCCAGGACATTTCTGAGGATATCCTGCAGACGCATGATTTCCCTGGCAGCGATCTCTATATCCGCGGCCTGTCCCTGGGCTCCGCCCACAGCCTGATGCATGTGTATGGTGGCATTGGGGAGGGAGGACCGTTTACCATTGGCTCCTGAGGCAAGAAGCACGGTACCCATGCTGGCCGCCATGCCTACGCAGATGGTGGCCACTTCTGGCTTGATGATCTGGATAGTATCGTACAGTGCCAGTCCCGCACTGACTACCCCACCGGGGCAGTTGATATAGAGGTTGATGTCTTTGTCTGGGTCCTCTCTGTCCAGGTAAAGGAGTTGGGCAATGATCAGGTTGGCTACCTGATCATTGATTGGTGTGCCCAGGAAAATGATACGCTCGCGGAGCAATAAGGAGTAGATATCATAGGCACGCTCACCCCTGGCGCTGGTCTCTATGACCATGGGTATTATGTTGCTGGGGCCATGTAGCATGTCAGCCTCCTTTCTCACGGCAACGCACCCGTTTCCTGGGCACCACAGTTGTCGTACTAAATCTCCTGTTCCGGTTTGGCCAGTATCTCGTCGATAAGCCCATATTCAATGGCCTGTTCCGGATTAAGATAGAAGTCCCGGTCGCTGTCATGGGCTATCTTCTCTACCGATTGGCCGGTGTGCTTGGCCAGAATGTTCCTTATGATGTCTTGTAGGCGCATGATCTCTCGTGCGGCGATCTCAATATCGGTGGCCTGACCCTGAGCTCCGCCCACAGCCTGGTGCATGTGTATGGTTGCGTTGGGTAAAGAATACCGCTTGTTCTTGCTCCCGGCAGTCAGTAGCAGTGTTCCCATACTGGCCGCGAGACCCAGGCAGATGGTGGATACATCAGGCCTGATCAGCTGGATGGTATCATAGATGGCCAGCCCTGAGCTAACTACACCGCCGGGGCTGTTGATGTATAGGCTGATATCCCTGTCGGCGTCCTCCCTCTCCAGGTACAGTAGCTGGGCGATGATTATATTGGCTACCTGGTCATTAATGGGTGTGCCCAGGAATATAATGCGCTCCCTCAAGAGTAGAGAATAGATGTCATAAGCCCGTTCACCTCTCGCGCTTGTCTCTATTACCATGGGTATGATATTGCTGGGTAAATGAAGCATTTTGCCTCCTCTTTCTATGTGGAAAATGTGAGCGATGCAGAGTGCTCACTCAATGGGAACCCGGCAGTGGTGTGCTAAGCTTCCGTCTCCCCTGTCCCTCTCGTCTCGTTCTCCTTCTCCTCTTCCTCTCCCCCTTCCGCTTTGATTTCCCCGGTATCTTCCTCTGCTTTCGCGGACTCTTCTGCTGGGACTGCGGTCAACGTGACCAGCCGGTCCAGAGCCCGGCGGATCCTCAAGTCATCATGGATGCTGCGACGTCCTTGAGGTGATTTCAGAAGGTCTAGATACCCGGTCATGCTTGGATCAGCAGTCTGGGTTTCCCTTTCAATCTCGCCATCGATGTCTGCCGAGGTGACCTCGATCTTCTCCTCTTCAGCCAGCTTGCTCATGATCAGTCGCTGCGCCAATCGCTCAGCAGCGTGGGGGCGCAGTTCCTCTCGGATATCCTCCTCAGTCTTGTCAAAACTCTGCATGTAGGCTTCAATTCCGCCCTGCGAACGCATCATCACATCCCGCTCTCGCAACATCAGGTCTACTTCCTGATCGAGGAGAATGGGCGGGTACTCGATTTTCGAAATCTCCTTCAAGGCGTTCACTGCCTTCTGTTCGAACTCTCTCCTTACTTTCTCCTCGGTTGATTTCTGGAGTCCTTCAGCGATGGACTTGCGCAGGTCTTCGAGGCTATCCAGTTCCCTGCCAAGGCTCTTCACAAACTCATCGTCGACGTCAGGCAGGCTCTTTTCCTTGACCTCGGTGACCTTGACCTTGAAATCGTACTTCATGCCAGCCAGACGGTTGTTCTCGTGGTCCTCGGGGAATTCAAGTACGAATTCCTTTTCCTCGCCCTTTTGCATGCCTTCCAATTGTTCACAGAAACCGGGCAGCGGTAGAGGAGACCCTTGGACAACAGGTAATTGCTGCCCTTCGTATTGCAGCGACTCCTGGTCCTCCAATCTCTGCTCTATGTCTATGGTTGCCATGTCGCCGAAGGCAATGGCTCTGTCCACCGGCTCCCATATGGCTGCTTGCTCGCGCAGGTTTTGTATTACATCGTCTATGGCTGTTTCCTTGACTTCGACTCTCTCGAGTTCCAGTTTGAGGCTATGATAATCACCAAGCTCAACCTTCGGCCTCAAGGGATATGTAGCCTTGAACACCACCGGGTCCTCTTCAATGACCTCGATTTGTGGCTGGGCTATAACATCGAGTTCCTTTTCCTTGGCGGCCTGCTGGCAAAGATCAGGCAACAGGTGCTCAAGGGCTTCCTGCTTGAGGGCATCGGCGCCGACGAAGTTTTCAAGAACATGTCTGGGCACTTTCCCCTTTCGGAAACCCGGAACATTGATCTTCTTGGAAACCTGCCGGTAAGCCTGTTCTTGGGACTTTTCCAACTCCTCTGATTCCACCTCTATGTTCAGGATAGCCTGACCGTCTTCAAACTCTTGTGTCGTAACCTTCATAACTTCTACATCTCCACCTTACTAGATTCCTTGAGAACCGCCAGGCGCAACTCTTTGAGCTGCTGCTCCGATACCTCCGAGGGGGCGTCGAAAAGCGGATCGTAAGCGCTTTGCGTTTTCGGAAAAGGTATCACCTCTCGAATATTCTGTTCTCCAGCCATAAGCATAAGTAACCGGTCGATTCCTGGGGCAATGCCGCCGTGAGGTGGTGCTCCGTAATCGAGTGCCTCGAGCAACTGGCCGAACTGGGCATGCATTTCCTCATTCTTGTAGCCCAAAGTAGCCAGGACCTTCTCCTGGAGTTCTCGTTGATGAATACGGATACTGCCACTGGACAGTTCAGCACCATTACAGATCACGTCGTAATGCCGGGACCTCACCTTTCCTGGATCCACGTCCAACAGAGGAATGTCCTCCTCAAAGGGTGCGGTAAAAGGATGATGCATAGAATCCCATCTCTGTTCCTCTTCCACCCACTGAAAAAGGGGAAAATCAAGTATGAAGGCAAAGGCCAGCAGTTCGGGGTCAATCAGGCCCAATCTCCTACCCATTTCCAGTCGTAGCTGTCCCAGGGCTCTATTTACAGTATCTTGTTGGTCGGCCAATATCAATATCATGTCTCCGGGACCGGCTTCAAACCTTTGAGCGATTTCTTCTAAGTCTTCGGACGTTAGAAACTTGGCAACGAAGGATATTGCCTTGTCCACACCCAACCGGCCGCTATCGTCCGTTAATGCAATTGTAGCAAGCCCTTTGGCTCCGTATTCCTTACACAGTTGAGTAAGATCATCTATCTGCCGGCGACTGTATTTAGCACAGCCCGGTGCGCATATTCCCTTCACCCTTCCACCCTTCTGGACAGCTTCTCGGAAGACGGCGAAATCGGTCCTGACAGCAATGTCACTGAGGTCTTTAAATTCAAGGGCGAAGCGGATATCGGGTTTATCGCAACCGAAGCGGTCCATAGCCTCCCGGAAGGACAGGCGGGGGAATGGCCTGATCAGCTTAAGTGAAGGCTTGACGGCGCTTATCAGGTTGGTGAACATCTCTTCAAGCAGACCGAGAATGTCCTCCTCGTCAACGAAACTCATCTCCATATCTAGCTGAGTAAACTCGGGTTGCCGGTCGGCACGCGGGTCCTCGTCTCGGAAGCAACGAGCAATCTGAAAGTACTTCTCAAATCCGGCTACCATGAGCAGCTGCTTCAATTGCTGAGGTGATTGCGGCAGGGCATAAAACTTCCCGGCATGGACCCGGCTGGGCACCAGGTAGTCCCTGGCTCCCTCCGGAGTGCTCTTGATGAGTATGGGTGTCTCTATCTCAATGAATTCGCGCTCGGTAAGAAAATCACGCATGAATTTGATAACCTGATGCCGGAGTATCACGTTCTCTTTCATGCGGGGCCGGCGCAAGTCAAGATAACGGTACTTGAGACGCAGGTTCTCATCTACCTCCGTCTCTTCATTGATATAGAAGGGAGGGTTCTTGGATGAATTGAGGACCACTGCGTTGCCGGCAATAATCTCGATCTCGCCGGTTGGCAATTTGAGGTTTTCGGTCCCTGACGGTCGTCTGGCGACCTCTCCCCAGACCTGTAATACATATTCATTCCGTAAACTATCCGCTATAGTATGGGCTTCCGGGGATATCTCCGGGTTGAAAACAACCTGGACCAGTCCTTCACGGTCCCTGAGGTCGATGAATACCAAACCCCCGTGATCTCTCCGCCGGTTTACCCAACCAGCGAGGACCACCCTTTTCCCAATATGTGCCGATCTAAGTTCTCCACATTTATGGGTCTGGATCAAATCTTTCCTCTTAGGTACCAAAAAGATTATAATAAAACACCGTGGGCATTTCAATTAAGATTATTCGATCGCTCGCAGAAGAAGGATGAAGCATGGCTAATTGGAGCAAAGCTGAGGAGGGTTGGTGAACCCAGGCAAACAGTTGCGTGACTTGCAAGAGATTGATTATGAGCTGGCTAAAACCGGCGAAACATTGTCCCACGTGGAGGAGCAACTGGCCTTTAACCATGAGTTGTCCCAGGCCCAGGTCGATCTTGCAAATAAGAAAGAACAACTGGCCGATATTCAGCGACAGCTACGCGAAACCGAATATAGTACTGAAGACATCGTAGCCAAACTGAAACCCCAGCAAAAGAAACTCTACGATGGTTCCGTCAAGAACCCGAAAGAACTGGCCAGCCTTAAGCAGCAAGTGGACCAGTTGGAGGAGCAGGTCAGGGCCGAGGAAGACAAGTCCCTTGAACTGATGGACCGCATTCAGAGCATGGAAGATGTGGTTGTCAGCCAGGCATCGAAGGTCAGAGAGTTGGAAGAAGAGTGGGCGAAGAAGCGGGCGGAAATGCTGACGGAAAAGGCTAGACTGGAAGCAGCCTTGGAAGATGCCGCCAAAAGGCGTGGTCAGATGGCAGCTACCATAGCCCCGGAAAACCTGGATATATATGAGGCTGTGCGAAACAGGAAACAGGGATATGCCGTAGCCAAGATAGAGTTGGGTAGATGCCAGGGTTGTCGCATAACGCTGTCCATGAGCGACATCTCCCGGGCTCGAGCTGCTGAACTGGTCCAGTGTGACAGTTGCGGTCGCATTCTGTACCTCGGCTAGCAGGACTCAGCAGGGGACTGCGTGTAAAGGGTCCCCGTTGCAATTGTTATTCAGTAAAATTTCTAACTTATGAGTGAGCATGTGCGAATATATGTTGATGGTGCTTCGCGAGGGAATCCTGGTCCGGCTGCTATCGGCGTATTGATAGAGGATGATGCAGGCCAGGAGCGGGCTCGCATTTCTAAGTATATTGGGACCACAACCAACAACCAGGCTGAATATAGGGCATTGATTGCAGGGCTGCTGGAAGCAGCCGCTCTGGGCGCACGAAGTGTCGAGATCCGTACGGATTCGGAATTGATGGTACGACAGATACAGGGCAGCTACATGGTCAGGAATACCGGACTCAAGCCTCTTCACCGCGAGGTGACCCAGCTGTTGAGCCGTTTCAGTTCGTTCCATATCCGCCACGTCCCTCGCAAGCTCAATACGCGTGCCGATGGCTTAGCCAACAAAGCTTTGGATGAGCATGCGCAAGACTCAAACCGGCCTCTTTCGTGAACGGGCAAGCTTCAAAGGTCTCGAAAGGGGCAGGAGTGGGTGTCTCCGGCGCTCGAATCAAGCGGGCTGGTCATGTCCGTCTTGCATTTGTCCGTGGTCATGATTAGTAACTTTTCTTCTTGAATCTATTTGAGAAAGTAGTAAACTGAAACTGGTCAGCCGAGTAGGCCGGGTGGTCGCCGTCTTGGAGACCTGTTCTCCAAGAGGGAGGAAAGTCCGGGCTCCTTCGGGCAGGATGCTGGGTAACTCCCAGGAGGGGTGACCCTACGGAAAGTGCCACAGAAACCAAACCGGTCCGCCACGGCGGACTAAGGGTGAAAAGGTGAGGTAAGAGCTCACCAGCGGCTGGGTGACCAGCCGGCTGGGTAAACCCCATCCGGAGCAAGACCAAATAGGGGGACGTAAGGACGCCCGACCGATGTCCCTGGGTTGGTTGCTCGACCCCGCCGGTAACGTCGGGGCTAGATAGATGGCCACCGGTCTGCCGCAAGGTAGACAACAAAACCCGGCTTACAGGCCTGCTCGGTTGTCCATTTGATTATCACGGTTGTGTGTTGCTTCTTGGTAGACCCATCAAGCGGAGCGTGCGCACGAAATCGCTTCACTGGTGTTCTTCACGGCTCATGAGGTGGAATGAGGCGGAGCGAATGGCAGGGCGGCATCTCTGTCATCGACGTGGAGGGACGGGTATCGAATTGCCGGCCGGGGCAGGTGTATTTGTTGTTGCAAGCGTCTATTAGCGTCCAGCCAGAAGTTTCGAATAAACACCGGACATAGCTATGGGACTCCGTCCAGGGGAGGAGCAATGCGGTACCCGTCCCTGAATGTGCGAATCTGGTTACGGTGCTGCTATCTTCCTTCTCGTCTGGTCTTGGCAAAACAGTCGTTGCAGTATACAGGTCGATCGGTCATTGGTTGAAAAGGGACCTGTGCCGCACTACCGCAATTGTCGCAGGTGATGTCGAACATCTCCCGTTCCGGCTTCGATGCTTGATTTCTACGCTTGGCTGCCCGGCAAGCAGGGCATCTGGCAGGCTCGTTCATCAGTCCACGGGACTGGTAGAAGTCTTGTTCGCCTGCTGTAAACGTGAAGTCAGCGCCGCATTCCCGGCAGGTCAGAGTCTTGTCGGCAAACGCCATCGATGGCCTCCTGATTAAGTTTCGCTACCATGCCTTGATGCCGCTTGCTGCTCATTACCTAACGGTCTGTTAGCGGACAGGTCTGTAGCGTTTGCCTGATACTAACGCAGCTGTTTTTTCGTTGTCAAGTAGGACCTTTAATATAAAGATATAACGTGCATCGTCTACGAAGTTGATGACGGCTTGACATAGGCTCGGGGTCGGAAAACTGTTGATTTTGTAACCGCTTCATGATAGCATGATAAAGAGTTGCGGGGAGCGAGGGGGTGATCTACCAGCGAACCAATCTTTGCAAGTCCTGGGTCCTCCTTCAGTCTCTAGGAGTGGAATGATGTTCTGGATGCCCTATCCAAGCACCTCAGGACGGTGGCGGCGTGAAAGCTTCAACTCTTTTCCTGCAAACTAATGTGTCAACCATAGATTGTGACCACTTACGGTAATCGCTTCGACTTGATTTGTTCCTCTTTAGAGGCTCTCCGTGTGCGGATGGGTACAACGCGAGAAAATGAAGCCCTGATTGCCACCCTTATATCGCAATTGCGCGTGCTGGAACAGGGGCTTGATTCTCAGATCAGCGACCTGATAGGGGTCCGCAGGGGCCTGGAGAAACAGAGCAGTTACTATCAAAACATAATCAGCCAGGCTCCCAACGGGCTTATAGTCGCTGATTCCAGCCGTTTGATATTGGAGGCCAATGCTGCTGCCGCTGCCATCTTGAAAGTTGAGTCCGCATCCGAGTTGCTTGGAGAACTACTTGATGCCTATCTGGTTGAAGAAGACCGTGAAAGCTTTCTTGGATGTCTGCAAGAAGTGATTGATGGGGGCCGTACACTGGCAGAAACAGAAGTTTCAATGCAAGGCCAGGACGGGGACACGGTGCGAGTCGGTGTTCGAATTGTCTATGAACCAAAGATTGAACCACGGCTAGCCTTGTTCATTAGCAGGGTGTCCGAACGATATCAGAACGAAAACGCCGTAATTGAGCGAGAACAATTTCGCTTGCTGGCCGAGAATGTGTCGGAGATCATCTTCACCGCTGATAGTTTTCTCAATCTCACCTTCGTTAGTCCCTCAGTCACAACGCTGCTGGGTTACACCCAAGCAGAGGCTATTGCTCTGGGTGTTGGGGGTCTTTTCGTTACGGAATCGGCGAAACGAGTATATAGCGTGATGGAGGAGGAATTGGGGAGCGACAGAGACCTTTCCGGGTCGAGTTCGGTGGAGGTGGAGATGCTGCATAAAGATGGTTCGACTATATGGACTGAGTTCAAAGCTCGAGCCTTGTGCAGTCTTGAGCCGGAGGGTTCCCGTATGAGGGGGAAATTGCAGGGTTTCGTTTGCATAGCCATGGAGAAGAGGGACCGGCTCAGGGAGGAAGAGGCCGAGCGGGGGATGGGCGGGCCTATTCGCTCCATTTATCACGAATTGCCCGTTGCCATGGTTCTGTATGACGCCGAAGGCTACCAGGTATCCACAAATCGGGTCTTTGGTAACGTGCCTGGCGTGCCCATGGAGGGCGATGTGGCAGGGACGCAACCTTCTTTGTTCGATGCCCCATGGCTGCCTGAAACAGCAAAAGCGGAGTTGCGGGCTGGAAATGAGACCAGATTTCACAGTAGCCTGGATTCTGAACGGGCCATAGTTCTGGGTCTTTGCGATACTACCAAGACTGAGCCGGTGGAAATCGATTTGGTTATTACGCCTCTTATGGCAAACGAGGGGGGCTTTCCCTGCGGTTACCTGGCGCAGATGCAGGACGTGACCGGCCGGAAAATAGCCTATCAACAGTTACAGGGGATGTATGAGCATGAAGTCCAGCTCAGACAGACCATTGAAGTGGAAATGAACAAGAGGCTTGAGTTCACGAGGGCGCTGGCCCACGAACTCAAGACTCCTTTGACCGCAGTCCTGGCTTCAAGTACGGCCCTTGCTGCCAATTTGAGGGAGGGGCTTCCTCTGGACCTCGCAAGAAGCCTTGTCCGCGGCGCATACCGACTGAGCAGCAGAATTAACGAGTTTCTCGACCTGGCTTGTGGAGAGTTGGGCATACTTACTTTGAACAAGAGGTCTGTAGAGCCAACTAGAATACTGACACAGGTTGCCGAAGAACTATCGGACACAGTTTCCAACCTGGGACAGTCCATGGTCCTGGATATCCCGGACCACTTGCCACCCATATGGGCGGACGAGGACAGGCTGAAGCAGGTAATACTCAGCTTGTTGGATAATGCCAGCCAGTACTCCGGAAAGGGCAGTAAGATTACGCTCAGTGCCAGGCTGGAATATGACCGATTCTCTGTTGAGGTCCGGGACACAGGGAGGGGCATACTTCCGGAAGAACGGGGCGGGTTATTCGAACCTTACAGGCCGCGTGAGGTGGGTGGCAAGCGCACCGGCGGCTTGGGAATGGGGCTGCCTTTAAGCAAAATGATTATCGACTTGCATGGGGGCCAGATTGGGATGAGGACTGAGGACGCAGCAGGGACCATCTTCAGCTTTTGGATCCCAGCCGTTGATTTTGAGCCTCTCTCTGATAGTCGTTGATAAAGGGCTTCTGAATCGCCTGGTTCCATACCCAGCTCTGCAGTTGTAACCGTCTAAGATGAAGTCTTGGCTGTGCGTGGTGCCTGAATTCCAAAGCGTAACGCAACTGCGACGAATTTGACACCAGTATTAACTGCTTTGTTAAGCAGTCCGCGTTATGATGGACCTGATGAGACTTCCGTTCCTTGTCCAGTCGTGCCTGCATACGCAAGGCTGCAATGAACCTGGCTAATGAGTTTGCAAGCAGAAGTCTGGCCTGGATAGAGTTTGCTGAAAGGAGAACCATGCCTGATAGCGTTTACAAAATAATCGAACTTGTGGGGACCAGTCCTGACTCGTGGGAGAAAGCAGCCGCCTCGGCAGTAGAACAAGCGGCAAAGACGTTGAGGGACCTTCGCATTGCGGAAATCGTGGAAATGGACATGCAGATCGATAATGGGAAAGTCATCAATTATCGAACAAAACTGAGGCTGTCCTTCAAGTATGAGGGCGTAGAATAGTTTCATCATGGGCGGGCTAAGGTAGGCCAGGCCCGCCATTTCATATATATTTGGACAGGGTCGTCTTGGGGACGGCCCTGTCCCTATCCTTGGTCTGGACTTGTTTGCTTGCCGGAGGTTGCAGGACCTGACCTCTGTTCCCTTTTTGACAGTTCTCTCAGACGAGTCTCCACCATGAAATTTATGCTGCCCTTGGGGAAGCTGCCGTCTTTTCTTCTCTGCCCAGCTTTCTTGCCGGTCAGGACTTGCATGGCCTCATCAATATGATCCACGGCATAAATGTGGAACCGGCCCTGATTGACTGCGTCCACAACCTCCTCTCTTAGCATCAGGTTGCGTATATTGCGGCGCGGAATTATGACCCCTTGGTTGCCTGTCAATCCCAGTTCTCGGCAGGTCATGAAGAAGCCCTCGATCTTGTAATTGACTCCGCCAATGGGTTGGAGTTCACCGGACTGGTTGATGGAGCCCGTAAGGGCGATACCCTGTTTAATGGGTATCCCAGACAGGCTGGAAAGGATGGTACACAGCTCGGCTGCCGAAGCGCTATCCCCATCGATCCCTTCATATGACTGTTCAAAGCATATGCTGGCAGAAACTGAAAGCGCCTGCTTCTGGGCATAGGTTCTTCCCAGGTAGCCGCTTAGTATTAGAACTCCCTTGTCATGTAAGTTGCCGCTCAGGTGAGACTCTCTTTCGATATTTATGATGCCACCTCTGCCAAGGAAGGTGCTGCAGCTTATGCGCGAGGGCCTGCCAAAGGTCATATCACCCAGTAAGTAAACGTTGAGACCGTTGACCTGGCCCACGGCGGTGCCGTGGACGTCGATCATGACAGTGCCGTTCCTGACCATATCGATGAGGCGGGCGTTGGGAAGGTCATGGCGGAACCTGCGTTCTGCCAGTGCCCGATTGACGTGCCGCGCTGCTACGAGGTCGGCGCCGTCTTTTCTTGCCCAATACTCCGACTCGCGGATTAGTTCCTTTATCCAGGCAAATCTGGTCGATAGCTTGTCCTGGTCGGCAACGATCCGGGCGGCATACTCAACTACCCTGGCTACACCGGTACGATCGAAGTGGGGTTGTCCTCCTTCCTCGCAGAACCCCGCAATGAATGAGGCATAGGCCATAATATTTTCCGGTGTCTTGTCGACTTCGAAATTGAAATCGGCTTTGACCTTGAATATCTCCCAGAAATCCTCGTCATGAATTGAAAGCATTTGATACAACAGGCTGTCACCGATAAGCATTACCTTGACATCGAGGGGTATGGGTTGCGGCCTCAGACCCTGGGGGGCCATGAGTCCGAAGGCCTCCATCGGATCCTCGATTCTTATCTCTTTGGTCTTAAGAGCTCTCTTTAGAGCCATCCAGACCCCTGGATGTATCATGACGTCCCGGGCACTGAGAAGAAGATATCCGCCATTGGCAAGCTGGAGCGCCCCCGTCTTGCACATGGTATGGTCTGTCAGGTATCCTCCCATGAGAAAACGACGCTCTATCATGCCGAAGAGATTTGTGTAGCTGGGGTTTGACTCCACTACCACCGGGGGGCCCTGAGTCAGGCTGTTGTCCACAAACACGTTGACCTGGAAGGGAAGAAACGGGTCCCGGTCTCTATCTAGTGTGATGCCTGGGCCAGGCTGGTTGGGTTGAGCGGTCTCGATCACCTTGAAAACGTCCATATTCTGGAAAGTGTAGGACCGCAGATCAGCAAGGTAGCCCAGGGTATCTTCTGAGAACGCAAATTTCTTCCCCACGGATTCGAAGAGCCTGGAGATGATATGGTCTGCCATCGTGTCTTCAACGTGCTCCAACCTCCCAGCCGTGAGCCTGTCGATCTCCTGCGCCTGTTCGACCGTGGCCTGGAGCTTCTTCATCAACTCTGACAGCTTGGCCTGTATTTCCTCACGCTCGCTCTCCTCCAGGCCGGCTATATCAGGTTGCGAATAAGGTTTGCCGTCCTTGAGGGGAATAACACTGGGACCGACAGAGGTGATCTGTATGGAGAAGCCCTTCTGGTGTGCTTCGTTCTCAATCTCCTTGAACAGTCGTTGTTGTTCCGATTGACCCTCCTCGGCTATGGCGCGTTTCTGCGCCTGATACTCCTGGCTGGAGAAGGCTCTGGCGAATTCTTCCTTCAGGTTGCGCAGGAGGTCTTGCACAGCCTGGCGCAGCAGCCTTCCCTGGCCCTGGGGCAGGCTTAGTGCCTTTGGCCGGTCATGATCAACGAAATTGTGAAGATAACACCAATCTTTAGGATAGTAGGCGTTTTGGCCAGCCTGCCTCTCGGCAACCAGCTTTTCGATGTAGCTCTTGACCACCGAGTTCTTGCCGGTGCCCGTAAGGCCGGCCACGTAAATGTTGTAGCCGTCATGGTCCATTGACAGACCGAATTGTATGGCGCCTATGGCCCTGTCTTGGCCGATGAACTCCTGGAGGGGTGCCAGGTTCTTTGTGCAATTGAAGTCGAAATGGCAGGGGTCGCATGTCCATCTCAATTGATTGGCTGGGATAGTGTACTTGGCCAAGTCCATTTTGCCTCCTGCAATGCCAAGGTGCGAACTTGGGGTATAGTATACAAGCTTTTTATATGAACTGCGATGATGACACGAATCGTTGCCAGGGTTGTCAAAGGCCTGGTGAAAGCGATCCAAAGTTCGTGGTGTTAGCCGGCACTAGCCGTTACATGGTTCGTGGTAAATGGCGGTACAAAGAGAGTGGAGGGCAGGGGGAGGCTTAGACCGACAAATGTCGGTGTATGGTACTTCTTCCTGCCCTCCACTGCGGGTTATCAACTGTTGTGGAGATTGCGTCTTCTGGCCCCATATTACCAGCAGAGTCCACTCTGCTTCTACCGCTTTTATACTTATTGCCGTGTAAAAATCTCGGCAGCAAGGTGCACAAATAGCCTAGAACATATGCCGGAGACCGGTACACGATGTTGGTCGGGTAAGTCCGGTTGCCGCCTTCCCCATTGAAAGCAGGTTTGGCGAGATGGTATGGTCCCTTGTCAGGAAGGACACTTGCCCATCTCGGTGTTAAAGGGTACTTATGGACAAGGCTCCATGATACTCTCATAGGTGGATCGGGGTCTTGCATGGATTGCTTAGTCGAATCCAGAAATCTAACGTCATAGATGGACTTTTTCGCCAAGGTATCGGCGCGGTTTGGCTGATGCAAGATGGATGCTTTTCTAATTACAATCTATCAAAACGAAGTCTGGTGGCTGAGGAAACTGGTGCGTCGGGTGAAGGTAGACTAGAGGAGGTACAGAATGGTCGAGAAAGTGGCAACCTTCAGAGAGATGCGGTTAGGAAAACACACTTGCAAGCATTACTGGTTAATCGAAGGAGCAAACGCCAGCACCAGCCGGGGTGTCTGCGAACAGTGCGGAGCAACGAAAGTCTTTCACAATGATCTGAAAAGCTGCATAAGGCCGGACAAGGACCAGTATCTCGATTGGTTGAGGAGTGGCGGCAGAGAGACCAGGCCGGAGAGAGACATACTGGCACAGATCGAAGACCTCTTCCGGACCTTCACTAACTAGACGATTATCCAGGCGTTGGTGTCCATGAAGGCCTGAGGGTATAGCTTTGCCTGGGGCTTCCTGAGGGTAAGATACCAGACCATCTATCCTAAGGGGTTCCAGGCAAGGGTTCCCTCCAGCAACGAGGCAGGTGTCACTGGTCGGTGCACCTGCCTCTTCCTATTCCAAGTCTGGTCCAGAGCAAGATAATGCCTGCCCGGTTGCCATCAATGACCATCTTTTGTATCATGGAATATGATAAGGACGGCCATCTGTTTCGCAGGCACGATAAGCCATAATGCTTGTCTCGTGGAGTCTGCGCCGAGTATAAAGACGGGCGTCATATCCGGGCGAGTCTGATAGATTAGTCTCGATAAAGCGTAGACCCGAGGGTCAGAGGAGGAAGGCCTATGGAATGGTACGTTATTCTTGCTGTAGTAATTGCGGTACCGTTGTTCCTCATACCGGTGCTTGCTGTGTGGTTTACCAACATCAGTGACGCTGGCCGGCCAAAAACCGGACAACACTAGGAATAAGAGGACTTGGCTGGCAACCTTGGCTGCGTAACGGCCGAACCCATACGGCAAGTAGCAGACCAAGGTAGTTGAATACGCTCTTGTTGCGAGAATCTCCGTGTACAAGGTGATTGCTGGAACAAAGGGGCTTGATAGCATAACCGGCATCCGCCTGACGTTCCCGGATATCCAACAAGACTAGGGTCAACATAGGACTTGTTTGTGTTTGGGCTCAACCTGTGTTACCATAGGATTCTCCAAGGGAACTCAGGAATGAGCTACATCAAGGTTATGATTGCGGATGACCACGCCGTTGTTCGTGAGGGTACGCGTCGTATCCTTGAGCAAGAACCCGGTCTGGTCGTGATCGCCGATGCTACAAACGGGCTCGAAGCCATAGAGATGGCGAGCCGGCTCAAGCCGGACGTAGCCATAATAGACATCTCAATGCCTCTGCTCGACGGCGTGGAGACTACAAAACAGATCAAGAACAACTGTCCTGAGATCACTGTCCTGATCCTGAGCGCCTACGACGACGACGAATTTGTTTTCAACCTGCTGGAGGCTGGAGCCGCTGGTTATTTGCTGAAAGACGTGCGGGGACGTGAATTGGTGGAAGCTGTGAAAGCCGTTTACGCCGGGGAATCGGTATTGCATCCGTCCATTGCTCGAAAGGTCCTGGACCGCTTCGTATCGACGTCACAGAAGCCGAAGAAACAGGGAAGCTTGGAGACGTTGAGCCAGCGGGAGCGGGAGATTCTGAAGCTGGCCACCCGCGGGTTGAGCAACCGTGATATAGCCGAGGAGCTTTGCCTGAGCATAAGGACCGTGCAAGGACATCTTACGCACATCTTCAATAAGCTACAGGTGGTCTCAAGGACCGAGGCTGTTGTACGCGGGCTCAAGGAGGGATGGATCACTCTGGATGACATTCCCTAGATGGCCTGCGAAGCAAAGTAACTGCAATGTTGGCAATAACTAGTCGTGGCTGGCTCACGAGGACCCTAAGACACCCCGGTTTCTGGCTCTTGTTTGTTCTGGTGGTTCTCATAACCTTTCCCCATTATCGAGAGCAATTTGCACATCCCGCCTTTCTCTCCGACTGGCTTTCGGAGTTTGGTGTAAGCCGCCATACCTTCGAGCGAATCGGTTATCTCGTGCCTATCATATGGTCGGTATTCCTTTTCGGCCGCCACGCGGCTTTTGCCGTATCCCTGCTGGCTCTTGCCTGCATGCTGCCGCGGGCACTATTCATGTCCCACGCCCCCATGGAAGCCTTTTTCGAGGCGGTTGCCGTATTTATTATGGGCAATATTGTGGCTATTTCCTTCGATTCTCTGAAGAAAGAACGTGAGCGGCGCGCAAGACTGGAAACGGCCGAGAGCACGCTTCGCTCTCAGATAGACCTTATCAAGGAAAACGAGAAGCGATTGGCCGCGTTGAATAGGACTTCGACGATACTCTCGCAATCCTTGCAACTGGAAGAGGTACTTGACAAGGCCACCGAGAACGTTATGGAAGTCATGGAGGTCAAGGCTGCCCTGGTTTATCTGGTCCCCCAGGCGGGAACAAACCTGGTCTTGGCGGCTCATCGGGGCGTCCCGAACACTTTTGCTGAAAGGGCCAAGGTCATCCAGATGGGGACCAGATTCAACGGCCGGGTAGCCCAAACCGGAGAGCCTTTATACGTTGAAAACGCTTCCACCAGCACATCGAATGCGTTACATACTGCGGAGGACTTTGATGTGGGTTCTCTGCTAAGTGTACCCATGAAGTCAAAGGGTAATGTTATGGGCATACTTTGCATCATGATGAACCACTGCCGCCACTTCACCAATGAAGAGGTGGAATTGCTCACAGGCATTGCCAATCAGGTGGGCATTGCCATAGAGAATGCCCGGCTGTATGAGAACGAAAGACAGGCTCTCGAACGCCTGGCCGTATCGGAAAGGAATTACAGGGGTCTGTTTGAAAATGCCAACGATGCCATCTGGGTCCACGATCTTCAGGGCAATATCACCGTTGCCAACAAAGCCTGCGAGACACAAACGGGCTATGGCATGTCCGAATTAATAGGGATCAACGTAAAGCAGTTCCTGCCTAGAGAAGGTTTGGCGCTGGCCATGCAGATGCGGCAGAAACTGCTAATTAATGAGCCGATAGATCAGCCCTACGAACAGAAGATTATCAGAAAGGATGCCTCCGAAGCTACACTCAAACTGACCACCAGTCCAGTGTACCAGGATGGTACGGTCATTGGCTTCCAGAATATATCCAGGGATGTGACCGAAGAGATCCGCATGCGGGAAAACCTTAATTTCTATCTGGGAGAAGTGACCAAGGCCCAGGAAGAGGAACGAAACCGGATTGCTCATGAACTCCATGACGACACCATTCAGGCCCTCGTCGTACTTTCGCGCCAACTGGATAACCTGGCATCTTGTGAGGACTTGAGGGCTGAGAGGAAAGAGGCGCTGGAGGACCTCTGGCAGGATACAAACGCCATCATGCAGGGCGTCAGGAGGTTAAGCCAGGGGCTGCGCCCGCCTACTCTCGATCGTCTCGGCCTGTTGCCTGCCATTCAGTGGCTGGCCTCAGACCTGTCCGGGTATTCAACGATACCAATAGAGACCCTGATGGAGGGGATAGAACACCGTTTGCCTAAGGATGCGGAACTCATGCTATTTCGCATCGCGCAGGAAGCCCTGCATAATGTTTGTCGACATTCCGGAGCCACCAGGGCTGAGGTCTTGGTGCAGTTTGAACCGGCTAGTGTAAGAATCACGATCAGCGACAATGGCAGGGGTTTTGAATTGCCGTCTTCTGTTGGGGACCTGACGAGGTTGGGGAAACTGGGACTGGTCGGCATGCAGGAACGTGCCCGGCTCATGGGTGCCACAACAAGTATCAGTGCCGCCCCCGGAAAGGGCACGACGATAAGTGTTGAATTACCGCTACGCTGCTCATTGTGATGGTTCCCGGCGCAGGAAAGTCAGGCGAGGCCGTGAAATTCAAGCTGGCACATGCCAGAAATGCTACGGAAACAGACGGGCCAGGTTGGTAGATTTGCCTACCTGCATAAGCATTTAGACGGAAGCTGGCCGCTACAGAGGCTGTTGATAATTTTTTATAAGGGAGTGGCAGCTGGACTTCCGGAGCACGTGTACCTGATAGTCAGGTTTGCATGTAGTCTGCTGCCGTACAGAGGGGCCTATACTTATAGGTATGCCCCTTGGCTTGACCTGATCACCCCTGCCGCCAGGAGGAAGGTTAGAACGAAGATGAATAACAAAACCAATAGTCTGTCACCTGAGCTAATGGCGTTCTATAGGGAAGCCCAGGATGACCAAAGGGGTTTCTGGGAAAAGGCGGCACTTGATGCCAGTCCTGATATACACTGGTTCAGGAAATGGAAAGACGTCTTTGTCCGGGACTACCCCAGCTTCAAATGGTATGTCAACGGCCTGACAAACGTGAGTTATAACTGCCTGGAGCAGAAGATACAAGCCGGGCATGGCAATAAGGCTGCCTTCATCTTTGAGGCTGGGGACACCGGTGAAAGAAGCACGATAACCTACTTGGAATTACTGGAACTGGTCAAGAAGTACGCGGCTGCATTGAGGGGCACGGGAGTTCGCCAAGGTGACAGGGTCGCCATATACATGCCCATGAGTATCGAAGCCGCTGCATGTATGCTGGCCTGCGCTCGCATAGGGGCAATCCACATGGTTATCTTTGCCGGGTTTTCGCCGGGCGCCATCGCAGACAGGCTTGCTCTGAGCGGTTCCAGGTTTGTGATCACTCAGGCCAGGAACATGCGGCGAAACAGGCCCGTCCTGCTCAAAGAAATGATGGACGAGGCTATTGAGAGACTGGATTCTTCTGAGCAAGTAAGGAACGTCATCGTATTGGACCGGGGGGCGGGAGTTCAATCTCCAATGAGGAAGGGGCGGGACATTGACTGGGATGAATTCCTGGAGAAGGGGAGGGGCTGCGACGATAATTTTGTGGAATTGGAAGCGAATCAGCCCCTGTTCCTGCTGCCTACTTCAGGGACTACCGCCAAGCCGAAGATCACCGTTCAAAACCATGGTGGATACCAGGTCTATTGTTATAGCATGGGCAAGTGGGTGTACGGTCTGAAGCCGAATGACATATGGTTTGCCACTTCGGACATTGGCTGGATAGTTGGTCATAGCTATTGCATATATGGTCCTCTATTGACCGGTTGCACCTCGTTACTCTACGAGGGCACTCCCGACTATCCTCAGAAGGATATGTGGTGGGCTGCAATAGAGCGCAATCATGTTACAGGAATGTTCACATCTCCAACCGGTGTGCGTTCACTCATGAGGTACGGTGTGGAGCAACCCGAAAGACGTGACCTGAGCAGCCTGGAACGGGTCGTAGTGGCAGGTGAAGTCCTCAATCCTGAAGCCTGGGACTGGTTGCAGAACCAGGTACTCAAGGGAAGAATACCGGTAATCGATAATATGTGGCAGACAGAAACATCAGGCCCTATCATAGCCAATCCGTACGGGCTGGGCCTTGCACCGATAAAGCCGGGTTCGGCAGGGTTCCCGGTTCCGGGCATAGGCGCCGAAATAGTGAACGAGAAAGATGGTGAGAAGCTCCCGGCAAACACGAAGGGAGTTCTGGTGTTGACGGAACCCTTTCCCGGTCTGACCCCGGCGCTGTGGGGGGAACCTGACAGGTACACGCGTGAGTACTGGGAAGCGAAGCCTGGAACTATGGGCAAGTACTATGCCGGCGATGCTGCGCATATGGATGAGGACGGCTATGTGTGGTTTGCGGGCAGAGCTGATGAGGTGATCAAGATAGCTTCACACCGGATAGGCACCATCGAAATCGAGAATTCCCTGGTGGCCCATCCGGCGGTGATAGAAGCTGCCGTAACCGGGGTCCCTGATCAATTGAGAGGCGAGGTGGCCAGTGCTCTGGTCGTGCTCTCACAAGGATATCAAGCAAGCGAGTCTCTGAAAGAGGAGTTGGTGCGACATGTGAGGAAGGATATGGGACCCATAGTCGTAGTTAAAGACATTGTCTTTGTGAACATGATGCCCAAGACGCGTAGTGGCAAGATCATGCGTAGGGTGATCAAGGCGATGTTGACTAACAGTAGCCTGGGTGACATATCTACCATCGAGGAAGAAGGGTCGGTTGACGAAATACGCCGAGCTTTGCAGCAAATGAGAGAGGTAATCTTGTAGCAGGTCTATTGAGTTAGAAGCACCGCGATTTCGATAGAAATAAGAAGAGCGGACCGGCGATCAACCGGTCCGCTCTCTATTTCTACTGGTACAAATCAGTTGCCGGGGGCGGCACCGGGTTCGACCATGATCCCAGGCTTGCCCTCCAACTCTGGTTCTTCTGCATGTTCAGGTTCTGCATGTTCATGCATTACAAGCACCTTGTTGCAGACCATGACTATGGCAACAGCCCATGCTACCAGGCCAGCCGATACAGCGAATTCCATCCAATGGGGGAAATAGCCCACTGCCGGCCGCGCTTCAAGGGCGAACCAGCTTATGGTGAAGCGGTTGAGCATCACGCCGAGTACCACCAGACCGGCTGCGCCGAACAGTTTCCAGGCATGCTCTCTGACGCTGGGCCGCGACAGCAGTATCATGGGTAGTACGACTCCGAAGAGGACCTCCACCCACCACAGTATTGTGTACGACGACGTTGAGAAGATAAGGCCCAACTGCCTCGTAACAACCAGGTCGCCGATCTTAAAGGCAAGGTAAATGCCCAGGATTACGGGAATAACTTTGCCCAAGCCGGACAGGACATCTCTGCCCAGTTGGTGGCCAAAGGCCCTGCTGGTGAGCGATCCCTCGACTATCACCATGGCCGGACCGACAGCGATCGCCGAGATCAGGAACAGGAGTGGTAGTATCGGGGAGTACCACAGCATATCCAGTGTCTCGGAGAAAATCAGAGCCATTCCACCGAGAGATGACTGGTGCAGGGTGGAAAGTGTGATACCGGCCACGATCAGGGGGATCTGGATGGTCCGGATCCACTTCATGGGCACTCGCCAGTTAAGCCGCTCGAAAACTACCGGGCTGAATTCCAAGGCCAGCACGATGGTATAGAGCATGACGCACAGGCCGACTTCAGCCAGAGGTGAATGGATATTCGGGTGCAAGATGAATTTCCAGATGAACCACGGTTGTCCGAGGTCGACCAGCAACGCCAGGATCACCAGCGTATAGCCGATGAAGGCGGTCAGAATGGCGGGTCTGATTACCGCATGGTATTTCTCCCTGGCGAAGATGTAGACGGCTGCGGCCAGCGTGAAACCGCCGGCAGCCAGCGCAACTCCAATGTAGAGGTCGAAGCTGATCCAGATGCCCCAGGCCCGCCCATCACTCAGATTGGTGCTGGCCCCAAGGCCGTAAAGGAAGCGGTATACAATGGCAACAAGGCCAAGCACCGCCACAGCAGTCAGGACCAGGCTACCCCAGGGGAAACGCTTTTGAGCTTCTTGATTCTGCATTATTTACCCTCCCCACTGCGTGACTTGGCTTGGGCCAGCTTCCGGCGCCTCTTGAATATGAAGTAGCAGCCGGTCATTGCGGTGGCGACAACAGCGAGTCCGAAGGGTACCGCGAACATGGCATTGTCCACATTATGTGTAACGGGCTCTTCCCGCATCGGGTAGAAGCCTACCTCTTCAAAGGGTACGGCTGAAAGGTACATCCATGCTGTACCACCCACCTCTTTTTCGCCATAGATATGGTTCACGTACTTATCGGGGTTTGCAGCTATTCTCTGCTTGCCCTCCTTTATCATGTCATCTCTTTCACCGAAGAGGAGGGCATCCGTGGGACAGGTGCTTATGCAGGCCGGTGTGAGACCATTGCTCTGCAGGTCCGCACAGAACGTGCACTTCTGGATCCAGGGTGTGCGGCTCCACCATTCATAGGCGGGTACGCCGAAGGGGCAGGCCATCTGGCAGTAACGGCAGCCTATGCACTTGTTCTTTTCATAGACAATGGCGCCGAACTCGGTCTTGTCAAAGGCGCCTACCAGGCATGCCGTCTTGCAGCCGGCATACTGGCAGTGCATGCACTGGTTCTTGGCGAAGACCCAGTGAAACTGGCCGTCATGCTCTACTTCCTTGAATGCCAGGGTGGTGTAGGTCTTACCTGACAGTCCAGGCGGATTGGCAATGGTGTCCCCTTGGACCTTTGTGTCCTCTACGGGCAACTCGTTCCACTGCTTGCAAGCGACCTGACATGCCCGGCATCCAATGCACTTGGTGAGATCAACAAGCACTCCTTTACCCATCTTATGCCCTCCTCACGTTGCACAGGAACGTCTTGGATTCCGGTATGGTGGTGTTGGCGTCGCCGACATGCGGGGTCAGCAGGTTACCACTGTCTCCCTTGTTCCGTCCGGTGTATCCCCATTGCCAGAGGATGCCCACGGTATGGACCGGTTTTCGGTCGATGACCAGCCTGCGCAGGCGTTTGGTGACCACGGCCACCGCCGCGATCTCGCCTCGGGCCGACTCTACTTTCACCTTGTCACCAGGGGCGATGCCCAGCTCACCAGCTAGGTCGTCTCCGATTTCCACGTACATCTCGGGCATGAGTTCATTCAGCCAGGGCAGGCTGCGTGTCATGGTCCCGGTCTGCCAGTGTTCCGTGCAGCGGTATGTTGTGGCAACGTAGGGATACTTGTCGACGGTGCCGCGCGGATTGTTTTCCTCGGGAGTTATATATGCTACTGGGTTGAATTGCTGTTTGGACATTATGTTGTCGATGGGACTCTCCCAGGGCTCGTACATTTCGGGTACCGGGCCGTCCGCCAGTCCGTAGCCCCAGAGCCTGCCCACGCCCTCCGGCAGCATGATGAAGGGCACTCTCTTTGCGCCGGCCGGAGCCAGATTGATGGGAGCGCCTCCACCGTCGATAACGTCGCCAACCCAGGCGCCGTCCTTCCAGGCGACAACCGGATGTCTCTTGTCCCAGGGCACGCCGTCAAGATCAACAGCCGCACGATTGTAGATTATCCTGCGGTTTACCGGCCAGCACCAGGACCAGTCTGAGTACAGGCCCACTCCTGATTCGTCGACGTTAATGCGCTTCTTCAGCTTGTTACCCTCTGCCGTCGTGTAGGAACCGCAGAAGAGCCACTCTCCGCTGGCGGTCCTGCCCTGGTCGTCCAGATGGAAGAAGGTGTCGATGCTTTCGCCCTTCTTGTAGTCGCGCGTTGTGCCGGCAAAGACAGCCGTGTAGTCCTCCAGGGCCCATCCGGCGATCTCTCGGGCAACGGCATCCGCAGACGGGTAGGTCCAATTCGGTACCTCCTCGCCGGGAGGCGTGAAATCCCAGTCCAGGTTCAGGATGGCATCCCTGTTGGGGGCATCCGCATCTGCCTCATAGAGTTCCTTCAGCTTGGCCAGCAACTCGGTAACAATGCGCAGGTCCGATCTGCCGCGCTTGTCGGGTTCCCCGGGCGGTTCGACGGACTTGTAGCGCCACTGAGCCCAGCGGCCGCTGTTGGTGATGCTGCCTTCCTTCTCATAGGAGGCTGCAGCCGGCAGGAGGAAGACCTCGGTATTGATTGTGGTGGGATCGACGCCCGGCCTCTTCCAGAATTCGCCGGTCTCGTTCATCCAGATGTCCACGAACAGCATCCAGTCCAGCTTGGCCATGGCCTGGCGGGCAAAGTTGACACTGGGCCCTCCGACCACGGGGTTCTGCCCAAATAGCCAGAGTCCCTTGATTTTGCCCGCATTGATTTCCTCGATAATAGGTATATGCGAGTAATCCACGCCGGCTTTGGCCTTGGGCAGGTACTGGAAGCTGACGTTGGGGTCTTGTTCGGGCCACCAGGCCTTGAGCTGGCTTACCACATACCTGCGCATATTGTCATTGAAGCTCCACCAGTTGAAGGAGTGGTCCGTCGGGAGACCTGCAGCAGGGTTGATGGTCGCCGGCGATATCCGGGTCAGGTAGGCATCCAGATCGTCATCAACGTCTCTGGGGACTCCAATGTACCCAGGCATGATGTGGAACAGCAGCCCGTTGTCGCAGGCTCCCTGGACGTTCGATGTTCCCCGCAGGGCGTTTACCCCGCCGCCTGCCACGCCGATATTGGCCAGCAGCAACTGCACGATGGCATATATGCGGACGTTCTGGCTACCGTAGGTATGTTGGGTGGTGCCCATGGAGTACATGATGGTCCCGGCCTTGCCTACGGCGCCGGACTTGGCGTACTCGGCGTAAACCCGCTCCAACTGGGCAACGGAGACGCCGGTGATCCGGGACACCGTCTCCTTGTCGTAGCGCTTGTAGTGCTCCCACATGAGGCGCAGAACACAATGGTCATCCAGTTCTTCCCAGGCCTCCTCGGCGAAGGGGCTGTTCCGTTTGGCCCAGCCGGACCAGAAGGGAGACAAGAGCCTGGGCTCCGTCCCGGGGGTGCCCATGTCTGAATATCTCCAACTCGTCCTGTCGTAGCTGCCCGCGTTCGGGTCCCAGCCACTGAACAGGCCATCTTCGCCGGGCACATCGGCACCGTTAACGATGTAGGCGGCATTTGTGTACTGCACCAGGTATTCGATGTTGTAGTTCTGAGGGTTCTTCCTCATATCCTCCAGGATGTGCAAAATCATGCCGCCCATGAAGGCTATGTCTGTCCCCGATCTCATCTGTACGAAGATGTCGGCCTTGGCGGAGGTGCGGTTGAAACGCGGGTCCACGTGTATCAGCGTGGCACCCTGTTCCTGCGCCTGGGTCACGTATCTAAAGGATACGGGATGATTTTCCGCTGCGTTGGATCCGATTATCAGTATCTGGTCTGCATTTCGGATATCGATATAGTGGTTGGTCATGGCTCCCCTACCGAACGACTCTCCCAGAGCCGCTACCGTCGAGGAGTGTCACAACCGGGCGCAGTGTTCCAGGTACACCACGCCGAAGGCACGATTGAACTTGGCCAGGGCGTAGCATTCCTCGTTATCGAGTTCGCCGCCGCCCATGTGGGCAATGGCCTCGGTACGGTTGACGGTCTTACCGCCGACTACGGTCTCGAAAGACTCATCCCTGGTCTTCTTTGCCCTCTTGGCAATCTCCGTTAGCATCCAGTCCCATGATTTCTCTTCCCATTGCGTGGCTCCCGGAGCCCTGTACAACGGTTTGCTCAACCTGTAGGGCACGTTGGGTTCGCCATCGACCTGGCTGATCTGTGCCAGGGCCAGGCCCTTGGGACACAAAGTGCCCTCATTGATGGGATGGTCAGGGTCTCCGTGTACCTGCAGACTGCCGTCTTCGTAGATTCTGACGATGGCGCCGCAGCCAAGGGAGCAGTAGCAGCAGATGGTGGTCTTTTCCTGAGCTACTTTCTTGAGAGGGTAGCTCTTGGCGGCAAACGCCGGGGTGCCCTTGCTGAGGGAAACAAGCAGAGCCGTTCCGGCGCCCGCACCTGTGAGCTTGAGAAAACTTCTCCTACTCAGTTCCACGGGCATTCCTCCTTTCCGTGGGGCAATAACCTGTTTACAACCAAAATGTGGCAGCCGTGGCTGCCATGACTCGCGATGCTCGCGCCGGGCGGCCGGCTACTATGGCCTGCCCTTGTTGTATTTGTAGACCATGCTTCCTGCAAGTGCACCTCCAACCTGTAGTTATTCCTTTGCTTCATACGTTGGCCGAGAGCTTTATGATCGGTGTTCATAATAGCAAAATACAGCAGAGTAAAGCAAACTAGTGTGCATACTATCCGGCTTCCCGGTGGGACCCATGCCTGGAAGACAAGCGGAATCATCGTTTTGAAGAGGCCAGGCTTCGAAATGAGGGCCAGCGGCCTGGCTCCGGCGGGCGTCAAGTTGACATGACGAGCGAGCTAACACGTTTCTTCCTTGTCCTCTTCCTCTGCTCTTCTGCGTGATACCCTTCTCCGTAAGGCCCGGCGGATGGCTACATAGATCCGTCCTCCATCGAGGTACCACACGAAGGCAGCGGGAAAGAGAATTATCGGTATGGCCAAGGCTAGTGCCAAGATAAACTCCCAATTCATCCGGCCTCTTCCTTCGCTTGTTTCCAAGGGTGGCAAAACGGGGACAAGACGCTGGAAAGAATATGCTCTGGTCCTGTTGGATCGACAATACTTTACCTCTGGCAAGAAGATACCATCCAAATCGCGCGCCGACCTTCCGCTATTTTGCTCGTTAAGTTGCCGAAAACTCCTATATTCCAGGGAACAGCAGAGCGAATGCCGTGGGCAGTCCCTGCTTCATCGCAGTCTTGAGAAGTGATTTCCTGATTCCGGCAGCAGGCCGGACCATCTTTCACCCCAGCGGGCATAATTGTAGAAGAGGTGCTTTGTCCGAGCCAGGGCCAGCGGCCCTCAGGAGGAAGAAGATGACAGCTTGGGAATACGAAATCGCGGTCTTTTCAGCGCCTGGAGAAGAGGGTTTCGAGGAGAAACAAGAGAACGTTATGAATATGTTTGGCGCAGATGGATGGGAACTGGTTGCTGTTGCTGTTCAAGCTGACAAGGCTTTTGCCTACTTCAAGCGGTCCAAGGTTACGGTCTGATCCGCTTTTGGGCGCAGTTGTGCAAACGGCGTTTGCCTTGGACCGGGGCTAATCCCCAATCATTTTAACCAGTATGCGCTTCCGGCGGCGACCATCGAACTCACCATAGAAAATTTGTTCCCAGGGACCGAGGTCCAGCTTGCCGCCTGTTATAGCGACCACCACTTCACGCCCCATAACCTGCCGTTTGAGATGTGCGTCAGCATTGTCCTCGCCTGTGAGATTGTGCCTGTAACGCCTTATAGGCTCGTGCGGGGCCAGAGACTCCAGCCAGACGTCGTAGTCTTGATGGAGGCCGGTTTCATCGTCATTGATGAATACTGAAGCCGTAATGTGCATGGCGTTTACCAGACAAAATGACTAATTGCAATTACATGACCATTGAGGGGAGGTTATGAATGGACGACATCCTGAAGCAAATCGAAGAACTGCTGGCCGGTTCGGAGCCGGAGCAACCTGCCACCTACCAGCCCACCCCTGAGGAACTAGCGGCAGCGATGCAAGTACTCAGGGACTG
>PUNJ01000017.1 GCA_003551705.1 Chloroflexota bacterium | reverse complement strand
GGCGGATTTGCCCCTGCTGTAGAATCAAACCGAGAAGCCTTGGACCTGATCATGCGTGCTATAGAGAAGGCAGGGTACAAACCAGGCGACGACTGCTTCATAGCCTTGGACCCGGCAGCAAGTACCTTCTACAAAGACGGGCAATACACACTGGCTAAAGAGGGCAGGAGCCTGACCTCCGAGCAGATGGTCGACTTCTATAGTGAATGGGTATCCAGCTATCCGATCATAAGCATCGAGGATGGTATGGCAGAGGACGACTGGGAAGGCTGGCGACTTCTCCAGCAGAGGCTGGGTGAAAGAATCCAGATCGTGGGTGATGATCTGTACGCTACGAACATGGCCAGGCTTGAGCAGGGAATAGCACAGGCTGCTTCCAATTCGATCCTGATAAAGCTCAACCAGGTCGGAACTCTTACCGAGACGATGGACGTCGTCAGCCGGGCCTTGCGCACCGGATGGACCGCCATTATCAGTCACAGGTCCGGCGAGACAGAGGATGATACGATAGCTGACCTGGCCGTAGCTACAGGCACGGGACAGATCAAAGCAGGGGCTCCCTGTCGCTCGGAACGCACCTGCAAATACAACCGGCTTCTGCGCATCGAAGATGAGCTGGGCTCCAGTGCCAAGTACGCTGGCAAAGGAGCTTTCGTAAACCTGACCAGAAATGATTGAACTGATTCCTGGCATTTATCAAATAGATCTACCAGCTCCGGTACCGGGGTCCCAACTGATAGATGTCAATGCATACTTGATACGTGGTGATGGAAAGTGGATGCTGGTCGATACCGGCTGGAATACGAGATATACCTTTTCTATTCTTCAGAGCCGGCTTAACCAGATTGGAGTGCGCCTTCAGGATATCACCCTGGTTGTAATTACTCATTTCCATCCTGACCATTACGGGCTTGTGGGTAAGCTTAAGCAGGTTTCGCCGGCCAGGGTGGCCATGCATCAGGTAGAGATTGACTTGATTAATCCTCGATACCTGAGTATGGACCAGCTTCTTGCTGAAACTGCAGCCACCCTCAGGGACCACGGTGTACCAGAAGAGGAATTGCCACTCCTGCAGAACGCCTCACTGGAGGTCCGCAAATATGTTGCACCCTTGACTCCAGAGATTGTGCTCCACGGTGGTGAGACCATTGCTCATGGTGAATTCACCTTCCAGATAGTATGGACACCGGGGCACTCTCCGGGGCATATATGTCTATACGAGCCCAATTTCAAGCTGCTTCTGTCGGGCGATCATGTACTGCCGGTCATTTTCCCCAATGTGGGCATGCATCCCCAGTCCGGCCCCGACCCGTTGGGCGACTATCGGCGGTCTCTTCATCTGGTAGAGCAATTGGACGTAGACCTCGTCCTGCCCGCCCATGAATATGTATTCACTCTGATGAAGCGGCGTGTACGTGAACTGCTGGAACATCTGGAACAGAGGAGAGAGGCCATACTTGGTGTTGTTCGACAGGGTGCGCGTACGGCTTACCAAGTCTCCTCTGAGATTCCATGGATTGTAAATGGTAGCGTAATGCCTTTCTCAGATTTGTGCCCGCTGGACAAGAGGCTGGCTGTAATGTCATCGCTGGCACATCTGGAGCCGCTGTCTGCACAAGGCTTCGTCGAAAAGACCAGGGAAGATGGTTCCCTGCTCTATCGCGTTCCGGAGACCTCATGAGGACCATCGGCACCACCACAACGGTACCCTCCGAAGTCCTCCTTGCCGCAGGTTGCACGCCCGTAGACCTGAACAATGTCTTTATAAATCATGCCTATCCTGACAGCCTGGTCAATGCCGCTGAAAATGCCGGGTTCCCACAAACTTGCTGTACATGGATCAAGGGTATCTTCGGCGCCTGTATGGAAGGACAGGCAGAAGAGGTCATCTGCGTTACAACGGGAGACTGCTCCAATACCACCATGCTCATGGAAGTCTTGCGGCTGAAGGGTATTCGAGCGTTGCCATTCGCTTATCCTGACAGACCCGATGGCCGCCTGGTATATCGCCAGTTGAAAGCCCTGGCAACCCAGTTGGACACAACGATGCAAGCGGCTGCCCGGACACACAAGGCCCTGGCCAGTTGTCGACGCCTTCTAATGGAACTCGATCGACTTACATGGGAAGAGGGTCTTGTAAGCGGCTGGGAAAACCACCTGTGGCTGGTCTCCAGCTCGGATTTCGACGGTGATGCCGAGGACTATCAGAAACGCTTGAGGCAATTTCTGCTTGATTGCCGCAAGCGCCATGCCCATTCGGAAGATATTCGTTTGGCTTATATAGGCGTGCCACCAATTTTCGCCAGAGACATGTATCGTTTTGTCGAGAGCCAGGGTGCCAGGATTGTATTCAATGAAGTCCAGCGACAGTTTTCGATGCCCCATCCGTGCAAATCCTTATCACGCCAGTACACTACTTACACCTATCCCTATTCGATGAAGGAAAGGCTGGAAGATATTCTGCCGGAACTCGCCCGTCGCCAGGTAGACGGAGTCATTCATTATGTTCAAGCCTTTTGCCATCGAGGCATTGGTGATATTATAATCAGGGATGCAGTAAAACTGCCCTTATTGACCATCGAGGGCAATCATGACTTTGTCCTAACTCCAAATTTGCGTACTAAGATGGAGGCTTTCCTCGACATGCTTCGACGTGGCAGGCGATGGTCCTACAAGGTTGGTGATTGTATGAAAGGTAGTTCTTATGGGTTCGGTGCGTAAATGGCGCCAGAAGAAGATGGCCAAGCACAAGCATAAAAAGCTGCTCAAAAAGACCCGTTGGCAACGACGGCATAAATAGGTTGCACCTGTATAGGTGCAGGTCTTCGCAGCAACCGGCGGCAACGTTGGCCAATCTTGCATAAATGCCAGAATAAGGGAGGGAAGCAAATGGTCACCAGAGTCGGTATTAATGGTTTTGGTCGCATAGGCAGGCTGGTATTCCGAGCAATTGCTCAGAACTATCCAGACTCTATCGTCGTTGCGGCCATTAATGACCTTACGGATACCCAGACCAACGCACACCTCTTGAAGTATGACAGTACCTATGGGGCCTATCCAGGCAAGGTCGGCTTCACTGATGACTCACTTCAGGTGGATGGCCGGGAAGTTAAGGTCCTCGCCGAACGGGACCCCGCCAGGATCGGATGGTCTGATTACGGCGTGGATATTGTCATCGAGTCCACCGGTCTCTTCACGGATGGCCCCAAGGCGGCGGCACACCTCCAGGGCGGTGCCAAGAAAGTTATCATCTCTGCACCGGCCAAAGATGAAGATATAACGATAGTGCTCGGCGTGAATGAGGGCCAATACAACGCCGCCAGACACAGTATACTGTCCAACGCATCCTGCACTACCAATTGCGTCGCTCCAATAGCCAAGGTCCTCCATAACAGCTTCGGCATAACCCAGGGGCTGATGACTACGGTACATGCCTACACTAATGACCAGAGGATACTGGACATGGTACACAAAGACCTCAGGAGAGCCCGTGCTGCCGCCCTTAACATCATTCCAACCACCACCGGTGCCGCGAAGGCTGTGAGCCAGGTTATGCCGGAACTGAAGGGCAAACTTCACGGCCTGGCCCTGCGAGTCCCGACTCAGACTGTGTCGCTGGTGGACCTCGTCGTAGACCTCGAACGTCCCGCAACTGCGCAGGACGTCAACCTTGCCCTGCGGCAGGCCGCCGACGGTGAACTCAAAGGAATCCTTACCTACACCGAAGAACTCCTCGTGAGCAGCGACTTCAGAGGAAACCCGGCCAGTTCAATCGTGGACGCTGACTGCACCATGGCCATCGGCAAAAACATGGTCAAGGTTATGGCCTGGTACGACAACGAGTGGGGCTATAGCTGCCGCATGGCAGACCTTGTCAGCTATATAGCAGGCAAAGGTCTTTAGTTGACCATAGATCAGGCAACATGCGCGCAGGGTTCTTGCCTCGGCTATCATGCTGATACTTTTCCAAGTTGGGGTCCAGAATCCATCCGTACGCTCTCACTTGAGGGCAGGAAGGACCATTGTGGAGAGCCGAAGTCCAGCCGGAAAGGAAGTTAGAGACGGATGATAGAAAGCTTTGCCGGTTTCACTCCAAGGATCAGTCCTTCCGCTTTCGTGCATCCTCTGGCACTCGTCCGCGGCGATGTAGAAATTGGCGAACTGTCCATTGTCCATGCCGGAGCCGTAATCAACGGCGACTTATGCGCTGTCAAGATAGGGGACCGCGTATTGATCGAGGATAATTGCGTGGTCCACGCTGGTCAGTACGAGGACTGGCAGCGCGGATTGAGGACACCCCTGGTCATCGGCGATGATGTCATACTTGGGCATGGTGCTGTTGTGCATTGCAGGAAGGTCGGGGACCGGTCCCTGGTTGGCATGAACTCAACTGTGCTGCACAACGCCGAGATCGGCGACAACTGTGTAATCGCAGCCGGAGCGGTAGTCGTCGACGGGCAACAGATTGAACCAGGATCCTTTGTGGCAGGGTTGCCAGCCAAGACCAGGGGCCGGCTTAGCGAGAGGCAGGCTATGTGGACAGGTGAGGGACTGGAAAAGGCCCAGGTGGAGGCCTATCTCATCGATTACATCCAGAAACTGAGGGATGCTTCCGGACAGTCGTGAAGTACACACTCTAAGAGATTGTAGGGAGAGAGGCAAGATGTCAGATCGGACCGAATATACCGATGATTTTGATCCGAACATCCAGTTTGCAGACTTTTCGAAGGAATTCCTGCTGGATGCCCTCAAAAGCTATGCCGACTATATCCGCAAGCTGGATGGCATTTGGTACCTGAGCCTCAAGAAGAGGGCGGACGATGATCTGGCATTCGAGACAGACCTGGATGTTTGGAGGGCCATGGAGGTCCACGATGTTCGGTCCACTTGTGAACTGTTCAACATCAAAGGCAATGACGTGGCCGCCCTGATCAAGGCCACGCAAATGAGCCCCTGGGCCTGGGTGCTTGAGAAGCATTTCGAACTCAAGAGCCCTCAGCTAGGTATTTGGACCATCACCCGCTGCCCTACACTACTAGCCCTGGAAAGAGAGGGAGAGGGCCGGGAAAGCAGGATATGCCGTGAGGTGGAGACCAAGCTCTTTGAGATTCGCGCAAAGACGATTAACCCGAAGATCAGGGTGACACCTCTTAAGCTTCCACCCCGTCAGGATAAGAACATTGCCTGCCAGTGGGAATTCAGGCTGGAGGATTGACATCCCCTATAGCCAAAAGGCGGCTTTGTTTGAAGGAGCCGTTTCCAGTTACCATCGATATCAACTCGATTCTATCAACCAGGGAATGAGAGCCCGCCGTTGACACTGAAAATTTGCCCTGTAATCTGATCCGACTCTTCCGAAGCCAGATACAGGGCCAGATGGGCTACATCTTCAGGCCTGTTCATCCCAAAAGGTATCCTTGCTTCGGCTTTCTTGAACAGTTTGTACAAGTAAGTTGACTCGTCCGACATCGCCTTTTCCCATCCGGGAGTGTCCCTGGTAACCGTAGTGCATATTGTGTTCAGTCTTATTCTCCAGCGTGCGATCTCCTGGGCGATGGCCTTTGTCATAAGGACCAGCGCGGCCGCCGCACCACCTATCAACGACTCACCGTATGTTGGCGTCCTGCCCGCATCTGTGGTAATGGTTACGATCTTCCCGCACTGCCTTTCCTTCATATGGTCGATGGCCACCCTTATGCAATTAAGGCGGGTCACTAGATGGCTTTCCACAGTAGTCAGGTACTCCGCCGGGTCGATCTCATGGAAAAATCTGGGAGGGGTCCCTGCTGCACCACCAGAGGCCACGACAATGTCCACTTGACCAAACTCCTGGACAGCCTGGTCCATCATCTCTTGCACATCGCGGAACCGGTATATGTCAGCGCGTGCAAAATAGGACCGTCTGCCCATGGCCTTGATTTGGTCCACAACCTCCAAAGCAGGGCCAGGCGTGGTGGCATTAACGATGACATTGGCGCCGTTTTGGGCAAGCCCAAGAGCTATCGCCTTCCCGATGCCCTTGCTTGCCCCAGTTACCAGAGCTATCTTGCCATTCAGATCTACCTGCACTGTCCTTCTTCCTCCTCGTTTAGAGCAGTACCATACTGACAGCCAGTTGGTCATTACAACATACATTGCCCCGGCGGTGTTGGCAATCTCAGCAATCATGAGGCTTCAACTTCTCTGTTGCAGCGGGCCTTCCAGTATCTCTCTCTCACGACTGCTCGGTACTCCTTTCTTGCCTGCATATCCATCCTTGCCATGTGGGCCAGCTCTTACCTCCCTTGCCTTACTCAGCTAGCCCCATTTTCCACCATTTCGGTTACCTTTTACATGAGTTAGCCGCTAACCCTTCGGTGACATTTTAGGTGAGTGAATACGAGGCCTTGATCATAAGGTACCCAGCGTGTATGATTGTGCTGTGAAACTCGACCAGGAAGCAAGTAGCCTGTACCGGCTGGAATCCGGCAATAAATTCGTCTGGTCACGGCCCGAAAGAGTGAGCAAAGAAGCGTGGCACTGTTGCCGTTGACCAAGCGTATGTTCGGTTCTGAACAGACCCCCAGGGTATGCATGTAATGCGGATAGGCATTCCACGAGGACTGCTGTACTACAAGTACCTTCCCACTTGGAAGACCTTCTTTGACCAACTGGACGTCGAGGTAGTTACCTCGCCGCCAACCACGGAAGAAATGGTCAGGATCGGCTGTGCCAGGACCATCGGAGATGTCTGTCTACCGGTCAAGGTCTTCTGCGGTCATGCCTATGCCCTGGCCGGAAAATGCGATTACGTTTTTATACCAGCCACACACGCTACTCAGCTGGGCGTCTACAACTGCCCCAAATTCATCGGATTGCCCGACGTTGTCAGGGCCCTTGTCCCCGAATGCCCGCCTATCTTGGACCCTGACATTGACATCAATAAGGGAGACAAGCACCTTTTTCAAACTTTCACCAACATGGCAACCGGCTTGCTTGGACGCAAATATGATGCCAGGAACGCCCTGGAAAAGGCCAACAATATTCAGTTGGAATACGCCCAGTTATTGAAGACGGGACTATCTTACCCCCAGGCCCTCGAGCGTATGTTTCCTGATTTCGGTGGAAGCGATACCCAATCCGTGGACAAACCGATTGCAACCGTTGCAGTTATCGGACACCCGTACCTTGTCCATGATCCCATGGTCAATCAGCGTCTCATGCATCATCTGAAGAACCTCGGCGTTCAGGTCCTTCTAGCCGAGACCGTTGAAGATACCGCTCTGCGCAAGGCCATGCTCAAGCTGGTGGAACACGCCTACTGGGGTTACGAAGAAGAGGTTATGGGCGCGGGCGCCTATTTTCTGGAGTCCGGGATTGATGGCATAATCTCGACCGTGGCCTTCACTTGCGGTCCGGACTCCATGATGCAGGCCATACTGCAGCGTGCGGCCAAGCGTATTGGCAAACCCATGCTGAACCTGGTCTTCGATGAGCACACGGCGGAGGGCGGTCTCATCACAAGACTGGAAGCATTCACAGACATGGTGCAACGGACCCGTCAACCGGTCCCCAAACAATTCGAAATAGTATTCAATCCTCCCCAGGATGAGAAGGCCATAGGTTCATTGGGTATCCCCAATCTTGGTCTTGTGGCCCCGGCCTTCCGGGAATCGGCCAAAATACTGAATGTGGCCCTGCTGGTCCCGCCGGTAACTAGGAATACCATTTCTTTAGGTACCCGGTACTCACCGGAGTTCGCGTGTTTGCCTTTCAAGGCCATACTGGGCACCTTCATCGAGTGTCTGGAAATGGGAGCAGAGACCCTGTTCATGGTAACCAGTTCCAACGCTTGCCGGATGGGCTACTATGCCAAGGTCTATGAAGAAATCCTGCTGGACATGGGCTACAAGTTCAAATTCTTGAAACACCCCAGTTCGCAAAACGGCATAACCGACATATTGAAACGTGTGAAACGCTTCACCGATAATGCATCCTGGTGGAAGGTGATCGAAGCTTACAGGCTCGGCACCTCCAAGCTGAAGGCCTTGGATGATCTTGAGCGCAAGATGGAGAGGAACCGGCCATATTTCATCGACCATGGTGAGGCTGAACGTGTCTTCCATGAGACAATAAGGGCCATAGACGCCGCCCGCACCCTCGGACAGTTGAGACAAACGGTCCGGGATAACAACCGGCGACTTGATTCCATACCGCGCGACAACAGTGTAGTGCCCTTGAAGGTCGGACTGGTGGGCGAGCTATTTGTGGTTATGGAACCTTATGTTAACTTGAATCTGGAGGCGGAAATCGGTAAGTTGGGAGTAGAGGTAGTCCGGAACCGGTCCACCTTCTTTTCGGAATATATGCAGATGGCATCGTACCTGAATGTCCTCAACAGGGACAAGAAAAACCTGGCAAAATACGCCTACCCGTACATGAGGAGAGACGTTGGCGGCCACGGCATGGAGTCCATGGCCGAGAAGGTGCACCTTGCCCAAGAGGGCTTTGACGGGCTTGTCCATGTAGTCCCCTTCACATGCATGCCGGAGACTATTGCTCAAAACATAATGCCCGTTACAGAAGAGAACTTGCCTGTATTGACCATGGTCTGTGATGAACAGATCAGCCAGACCGGGATTCTGACCAGGCTGGAAGCCTTTGTCGACCTGCTTGAACGAAGGCGCCGGGCAAACCATAGCTATTCGAGAATCGGGAGAATGAATGGAAGTCTATCTGGGCATTGACATAGGCTCTGTCAGTACCAAATTCGCCCTGCTCGACAGCCACAACAATCTGGTCACAGCTATCTATCTCCCTACCCAAGGAAAGCCAATTGAGATGGTCCAGAATGGCTTGAGGGAGTTGAGAAAGCACCTGCCGGGGTCCTGCGAGATTCGAGGTGTAGGCACAACAGGCAGCGCGAGGTACCTGGCAGGCGTAATACTGGGCGCCGACCTGGTAAAGAATGAGATCACAACCCACGCCATAGCAGCCCTATCGCATGTCCCCGGAGCCCAGACCATCTTTGAAATCGGAGGCCAGGACAGCAAGATAATCATAATTCGAGACGGTGTGGTCACCGACTTCGGCATGAATACCGTTTGCGCAGCAGGCACCGGCAGTTTTCTGGACCACCAGGCCTTACGCCTCAATATGAGCATAGACGAGTTCAGCCAGAGAGCCCTCGATAGCAAGCACCCGGTACGTATAGCCGGCAGATGCACCGTCTTTGCAGAGTCAGACATGATCCACAAACAACAGATGGGCCATCGTATCGAGGACATCATATACGGCTTGTGCCAGGCCTTGGTCAGAAACTATCTCAACAATGTGTCCTCCGGAAAGGACATTCGTTTTCCGGTCGTGTTCCAGGGTGGCGTCGGCTTCAACAAGGGCATTGTAAGAGCTCTGCAAGAGGAGTTGAAGGGCGAGATAGTAGTTCCGCCTCATCACGAGGTAATGGGCGCCATCGGCGCTGCGCTCATGGTGCATGAGGAGATGCTCAACAAGCATTCCGCTACCAAATTTGCAGGGTTCGATGTCAGCGATACAAAGTACAACACGTCTTCTTTCGAATGCAAGGGATGTCCGAACCTCTGCGAGATAGCCCGGCTGTCGGTGAACGGCAGGATTCTGGCCCAATGGGGAGGACGTTGCGATACCTGGGAGTCGACGATTGTCGAGCCCAGCCCACATTGAAGCCCCATAAGGACCAAATGTGTCAACACCAGACACAAAGCCCGCCAACTGACCTGGGAACCAGCACCTCTTGACACTTAGCCCGGTCCCATATATCGTATATATGTCTTAATTGATCGTCTACGAGCGCACGCGTGAACCCCGCTTCCTGACAACGCCCACGGGTACTGGTAATGAGTGAATTTGTCAGAGACAGGTACGAGCTATACAAGGCGGTGCAAGAGGCTGGAATACCGGTTGCACACCCCGAGACGCCGCTCCTCAGTTCAATCGAAGAACTCGAAGAAGTTGACTTCGCGCTGGACCGCAATGGTTTCCTCAAGTTCATAACCCCGAATATAGAGCAGATACTGGAATACCGCCCGAGCGAACTGACCGGTCGGCATTTCGTCGAACTTGTGCCCCCGCATTTCCAGGACCAGGCCAGAACAGTGTTCAAGGAAGTCTCGTCCGGTAAAAGCCTCAGGTTCGAAATCGGAACGACCTCAGCCAACGGGAGCAAACATTGGATTGGGGGATGTATACGGCCGCTATACCGCAGGAGTCGCATCCAGGGCGGACAGGGTAGCTTCGCCGATATCACGGCACGGAAGCAGGAAGAGCAAACTCTCCGGGAGTCCGCGCAACGGCACTCCTCCATGATAGAGCAGTCCCGGGACGGCTTCGTGGTAGTATGCGGTGCATCGTGCGTCTACATAAACAAGGCAGTAACGGATATGACGGGTTATACCCTCGGGGACCTGGCAGGGCTCGACGTCTTCGATTTGCTGGCTCTTGATACCCAGAAACAAGTCCTGAACAGGTACAACCAGTACCTGGCAAGACAACATGTCGACCGACCCTTTGAGGCCAAAATCTTTTGTAAAGACGGGTCTGTGAAGGTCCTTGAGGCAGCACTGGCTCCATCATTTTTCGCCGGGCATGCCGCCACTGTAGTTACCGTCAGGGACATAACCGAGCGGCGGAAACAGGAAGAGGCCCAGCAGGAAAGTGATGCTCTCCTCCGTCTGCTGCTCAAGAATGTGGAGGATGCAGTATGGACAACCGACCTGGACCTCAATCTCACCTACTATGGACCTCCTGGCGCCCACCTTGTAAGGTACACTACTGAGGAAGAGCTTTCCCGCAAGCTCGCCGACAGACTATCACCTGAGACGCTGGAACAGGCCCGTGACCTGGTGTCC
>PUNJ01000142.1 GCA_003551705.1 Chloroflexota bacterium | reverse complement strand
CCTATTCTTCTCCAAGCCAGGGCAGCCATTCGGGCAGTGCATCGAAGCGGCGTAGCACCAGGACAGCTGTCACGCCTATAAACAGGAAGACGCCCAGCCCGCCCACTATCCATATCCAGAGGGGCAGGGACGTTCCTCCGGTCGTGAATGCTGTTTCTTCGGACCAGTCGGACCATGAGGAACCATCACTGTACCTTACTCTCCAGTGATAGGTGGTGGCAGGTTCCAGTTCGATCTCCGCGAGTTGCACTTCGGTCAAATTCTCTCCATCCACCCCGCTGTCGAAGACCGTCTCCGGCTCACCTTCTTCGGGTATCAAGATTACCTCCCACCAGGAGGCCATATGCTTGGCACTGTCCTTGCTGTGTGAGAACTCCGAAGCTATGAGCCTGGGGGTGAGGCTGACTCCTGTTTTTTCGGGCTCGGGACTGATGTTGACCGGTCTTTCCGGCAGCGTAACCGGTCCGGACTCCGTGATAAAGCTATACTCATAGGGCGCCATGGCATTGCCGGCCAGGTCGGAGGCCTTGATGACAACCTCAACCAGTTCGAAATGTCCGAAGGCTGCGTCAGGTGTATACGTGAGTTTGTAGTCTTCCTTCGACCCGGTGATGGACGGCGCCACCTCGATGCCGTTGATGAGCATAACGATGGTGTCTTCATCTACGCCAGGGAGGAGGTCCTGGACATGCACCACAATCTGCGTATCAAGAGGTATCTCGAAGGAATCCGGGGCCGGTGCGTGCTTCGCTGTGAAGGGTGGTACGTCATCGGGCTTCATCGTGAAAGAATAGGATACGGGCGTCATAACGTTGCCTGCCAGGTCGGAGGCGGCAATGGTAATGTCCACCTCCAGACCCAGTCCTGAATCATCGGGGAGCGGGAAGGTGAGTTTGTAGTCCGCTGGCGAACCGGAGATTTCCGGACTGACATTGGTACTGTTCATGATTATTTCGATCGAGTCTACGTCGACGCCGTCTCCGGCATCGGCAACGTGGATCACAACCAGTCTGTCAGGTGCTACCTGCTCTTCATTTGGTACCGGCGACATTCCTGATACCACTGGTGGCGTGGTGTCTGGTTCCCGCTCAGAGGTGAAACTGTATGTGTAGGTTGGCATGACGTTGCCCGCAATATCAGCGGCATCGATGGAAACGAGAACTGTTTGTTGGTAGTCCCAACCATCGGGGCGATTGTAGGTGATGGCGAAGCCATTGGTTATACTGGCCAAGGTGGGTACAACCGGAAGGCCATCGAGCTTCATCTGAATGCTGGAAGCATCAACCCCGTCGCCGTCGTCGAGCACATGGAGGAATATGCTGGAATTCATGGAAACATCTTTGCTGTCCGGGGCGGGTACCAGAGCGGTTACATAGGGGGGTGTCGTGTCTGGTCTGGTGGTAAAAGAGTAACTGTAAGCATCCATCTGGTTACCCGAAAGATCTGAGGCAGTGACGCTTATGTTTACGATGCTGGAGTAACGGAATCCACCCTCCGGAGCGTGTGTAACAACGTAGTGGGCAGGAGTCCCTGTAACTTCCGGAGTTACCGGCACACCGTTCACGAGCATCCTGATTGAATCGATGGATATGCCTTCGCCGCTGTCCAGCAAATTCACACTCAGCACCGCGGCAGTGCACACACCGATTGAACCTGGTATAGGACTGGCATCTGCAACGTAAGGAGGATGTATATCAGGTTCCGTGGCAAAGGAGTAGCTGAAGGGGGCCATGGTGTTACCGGCCATATCAGAAGCTCTTATCACAACGGTTATTACTTTCGAATACTGGAAAGGCACGGGTATGTTGTAAGTCAGCGTATATGCAGCGGGTGACCCTGTGAGGACAGGTTTTACCTTGACGCCATCCACCTCCATCTCAATGGTGGCCATGTCCACGCCCGAACCATAATCTGTGATGGTGGCAATTATGCTGCTGTCTATTGGGACTTCGGTTTGCCCTGCAACCGGACTTATTGCTGCTGCTTGCGGTAGGGTGGTATCAGGTTTGGTGGTGAAGGTGTATGATACGGGCGACATGGCGTTGCCGGCCAGGTCTGATGCCTCAATTCTCACCTTAACAACCTGGCCGAAATAGAAGTCCAGAGGGGGGTTATAGAATAGCTGGTAATGGTCCGGGCTCCCTCCTATGGTCGGACTTGCGAGCGTGCCATTCACCCTCATACTTATGCTGGATACGTCCACCCCGACACCGCTGTCCTTGATGTGCAGGACTATGCTGGAATGGACGGGTACATTGATGGTACCCGGGCCGGGGTCCTGTCCGGTCACATACGGCGGGCTGGTATCGGGCCTTGTCATGAAAGTATACGAGATTGCAGCCATCACGTTGCCCGCGAGGTCGGCGGCTTCCAGTGAGACATCTACGGTCTTGGCATACGGGAATGGCGTTGCGGGAGTGTATATCAGTGTATAAGTGGCCGAAGTCTCGGTGATAACCGGGGTGACGGGCAGTCCCTGCACGGTCATGTGAATGGAGTTGACGTTAACGCCGGCACCGTCGTCACGAACCTGGATTACGATGCTGGAATCCACGCCAACCAGTTCTTCACCGGAGGCTGGGCTTTTCCACGAAATGTAAGGTGCTGTATCGTCATGCTCCGTAGCAAAGGTATAGGAGACTCGCGGCATAGCGTTACCCTTCAAGTCCGCAGCATCTACGGAGACGGTCACCAACTCAGAGAAGCAGAATTTAACCGGCGGACTATAGGAAAGTGTATATTGCGCAGGTGTTCCGCTTATCAGAAAGTCCACATTATGGCCCTGGACCTGCATGGACAGGGACGTTATATCGACGCCGTGGCCGTCATCCACAACGTTAAGCACGATGTTTGTATCTATGGGGACACCGGTCTGGCCTGGTTCGGGTATCCGTTCCGTAATGTAGGGTGGTGCGGTATCGGGGGCAGGCATGGTGGCAAAGTGATAAGTAACCGTCTCCATAACGCCGCCTGTCAGGTTTGCTGCGTCGATCGAGACTTGCACAACCTCTGAGTAGCGGAAACTATGGGCGGGACTGTGGTTTATCGTGTAGGCGGTGGGTGTACCGGAAATCGATATGGGCACAGGAATTCCATTGACTTTCATGCGCAGGCTGGCGATGTCCACACCACAGCCCGTAGCAAGAACACGGGCGGAGATGTCGGATGAGATGGACACGCCTGTCTCGCCCGGTGCAGGTAGCTGTTCGTCGACCTGCGGCATGCTGGCTTCCGTAGCGAAATAGTAGGTGTAAGGGGACATCCCATTGCCGGCGAGGTCAGCAGCCTCGACAGTAATACTGACTGTCTGGGAGAAATCGAAATTCTCTGGAGGCTTGTAGCTTAATGTGTACGAGGCGGGCGTGCCGGTTATGGCAGGGTTGACTTTGATACCGTCGACTTTGAGTACAAGCGTAGAGAGATCGACTCCTTCTTCGTCGTCTGATACGTTAAGTACGATACTGGTGTTCACGGGTACAGCTGTTTGTCCTGGAGCAGGATCATGACCTGATGTGTAAGGTGGACTAACGGCGCCCAGTGCGGAGGTGTTCGCGAAAGCGACCTGGTGCTGAAAAGGCGCGGGACCGGTGTCTGGGAATACAGGAAATAGCCAGCTCGTAATGAGCAGGACCAGGAGCACGATACATGACCAATGCCGGATTCTCATCTGACCGAGTAATCCTTTATCCTTCGAGATGCCTTCTTCTCCGGTTTGAAAGTGTGGCAGGACGAGTTTCGTTAAACCAGCCAGAATGATGATAGTGCCGGGACTCGTCGAGGACAACGGGGTATCTACCAACTTCGTGCGGGGGTCTTCACCCAAATGGTCAATACTGATATAATCGAGGTCTGGTTTCTATTCGTGTAGTCCTGTTGTATTGACAAAGGGGTCTCGAATGAGCTAATTATAAGAACACGTGTTGTGGCGGTATGCCGAGTGGGGGTGATTCATGGCTGACGCAAACAGTACTTCCATTTCTTCCATCTCTCCTAATCCCGCGCCCTCAGGCGCATCAATTGATGTAAAAGGGAGCATAGGCACCACGGACGGAGACTACCGGCTCTGCTGGAACAATCCCGAAGCAAAGCCGCTGGCAACCGGGCGGGCCAAAGGTAACAAGGTGAATGAGACCGTCTCAGTACCTAACGTGGAATGTGGAGAGCATCACCTCATATTGCTGGATGACAGTACTAAGGATAGCGGAGGCCTCAAATTCACCGTCATTCCTTCCTTGACAATCCAGCCCGACAAAGGCCCCGCCGGTACCACGGTTGACGTCAAGGGCGCCAATTTCCGTCCCGGCCCCGTCCGGATACACTATGACGGCAAAGAGGTTACCAAGGCCACCAGCAGTACCAGGAAGACCTTTCATGTTGTCTTTCAAGTTCCGGTCGGTCCCGCGGGCGATTACAGGGTCTCCTCAGATCCACCGGCAACCGATCAGGTATTTCGCCAAACACCTGCAATAGCCGTCGTGCCTGATTCTGGAGCACCCGAAACGGACGTTACAGTAACCGGTACCGGGTTCGTTTCCGGAAAGGTTTCCATAATGTACGACGGTGCTGAGGTGGCTTCTGCAACGCCTGATGACCGGGGCGAGTTCCAAGTAACTTTTCCTATACCGGCAGGAGAAGCTGGAATACATGAGGTTACCACTTCCCCCCCTTCTCTGAAGGTAGAGTTCACAGTGTGTCCCAAGCCGTCCCGCACTATCTCTGTGAAACCCGATACTGGAAAGGTGGGCACCCAGATCACGGTGAAGGGTGAAAATTTCGATCGAGAAGGCGAGGTCATACTTACTTTCGGCGGTACGGAGGTTGCGGCTCTTCGTACAGACAAGATGGGGAGCGTTAGTGCCACCTTTGAGGTTGCTCCCATGCCCGGGGGCAGCTATGTCATCGCTTCCCGTCCGGCGTCAACCGAAGTGGTGTTCAATATGCTTCCAGGCATATCCATTGGGCCCGAAACGGGTCCAGTGGGGACGGAGATAGAAGTTAAAGGGTCAGGTTTTGCGCCCGGCCAGAGAATCGAGGTCTTTTTTGATGGTGAACGGAAGCTCACCGCAGATTCGGATGAGGGGGGTAGCTTCGTGACTGGGCTGGTTGTGCACCGGGTTGCTTCCGGAAAGCACTCTGTGACGACCAGCCCGGCCTCGGGGGATGCAACCTTCAAGGTCACGCCCCAAATATCCATAGATCCGATCAGGGGTCCTGCCGGTACGGCAGTCAGCGTTAGTGGTAGCGGTTTTCCGGCAGAAGGACTGATAGGTCTGAAGTACGATGGCCGGGAAGCAGCAAAGGCCATGGCCGGCAAGGATGGCAGTTTCCAGGCCACGCTGGTAGCGTGGGCGGGTAAGGCGGCCGTTCATAGTATCACTACTGATCCAACGTCCACGGAAGAGGTCTTTATCATGCCACAATTTACCATGGAACCCCTGGTTGGCCCGGTGGGTACGGAGATAAGCCTGCGCGGTTCCGGCTTTGCTCCTGAGCAACGGATATCCATCCGTTACGACGATAAGGAAGTGTGCAGTGCAGTTTCCGATTCGCTGGGACATATTGCGACGGAATTCAGTGTTTGGGCCTGCAGCATCGGTGAACACCGGATCACCACCGAACCAGCTTCCTCTGAGTACATATTCACCCTGGTACCCAGCATGTTTCTGGAGCCCGAAAGCGGACCCGTGGGAAGCGAAGTACAAATCGCTGGGCGGGGATTCATGCCCGAGGAGACCGTCAGCATCAAATTCGGAAACAGGGACTCCTTGCAGGTTATGGTCGATGCCAGTGGCAGTTTCTGCCAACCGCTGGCCGTACCCGCAAGTCCGGGAGGCAAGCACACTATTTCCACAAGCCCAGCAGTCACCGAGCAACTGTTCACCGTCCTGCCCAGCCTGATAATGGAACCTGTAACAGGTCCTGTCGGTACTGAAACCAGGTTGCAGGCTTGTGGATTCGAGCCGGGGTCGGAAGTTGCTATCAAGTATGACGGCCGGCACTTGGTCTCGCTCGTACCGGACAGCGATGGGAACCAGCGTTGTGATGTCCGCATCCCGCCCAGTTGTCTTGGCGAACATAAAGTAGTAACCCAGCCCGCTTCCGTCGAGCAAGTATTCACGGTATTTCCTGATGTTGCCCTGGCCCCTTCGTCAGGGCCGGTGGGTTCGACAGTAACAGTTCTGGCTACCGGGTTTCATCCCCATCAAGAGCTTCATGTGATGTTCGATGAGAGTGAGATGGCTAACATGGTTACCGATGAGTATGGCAAAGGCGAAGCCTCTTTTGCCATACCGACGGTCCTGGGTGGACGGCATCTCGTCTCTTTACGTCAGACCCTGGTCTCATCAGTAGAAAGGACTTTCCATGTCACGCCCAAGATAAGTAGTCTTCATGATGGTGGCCATGTCGGATTCGAAGTCAAAGTAGCTGCCACCGGTTTCGACCCGGGCAGGCGGACTTCAATCATATTCGATAACAAGGAGGTTGCTGCGTCCATAGCCGACAACAGGGGTACTTTGGAAACAAGCTTTCAGGTCCCTGCCACCGTAGCCGGTCAGCACAAGTTGTCCAGCGAACCGCCTTCCAGTGAAGAATATTTTCAGGTCCTGCCCATGATGGCTATCAAGCCCTTAGCTGGAAACATTGGTACTGAGGTGGACGTCAACGGTACTGGTTTCGAGCCAGGCCGTAGTATTGCAATATGTTATGACGGGAGAGAGGTGTCCAGGATTGCAGCAGACCGGTCGGGCAGTTTCGACACCTGTTTCACGGTCCCTCCTTGTACAGGTGGTGACCACAAGGTCAGCAGCGATCCGCCTTCGTCTGAAGCAGTCTTCCACGCGAGGCCGAGCATTGTATCAGGACCTGCTTCCGGTCCCGTGGGCACCGCTGTACTTGTGATGGGCACAGGATTCCCGGCAGGCAGGCGCATATCGGTCCGCCTTGACAGTGTCGAGGTGGCAACGATCAATGCGGGTGAAGATGGTAGTTTCAGCGAGACCTTCACCGTTCCCGAAGCTTCGACTGGGTTGCACCGTATCACTACGGAGCCGTATTCTGCCGTGGGAACCTTCGAAATATTGCCACACTTCGTCATTGAGCCCAGTCAAGGAAAAGTAGGGTCAACACTGAGTGTGGTCGCCAGTGGTTTCGCAGCCACGAAACGTGTAGCCGTACATTATGGAGACCGGGAAGCAGGGACCGCGGTTACGGATGCCAGAGGCAGTTTCAAATACGATCTGCGGCTGCCGCCGGGGGGAGCGGGAAGACACGGTGTCAGTACCGAACCCCCCTCGATAGACGCTGATGTCCATGTTATCCCGGCAATCGAAATGAGTTCTTCCGCCGGTCCGGTGGGTTCCGGCATAGAGATCTCTGGCAGTGGTCATGTTCCCGGGAAGCGCGTCTCCATTCGATATGACGATGTCGAGTCTGTGGCAGTGACAGCGTCCCATGACGGCGTTTTTCATGCCACAGTGGCGGTGCCGGCCAGTACTGCAGGGGAGCACAGAGTAACGACGGAACCGGCATCAAGCGAGCTTGTGTATACTGTGACCCCTGTTTTCAAGATCAAGCCTGATAGCGGCTTGGTGGGGGCTGAGATAGCGGTAGAGGGGCATGGCTTTGCAGCGGGACGCAGGGTATCGCTCGACTATGACGGCAGGCGGGTCGTTGACGCCGTTGCGGATACAGCCGGCAGCTTCCAGGCTTGCTTCGAGGTGCCGCCCAGTGCGAGGGGACCTCACCGGATAGCTTCCGAGCCGGCATCGGTAGAGGAGATATTCAAAGTCGTTCCCGCGTATTCTCTGTCCGCTCAGTGGGGTTTCGCCGGCAGCGAGATGAGATTTCGAGGGAGCGGGTTTGCCGGAGAATCCAGGATTGCCATATTGTACGACGGGAATACGGTAGCGCATGCTTTGACCGACAGGGATGGCTGTGTGAGTACCAGTTTCTTGGTTCCCGCCAGTGTAACAGGCGAGCACAGGATCGCCACCGACCCTGCATCGCAGGATATGGTCCTGACGGTATTGCCCAAATTGGAGGTTGAGAAGGATCGCGGCCCGGTAGGCACCGATGTGGCGGTTGTCGGGACGGGGTTTCCAGGCAACCGACGCATTTCGGTCAGGTACGATGATGCTGAGGTGGGCGTGGTTGCTGCGGACGCGACCGGAAGCTTCCGGACCTCCTTTACCAGCCCTGCCAGCACGGCTGGCGAGCACAGGATAACCACGGCGCCGCCTTCCAAGGAGAAGCAGTTCCACGTAGTCCCCATTATCCGGCTCCAGCCGGTTTCCGGTCTGGTGGGCAGTGAGGCATCTGTTTCCGGCAGCGGCTTTGCGGCGGGCAGCCGGGTATGCATTCTCTTTGATGGGGAGAAGGTGGCGGAGACCGTTGCGGATACAAGCGGCGGTTTTGTTGTCGTTTTTGCCATACCCGACAGCGGGCGTGGGAGGCACCAGGTCTCCACGGACCCTCCGGCAAACATTGAGGGGTTCGACGTACATTCAACAATAAATATCGATTCCATTTTCGGACCTGTCGGAACCAGAGTTGAGGTTGATGGCACAGGCTTTCCTGCACAAGAAAGGGTCTTCGTTCGCTATGACGATCAGGAAGTCACGACCCTGGTGGCGGGCAGTGACGGCAGCTTTCGCACTGCAATCATAATACCGCCCAGCGTGGCAGGGCGACACAACCTGACTACGGACCCTGTCTCGGTAGAGAGAAGATTCGATGTTACCCCCAGCTTTGCCATTTATCCGGACAATGGCAAGGTGGGCACCGAGGTTACGATGGTCGGCACCGGCTTTCCTTCGGGAACTGTGATGGTTAGATACGATGCTGACCAGATCCTAATGGTCGAGACCGACTCCAGGGGGAACTTCGAGGCCTCTTTCCTGCTGCCGCCCGGTGTGGCGGGTGAGCACTACGTTACGACTCGCCTTGAGTCTGCCAGCAGGTCTATTGTGGTTACGCCAAGAATCTACCTGGACTGTTCCTCTGGTACAGCGGGGAGCGAACTGAACGTGCGTGGTACCGGTTTTCCGGCGGGCCATGTATCCGTCAGGTACGATTACAAGGAGGTCGTGACGGCCCGCGCCGATGACCGGGGCGATTTCCATGCGGCTTTCCAGGTCCCGCCGGGCATCGCAGGTGAATACCGGGTCACCACTTGGCCGGCGTCGACTGTAGAGGCCTTCATACTCATACCCCAGATTACTCTGCTTGAGCCGGTGCATGGTGCTGTAGGTACGCCTGTGACCATACAAGGCGAGAATTTTGTGCCAGGCAAGACGGTAAGTATCTTGTTTGATGGGATTGAATTGGTCACGGCCATGCCCGATCGTGACGGGGATTTCCAGGCTGTATTCATGGTGCCCAACGCCACCGGGGGAAAACACCGGCTGACAACTGATCCGGCATCGACAAGCGAAGTGTTTCACATGGTTTCCAGGCTGGTGACCGAGCCTGCCACCGGGCCGGTCGGGACTGAGCTAACTGTAACTGGGACTGGTTTTGCACAGGGCGTTCACTCGGTAAGGTTTGACGGTAGTCATGTTGCAACCGTTCTTGTCGATGATCGAGGCTGCTTCCGGACAGCTTTTGCGGTGCCGGCCTCAATCGCCGGCGAGCACCGTATTACCACGAGCCAGATGAGGGTGAGCCAAGCATGATGGTCGATCGAACTCTGGAAACCGGCGCCGGAACCGATGACGGCAGGCGTTTTGTTGTAACGCCCCGATTGCGGTTGTCGCCGGACACCGCCGTAGTAGGAAGCGAAATTGCTCTGGTAGCCACCGGTTTCCCGCCTGGGGAAGTGAAGATATCCCTTGAGGGTGCCCAGGTAGCATGTGGCGGGACCGACTCCAAGGGGACCCTGTATGCCAGGTTCAGGCTGCCTCCCTTTCCTTCGGGGCAATATAAGGTGAGGGCGGAGCCATTTGCTTCAACGATGTATGAAGGCGTATCTGCTGTTCTCACCGTCATTCCGGCTCTAGTGTTGTCGCCATCTCGGGGGATAGGTTTGACTACAGTGCGAGGTACGGGCATGGCGGCCGGTGCAGAGGTACGTCTCTTTGCTCGTGATCAGGAGTTACCGGCCGTGCCGGCTGCAGTAGCAACCGATCGCCATGGCAGTTTCACAGTTATCCTTACCATGCCTTCCGACCAGGCTGGCGAATACGAGATAACCGCTCAAACGGGTGATGTGACCGCTGCGGTGACTTTTACCATGGTCTATCCGCTTGAACAAGAGAGATCTTGCCGGGGCGGTCCATGAAAGCGAGGAAACCCACATGACCGAGAATGTTTCTGCCAGCAATGATCAATATGGGCACGGCCCCCGTTTAACCGGGGATGTCAGCACCTTTCTGGTTGCTCCGAGCCTGGTCATATCACCGGCGACGGGTCCTGCAGGCACAGTGATCACTGTGACTGGTACCGGACTTCCACCGGGTGGGGTATCCGTGTTCTTTGATGACAACGAGGTGGTCAGCACCGTTACCGATAATAGGGGAGGCTTTCAGGCCAGTTTCCGGGCACCGCCTACGGTGACAGGGGCCCACTATGTCTTCACCAGGCCGGCCTCAATGCAAAAGGTATACACCGTAATACCGTTCATAAGTTTGTCGCCGGAGAGTGGTGCCGGCGTAACCACCATTGTCGGTAAGGGCATGCCGGGGAGTTCCGGTGTTACGATTTCAGTAGACGGCGTGGATGTTGTGGGGGTGCCGCTGCACATAGTGACCGACCCACGTGGCACTTTCTCAGCCATTATCACCCTGCCGTCGGCAGCGGCCCGGGACTATGCTGTCTCTGCAAGGGTAGATGGGTGCCAGGCATCGGCGCGGTTTACTCTGGTTGACATGCGGGGCGAGGCAGGCCCGGTCGGTATACCTGGCCCGCCTGGAGAAAAAGGGGAACCTGGTGAAAGGGGGCTGCCCGGAGTCAGGGGTCCCAGGGGTGAGCGGG
>PUNJ01000067.1 GCA_003551705.1 Chloroflexota bacterium | reverse complement strand
GGCATCATCATCTGACGGTCCCAGAGCTTCTCGGAACCCCTGGACGGGTCGCCCCTCAGGGGTTCCTCTATCTTGATGATCTCTGCACCCAGATCGCCCAGCATGTAGCCGGCGCCTGCACCGTTGATGAATGATGCCCATTCGAGGAGTTTGATGCCTTCAAGCGGTCCTTTCATTTGCTGTCACTCCCCCAAGGCTGTCCTATCATCCCTGCTTGGAGTAATACTTGGGCGGATTCTTCACGTACCTGTCTTGCATTCCATGCAGCGAGTCCTTCAATCCCTGGTCCCTGCGTTCTTTGAAGAAGTTATATTCATCGGGCTCCCAACGCAGGTTGGTGAAGAGGGTATGGGACATGTACGCTGCGCTCACACTGCATGTGTGCATGCCCATGATATTCATCCACAGCTCCAGGCTGGCCTTGCCAATGGCTATGCCATCACGGGGCAGCTTCGTCAGGTCCTCAGCCAGTTCCATGACTTCTCTGTCCAGGTCGGCTGCGGGCACCGCCTTGGTGACCAAGCTCATGGCAGCAGCCTCCTTGCCGTCAAATCTCCGGCCTGTGAAGATGAGATCTCTGGCCCTCTTTAGTCCCACGGTGAGGATCAGGGACATGACAAAGGGATTGGCGCTGCCCACTGTGCCGATGCGTTCCTCAATGAAGCCCAGTTCGGCATCCTCCGATACTATGGCAAAATCACAGAAATTCAGGATCATGGTCCCTGCCCCAAGGCAGTAACCATGGCCCTGGGCTATGGTGAGCTTTGGTGAATACAGAAGACGGCACCAGTCCTCCATGAACTTCTTGTCGTACTTGAGCCTGATGCGCTCGCTGGGACGGCGTTCGCCTTTTTTGCCTGTGCCGAAACCATAGACGAAGCCGGCCTGGGAGAGGTCTTCACCTGCACAGAAGGAGGAACCTGCCCCCTTGATAATGATCACCTTGACATCATCGTCGTCCTCTGCCTCTGAGAGAGCGTCCAGCATGTCTGTGAAGACGCCCTCCTTGGTACCCATCATGTTAAGAACGTTGAGTTTTTCCGGGCGGTTCAGAGTGATGGTGGCAATGCCGTTCTCAACACCATAGAGCACGTATTGATAGTCCATTCCGATTCTCCTCCTGTCTTTCAAAGGCGCCCTTAGAGGGCTTTCATGGTCGACGGGGACAGGCCTTATAGCTGACCCGATATTCGTATGCGACCACCCAAGCATTGTAGCGACACGCGCGATCTTTGTCAACCCCTAGTCGGATGCGATAGTCGGGTTGTTTCCATGGTATCAGGTATAACCTGCTACTGTCAAAGACGATGGTCGTGACCGAGACGGTTGCAAGTGTCTCTTGGCTACTCCCTTCCGAAGGTGACATCTATCGTCAAACCCCTATATTGTGATACGATGAGCAATAGTCTTAAGGGGCCTTGATGTGTACTGTGTGTATTGTGGAAAGGCACATTCTTCTGAGGCCAGGTTCTGTTCGGCCTGTGGCGCTCTTATCGGCGAAGATAGACAAACCACTTGCATGTCCGGACGGAGCACGTTCATGCAGCGGTACGTATCTCCCGGCAGCCTTGCGGCATGGCTGACCGGAGCGTTCATCGTGCTATTGCTCGTCCAGTCGCTTGCGGTCTTCAGCGATATCGTAGAGGTGGAACTGCTTACGGCTATTGCGTCCGGCGCCTACTACACCTGGACAGAGATTGAATCCAATGACATCCGCCAGGCGGTGATCGGCAGCATGCAGTTCCTGGTCACAATCCTAACGGGAGTGTTGTTCCTTCTCTGGATACATCGTTGCTACAAGAATACACAGGTCTTTGGTTGCCACGGTCTTAATTTCACACCTGGGTGGGCTGTCGGCTGGTTCTTTGTTCCCATTCTGAACATGGTCCAGCCTTTTCGTGTCATTCGAGAAATATGGAAAGGCAGCGATCCTTCTATCGGGAACGCGCACAGCTGGCAAAATGCCCCCTCGACGACTCTGCTGCCTGTCTGGTGGGCATTCTTTGTCATCGGGGCGGTTGCCGGGCTTGGTCTTTTTGCATACATTCACGTACAGTTTGCCGAAGTCACCTACTATCTCGCCGGCGCATGGACGAGGCTTGTACTTGATGCCTGGGACGTGCCGGCTATCATTCTGACGATATTGCTGGTGCGAAGAATTACGGCTCGACAGGATAGGAAGTACCACTCGCTGCTGCCGGATATGGCTGGTGCCGATGTCGATAGTAGCACCGCGGTAGCCGCATAGGGCTCGGGGGGATGTATGCATCTGGTTAGCCAACTGGGCATACGAAATGCGTCTCCGACACTGTGGAAATTGGCCGCCCTTACAGGTTATAATGCCTGACAACCAGTTGCACCATAGACAAGCAGGCGCTGTCCGACCTGCATCACTTCACCATAGGAGGCGCGGATGGACTACCAGACCATCATGGTCCAGCAAGATGAAGGCTTCTGCCTCATTACACTCAACAGGCCTCAGAACCTCAACGCCCTTAACTTCCAGATGTGGCGCGAGATCGAGGATGCCGTGGACAGTATCAACGCCGATCCGCAGATAAGGGCTTTCATATTCACGGGTGCTTCACGGTCCGATGGCCGGCCTTGCTTCTGCGCGGGAGCAGACCTCAAACAACTTGGAGGCTTCCAAGAGAGCGGGGATATGACGGCGGCCCTCAAGTGGACACCCGTCTCAGGTTTCTGGTTACAACGGCAACCGGGACCACCTGCGTGCAGCGCTTTTCAAAAGATCGCCTGGTCGCCCAAGATATCCATAGCTGCTGTTGACGGGGTATGCACCGCAGGGGGAATCGAGCTTGCCCTCAGTTGCGACATCATCATCGCCGCGGAAACAGCCGAGATCAGCGACATGCATGTTAAGAACCTGGGCTGGATCGGCGGCGCAGCCGCCTCCACAAACCTGGCATGGCGTGTCGGCGTCTCGAAAGCCCTGGAGTTGTGTTTGACTGGTGACGTCATCGACGGTAAGGAGGCCCACCGTTTGGGCCTGGCTAACCAAGTCTGTCCTTCTGATAAACTTCTGGATACAGCCATCGCCATGGCTTGCAAGATAGGGAGCCGCCGGCTGGCGGCCGTCACCATGACCAAGGCTACTTGTATGGCTATTCAGGACATGGACCGTGCAGCATCATGGCGCTATTGCGATGCAGCCTTCACCGCCTTGATGCATGAGCCTGATGAGGAGGAGGCTGGTCCTTCCCGCTGGCTCAAGGACCGGCCGGGAGGCCGTTAGTTACCACCTATCCGGCTGATGGCGGGCAATGCTCTCAGCGCTATCCGACACAGAAGAGGAGGCAGAATGTCAATTCGAGCCGACGGCGACCATACCCGGATTGTACCTACAGGGGCGTGTTACGATTGCGGAGGACGCTGTATTCTCAATGTTCATGTCAGAGACGGCGTGGCCATCAGGGTCGATACGGACAGCGGAGAAGAGCCGCAGTTGCGTGCCTGTGCTCGGGGCAGGGCCATGAGAGCCCAGGTATATTCAACGGAACGGCTGCGTTTTCCACAGAGGCGAGTTGGGAGGCGCGGGGAGGGAAGATTCGAGCGAATTTCCTGGGATGAAGCGCTGGATACAATCGCGGAGCAGCTTAAGCGCATCGTAGCGACCTACGGACCCAAGGCCGTGCTTGCCTTCACCCTTTCGGGCGGAGTTGGCAGTTTGCATACCGGCAACATGACCCTGAGGCAGCTTCTATCGGCTTTAGGCGGTTACACGTCTGCCTGGGGGGATGCCTCAGCGGAGGGAGCCGTGTTTGCTGCCCGGTCTACTTATGGTACGCTGTCCAACGGTAATAGCCGGGACGATCTGGTCAATTCCAAGCTTATACTCCTGTGGGGCCTTAATCCAGCTACCTCGATCTACAGTACGAACACCATGCACTGGATCATGATGGCCAAGGCGGAGGGAGCCAGAGTCATCGTCTTGGACCCGAGATATACCAATACGGCTGCCATTGCCGCCGATCAATGGGTCCCCGTTAAGCCCGGGATGGATACCGCTGTGATGGCGGGTATGGCCTACGTCATGATGGATGAGGGCCTGCATGACCAAGAATTCGTTCAGAAGTTCACGGTGGGCTTTGAACGGTTCCGTGATTACATAACAGGCATCGAGGACGGAACGCCCAAGACTCCGGACTGGGCGGAAGCGAAGAGCGGGGTCAAAGCTGCAACCATCGTAGATATCGCTCGCCAGTATGCCACACGAAAACCTGGTGCTCTGATAGCCGGCTTCGCCCCGGGCCGGTCCGCCTTTGGAGAACAGTTCCACCGGATGGCCTGCGCGCTAGCAGCTATGACGGGAAATGTCGGCGTGAGTGGAGGAGGGGCCGGAGGTTTCGAGCGCGGGGCTGTTGGTCCCATGGTTCCCCCTGGGTTTGCCAAGCACTTCGAAGGCGGACCTTATGAGGAACGCTTGCGGCAACTGGACGTACCCCGCCGCATGCAGAAACAGCCGCATGCCTGCAATGTGTGGGAGTTCATCCTGAAAGGAACGGGGGGAGGCTATCCTACAGATATCAAGATGGCCTATGTGGCTTTTGCCAATCCACTGAACCAGTTTCCCAACGTGAACAAGGGCATTCAAGCGCTGAAAGAGCTGGAATTCGTGGCTGTACATGAGCAATTCATGACCGCTACGGCCAGATTCGCTGATATCTTGCTGCCCGTCAGCACCGTTTGGGAGAGGAATGATATAGCCCGTGCCTGGCTGACCGGTCCGTACTATATCTACATGAATAAGGTTATCGAACCGATCGAGGATGTAAAGTCGGATTTTGACATTTGCAAGGAACTGGCTGCCAGGTTGGGCGTCAACAATCGGATGCTTGAACTCTCTGAAGATGAGGCCGTCAAACAGCTGGCGGAGGCCATGGAAGATGTCCTGCCGGAGGTAGGCGATTATGAAGACTTCAAGTGTAAGGGCATCCATAAGATCAAGAGGCCTGCACCGGTGATTGCTTTCAGTGCCCAGATAGCCAGCCCGGGTGAGAACCCGTTTCCCACTCTTACCGGCAAGATCGAGATCTATTCCGAGGTCATAGCCGCTTTGAGCAATCCACTGATTCCCCCCGTGCCCAAGCATATCGACCCTTGGGAGGGGCCCGAAGACCCAGAATGTGTGTTCTACCCGCTTCAGTTAATCACTCCTCATCAGAAGAATCGCGCCCATTCGTGCTTTGATAACAACCCGCTCTTGCGGCAGATAGAGGAACAAAGTCTTTGCCTGAGCGCAAAAGATGCCATGGCCCGAGGCATATCCGACGGGGATTTGGTACGAGTATTCAATAGGCGGGGTGAGTGTATCGTACCGGCCTTGGTGACGGAAACCATCATGCCCGGCGTTGTAGGACTGGGTGAAGGCGCCTGGTACCAGCCGGATGCCATAGGGAGAGATCGGGGAGGATGCCCGAATGTTCTGGCACGAGATACGTATGCCCCCGGCGGGTCGTTTCCCTACAATACGCAACTGGTCCAAGTCGAGAGGTGTGCCGGGGATTGACGCGGGCAAAGAGGTACTAAACCCCACTCTCTCGAACAAGCCCTGTTAATTGCAGTGACGGCCTAGGATTGCCTGTTTTAGGGGTAACGTCCCCCTTCCATCTGTGCCTGTTTCTGAGTTCTCGGCATCTCGATCGGCGGGGCTCCCCTCCCCACTCCGGTTTTCTCCTTCGCCTGTTCCCAGCATTCGATCATTTCGGCGAATTGTAATGGGTTATAGAGGTCCTCCTCATAGCTCCACTTTCCATTCCCCGCGTACTTCAGGAGGTGCATGGCCGGTGCCTGGTGGATGCTGCCATCGCCGGGATCCGTCATCCGGTTCCACACAAAGGCCACCACCCAGCCCCTGTCCTCATCGATGATGTGCCATTCCACGGGGTAGTACTTCATCTCAGTGGTCGGGTACGTGCCGTTTGCCAATTTGATGAACCTTTTGACTGACTCTCGACCGCCAAAGGTCCCGAAATAACACTCGACATATGTACAGTCTTCCGTAAAAAGGTCCGCCCATACATCGAAATTTCCCGACCGGAAAGCCTCCAGGGACACCTTTTGGTAATGATCATAGGCTTCTTCGAGTTCCTGCCTGCTCCATCTGCCCATAACGCCTCCTTTCTGAAAAGGCTTGCACAGTTGCCGCCGCTGGTTCAGGGGGTGCCTTGTCGGGATTTGAGGATGTTCCGTGTGCGGCTTGGAGTTGTCTGTCAGCCCTTTAGGCTATAATGATACGAGGTTCGTATAAGAGTGTCAAGATATGCCCGTTCCTCACATACAAGCGTCACACCCGCGTATATAATTCAGGGTAGGACCAAGACGGCAGTTACATGGGAGGCCATCATGCCCTCACAGATTCCCCACAGGCCTTACATTGGTACTTCAGGCTGGCATTATGACCACTGGATAGGACCTTTCTATCCTGCAGGAATGTCCAGAGAGGTGATGCTGGAGTACTATGCACGATATTTCGACACCGTGGAAATCAACAACTCCTTCTACCGTTTGCCTGAAGCCGGTACCTTCGAACACTGGCGAAACACAGTACCGGCTGGTTTCACATTCTCCGTTAAGGGAAGTCGCTATATCACGCATATGAAGAAACTCCGGGATCCCGCCAACCCGCTGAATACTCTAATGCAACATGCCGGCAGTCTAGGGGGCAAACTGGGTCCTATACTCTTCCAAATGCCTCCCAGATGGGGAAAGAACGTGGACAGGTTGATGGCTTTCCTTGACATCCTGCCTGCGGGCAGAAGGTTTGCCTTTGAGTTCCGGGACCCGTCCTGGTTCGATTCGGATGTGTATGAAGCACTGGCACGGCGCGGAGCGGCCTTATGCATATATGACCTGGCTGGTACTGAGTCACCGCGCGAAGTGACTACTGACTTCACATATGTTCGACTGCATGGTCCCGGCGAGGCATACAGCGGCTACTATTCGAGAGATAGGCTCCAGTCATGGGCCAGCTTTCTGCAAGAAAATGTAGAGCGGGGCAGGGACGCCTACTGCTACTTCGATAATGATCAACTGGGCTATGCTGTGCAGAATGCTCTGGAAACCAAAGAGTTTCTGGGTCTATGACTATCAGCCTATAACCACAATGCATTTGCTGAGATACCAAGGAATTGGTATTCCAGAAGGCAAAGTATCGAGGTTAGTATACTTGTGTTACGCATGTAATGCAGTTTGAAGCGGGAGGAGGACACCGGTATGGCGACTAGAATTGGCATCAACGGGTTTGGAAGGATCGGGCGGTTGACTCTCAGAGTAATCGAGAGCCATCTGCGAGACAGTTTGGAGGTGGTGGCGGTCAACGACCTGACGGACACTGCTACAAATGCACACCTTTTCAAATACGACAGCAACTACGGTACTTTCCAGGGCACCGTCGATTACACCGAGGATTCGATCACCGTTAACGGGAGGCCCATCAAGGTAATATCTGAGCGAGACCCGGCCATGATATGTTGGTCAGAATTTGATGTAGATGTTGTAATTGAGTCGACGGGGCTATTCACGGATGCTTCCAAGGCAGCGGCACACTTCAATGGTGGAGCCAAGAAGGTCATAATTTCTGCACCGGCCAAGGGTGAGGACATTACAATCGTCCTGGGAGTCAATGAGGACAAGTACGATCCCGAGAGGCATCATGTACTTTCCAATTCGTCCTGCACTACCAACTGCATCGCTCCTGTGGTTAAGGTCCTGCATGACAACTTCAAGGTAGTCAGAGGACTCATGTCGACCATCCACGCCTACACCAATGACCAGCGACTTTTGGACATGTACCACAAAGACCTGCGCCGGGCCCGGTCAGCGGCAACCAACATTTTGCCTACCACCACTGGGGCGGCGAAGAGTGTAGGTGTTGTCATCCCTGACCTTGAGGGCAAGCTGAACGGAGCGGCTTTTCGTGTCCCGGTAGCGGTGGTGTCACTTTGCGACTTCATTGCAGATGTCGAGAAGACGGTTTCTGTTGAGAGCGTGAACAATGCATTCCGCGAAGCTTCAATGAACAACCTAAAAGGCATCATGGAATACTGCGACATCCCGCTGGTAAGTTCTGATTTCAGGGGTAATGAGTCCAGTGCTATCTTCGATGCCGGCAGCACCATGGTAATAGAGGGGAAGATGGTAAAAGTGGTAGCCTGGTATGATAATGAATGGGGCTACAGCCGCAGACTGGCGGACCTGGCAAGTTACGTTGCCGCCAAAGGACTGCCTGAAACTCGCCCCGAGGCAACTGCCATGGGAGCGAGAGAGGAACGTTAGTTATGGAAATGGACTTGTTGAGGGGCGCTGAGCCAGCCGCATTTACTACTAATCCGGATGACCCGTTTGACGAGGGTAGGATATTCGTCTGGTCTAAGATGGGATGGTTTGAGCGACTTGAAGGGCCCACAGGGAATGTGGAATTCATGCCTATCGCAAAGTCAGAACATGAGATGCACGAAATGCTTGGCGAGGAGGAGTTGGTGTATCTTGGCGATCAGGAGGAAGGGCAGTTGGTGGTCAGCGAGTTCCTGGAGCAGTCCCCGCTATGGCCCGAATCGCCGGAGATGTCAGACGAGCCCTCACAGCGCCCTGGTCACACAATAATCTGAAGTCCACGTCTTGTACCTTTACTGGTATCAATCCGGCTTGCATAAATCGTCTTCATCTAGGGAACGGGCCGGCAATGGCACGTGGGGAAACCGAGCGTCAATTCGTCCGGTTGATCAACGAAGGGAGCACCAATGGCAATCAAGGTTCTGGAGAGGAGTACGGGGAATGTTGTGGCCATCGAGATCAGTGGCAAACTTGAAAGCCGTGAATTGCAGCAACTCGAGCCCAAGGTTGAAGCGATCATAGAAGAGTACGATGAGGTCAATATACTGGTGATACTTAGAGAATTCCGGGGTTATCACCTGGTCAACCTCTGGGAAGACATGAAACTGGGTACTCGATATATCGATAAGGTGAACCGCGTTGCCATTGCCGGTCATGAAAGTTGGGAGAAAATGGTTACAAGTATTTTGCAACCCTTGGGTATCAGGTACTTCGATATTTCGAGAGTAGAAGATGCCTGGCAATGGGTAAAAGGGACAGCTGACGATCGAACATCCCCCCGACAGCATCGCTGATAGCCGGGAATTCATGTCACTAAACCTGCGTGGAGCCTTGTATGGCGTCGAAAACCCCGGATTCTTCCAAGTCGGAGAACAGGAAGTCGGGCTCATTATCGAGGAGCTGTTCGCTGGAATGTATGCCGGTGGACACGGCGATGGTGACGGCTCCAACAGCTTTTCCGCTTTGTACATCCCTGGTAGAGTCGCCGACGACAACTATGTCTTTGTCTCGGAACTCGATTCCTGTCATGTCCCTGGCCTTTTCTATGGCTAACTTGACCATTCCGGCGCGGTCCTCGGCATCGTTACCATGAACACAGAAGAGAAAATATTGTCCAAGTCCCGTGGCGAGCAGAACGCTCCGCACCACGGCGGCTGAGTTACCGGTGTATATGGCCAAGACATGTCCCTCCGTACTCAGGCTCTCCAGCAAAGAAAGTACACCCGGCAGGACATACTCGTTCGGTTCTTGAATGGTGTCGGCGAATATCTTCTCATAAGCCCGCAGCAGGGCTTCCTGCTGCTCCTCGATTTGGTCTTCAGGAATACCCTTTAGCCGGGCCAGGGAAGCGAAGTTGCTTGTCAGGCTCCTTCCGGCGAAATCTATTTCGATCAGCGAAGCATGAACGCCGAAGAAGCTCTGGAAAAGCCTGTCAGTCGCCTCTTCGTGGACGGGCATAACGTCGACGATGGTCTGGTCCATGTCGAAGATAACCAACTTCTTGCCGGCTTCACGCGGTCCCGTAGACGGGCTGTCTACGGGTCGGGGTTGCAATAAATCTGCGTCGTTATTCAATTCATCGCCATCCGGCAGAGGTGATGTCCTACTGGACTTCGACCTTTCTGCTAATAGATTCTACTGCCTCTTCCATCGTTTCCTTCTTGTCCCTGCGGTCGTCTATTTCGACGTTGGTAACAAGGCGATGTACATGAGCGTCGAAAACGGCTTCGTGCATCTTGACGACCGCACTAAGGCAGTCTTGCAGGCTACCCTCGAGTATCGTGCCGGTGGCCGTAACTTGATGCTTAAGGCTGGGCTCGTGCTTGATTGCCCTGATTGCCCGAGCAAGGAATTCGCTCATTGACGTGGACTCGGTCCCCACTGGGATCATGCTAACTTCGACTATGGCCATGATTAGCTCCTGAGAAATTCATTGGCTTGGTAAGCGAGATCGACCTGCCATATATACAGTTTATAGCCAGGCAGGGCCCGACTGAAATACCAAGAAATCGGTATCAGCGCTCGTCAAACGTATTATAGATCCCCTGTCAGGTGCCCAGAGAAGGCCAGACGGTCCCTCAGGAAGCTCATGAGAAAGACATGTCGTGGTTTCAAGTCTCCCTAACGAAATAGTAACCGCTCTGCACATCCGAGCCGAACTTGACAAACAAGGTCTGCGCAAGTTTAACTAGAACCAGGTATCGGGCTCTTCCATACCTTTACGTTCCCGGACACACTCATCAATGACATGGCCAAGGGTGGTTGACATGGGGATTCATGGTTCGACGAGTAATTTTGACTGTCGTTTGCTCACGAGCTTCTCATTTATAAATAGCCTCGGCCGTTACGCTAATTTCGTCGCCGTTCATCTTCCTGTATTCAAGACAATGATTGCTATCCCATGTTTGACAAGTTGGGCGCGTTTTATGTCTAGTCTAGCTTTGAGATTTTCGCGGCTCACGCCTGGACCATTTCGGAGCGTAGTGACAGCAGGGGACTTGACAAGCTTCCCGCTTTATGCTATAGTCCGTCATGACAGCGATGTTTATCAGGTCCGTCAAGGCGAAAGACAAGAAAGGCCAGACTCATGAATACCTCCGCCTCGTCGAAGGTTACCGCGAAAACGGCCGAAACAAACAGCGATTAGTCCTT
>PUNJ01000064.1 GCA_003551705.1 Chloroflexota bacterium | reverse complement strand
GGTGCTCCGGGATCAAGCTTCTGGCGTAATTTGTAGATGTAGAAGCTCAGTGAGGAGGGACTGACCCCTTCTCCCGGCCATACCTGGGCAAGCAGCTCCTCGGCCGGTATGACCCGTCCACTGTTCAACACCAGGTAGGACAGCAGACGAAACTCTGTAGCCGTCAGGTTAATCCAGCGGTCACCCGCCAGGGCACAATGCCGGTCCACATCCAAGAACCGCCTCACACTCTCCGGCCAGCCCTGGCGGCGCCGCAGGAGGCTCCGCACCCGGGCCACCACCTCCGCCGCACTAACGGGCCTCGCCAAGTAGAAGTCCGCCCCCCGTTCCAGACCATCCACAACCTCGGCCCTGGTCCCTTCCTGCCCCAACAACATGGTGGCTATGCAGTTTAGACTGCCCACGTGGGAGCATAAGTCTATCGATTCAGTAGACGACAACCTGTCTTCCACGATGAGAACACTGGGATGGGCATCGTAGACCCTTTTCATGCCCTCGAAGGCATCGCCGGCGGTGATCACTACGAAGCCCTCCGCCTGCAGGGCCGCTCCCAAGTCCTGTACCAGGGATGCGACATCACTCACGATCAGTATGCGGTGCATGATTGACGCCTTTCCGAAAACCATTCTCTATCTTGACTGTTCAAAGACTGTGCCATTTTTAGTTTCCCCCCCGGTGACCTTTTGGTATCGTGAGGTCATACTTTTGGATTAACTCATTCGAGATTAGCATGCCGTTGGTTAAGAATCGGTTCTACCCGGTTAAGTGAGGGTTACGTCCTGGTTTCAAACGGGGGCCTGTCGGTTACAGAAATTTGCCTGAGCTTGTGGGACGGTTGCGAGGCAATTCATGCGCGCTTAGAACAGTCGCATCCGCATGCATAAGCGGACCAGCATCCGGGCATGGTCTGGTCCGTTGCTGTGTGGTGCTGCGGGAAACGGGAGCGGTCATCCCCGGTTGCGCCGGTTTGGAGCCCCCGGAGACGGTCCGGGGTCCAATACGTTTACTTGGCTCGGTACTATCGGTGCTATAAGTAAAGCGTTACTGGGGATGCGCACACGAGTGAAACAAAGCGGTGACTATTCGGGTAATATTATGTAAGGGGTCGTCCAACAGGCTAGCATCAAGGCTCGGTTTCCGGCGATTAGTAATAGCCAACCCCCACGGTAGCGAGACAGAGCGGGATGCTGGTATGGCCAGGACGGCCCCCGTATAGTAATCTCCACAATGCCCCGGTTTGCATCAGGCGGTCCCTGTGAAAAGCGCAACGTGCTGGACAGCCACGTTCGATTGCCGCAGGGTATCGTCCCGGCCTGCGCATATCCTGGGGATGGGCCTGTCGCTGAATACCCCGTAAGTGGTATTGCTATCCATCCTGCAACCGCATGTATACTTCAAACGTAATAAGTAGAGTCGCCATCACCAGAGATGGTCACCCGGGATTGGGGAAGCAGTTAGTGAGGATGGTTCGTATGGTGACCAGTGAGAGGCTGAAGGAAGACATCCTCGATCATCTAGAGTGGGACCAGCGGGTTGATGCCTCCGAAATCGAAGTAAAGGTGGATCAAGGAATCGTGGAACTCGCAGGCAAGGTGCCCAATTATTGTGCCCGGCAGGCAGCCGAAAGGGATGCGCGGGCCGTGCCAGGTGTAACTTCCGTGAAGAACAGACTCGAAGTCGTGTATTCCACTGAAGTTCCCTGCGTCAGCGACGAGGAACTAAGGTCCAGGACGGAGAACCTGCTGCTCTGGACACCGGAGATTGATGCCTCCGATATCCAGGTCAATGTCGATAACGGCGCGGTTGAGCTAACAGGGACAGTAGATGCCTCGTGGAAGAAATCCCGGGCCGGCGATCTGACCGCCAGTCTGTCCGGCGTGCGATTTGTGCTTAATGCTTTGGCGGTGGTGCCGGCACAGAACGTGGCTGACAAGGTACTCGCTGGAGAGATCATGACCGCTCTGAAGGATAGGCGGCATCTCGATCTGGATCGATTGGATATGGAGGTACGAACCGGCGTTGTTACCTTCACAGGCGTGGTACCGGATGAGGCCGGGTACCTGGCTGCCTACAGGGCCGCAGCAACCACCCCCGGGGTCAGGGAAATCGTCAACCGTCTTAGAATCGAGTAATTACCTCATGCGCTCCGGGGTCCTTATGGGCCTCGGAGCGCTATCCCTCGAGTTTTCCAAGACACTTCAATCTTTTCTCAAGGAGGTATGATGGAGCATGATAGCATCGTCGATCAGGTCAACACGCTTGATTTCATAACCGACCGCGACATGGCCGATGCAGCCACCAAGGCTGTTCTGGGCATTATTACAAGTAATATGAAAGAGGATGAGGCCCGGGAGTTCACCGCAAAGCTGCCGGCACCCCTGACGCTGGAGCGATTGCGCGGCCACCAGGAAAGGGTGGAGCATATCAACGTCTATGAGTTCATCATTGAGATCGGTAACCAGTTCAAGCTGAACAACGAGCAGTCACGACTCTTGATCAACAAAGTGCTGGAGGCAACTGAGAAGGTGACCGGGGTATCCACCAGGCGTCTGACCATAGAGTCGGGTTTCACTGGGGGAAGGCTAGGAGAAACCTAGCCGTTCTTTACCCAGCGCTCTGTGTCTCCGCTCAGGTCCCAGCCAGGCTTTCAGATGTCCCGGGCGGGTCTGTCCTTTGCCTTGCCCGGGTGCCCCGATCCTCTTCACGCATATCTTCGCTTCTGGTAGCGAAGGTTCCCCGCTGAAACTTCCCTTTTGAACTCCCCTTTAAGTCCTGTAATGTATGATTCCCTTGGAGAAAAACTCTGTAACCTGGTTCAATGACTTTTGCGACCCCTCCGAAACCGGCTCTGTCACCAGCCGTAACCACTCCTTAAACCCCCTCATGCTAACCTTCGATTAGCGAAAAGCAAATTGAACATAAGATACACGAGCCTGAACTTTTTTAAAGGAAACGGCGAACGAGTAGGAGGGGGCATGCCGCACAGGGCGTTGATCATTAGCGATGTTCGAGAACTGATGGAGACCCTTAGCCTTGTCCTGTCAGAAGAAGGTTTTCATGTGGTCACGGCTCCCGATGCCCTTGAGGGTATGAGGCGGACCTACGACATGCATCCCGACCTGGTCATAATGGAGGACAGGCTCTCGGTGTCGGGTCCCATTGACCTTTGTGCTCATCTCAGCGGTCTCTATACCGTCGCCGTGATCATGATAGGCGAAGAAGACAACGGGCCCTGCTTGATCAGGGGACTGGACCGAGGGGCCGACTTCTATCTGGTCAGGCCCTTCTCCATAGCCGAGTTCGTGACCAAGGCCAGAGCCCTTCTCAGGCGCCGCCAGGGTTGGCCGCAGGAGATCCACCGGGTGCTCGACTCGGAGCGGCGTAGCGCTTTGACGGGAAAAGGTTGGATCGATTTGACGGTGACGGAGTTTCGTCTGCTTTCATATTTGATGCTAAACAGGGGCAGAATTGTGCCTGCCCAGGAGATTCTGGACCGGGTATGGCCTGGTGAAGGCATCAGCAGTTCTTCACTCAGCTTCTACATATATCGACTGAGACAGAAGCTCAATCACGGCAACCCCCCAGCTATCCTTACCCGTCACGGTGTAGGCTACCGGGTGGAATTGAACCTGTCCACAGGCGTCCAGGGCCCAGCAGGCTGTCCGGACGCCGGGCATGGTAGGTCAAGTAATTGAATTATCTCCGGTGTCTTTCTCTAATGCGCCTACTTACCTGACGGTTGATTAAGACAACCGGCCTACGCCCATCAACGAGACCCTTTCATACCCATGCGCTCAGGGTACGCACCGGGAGGTGCCAGCCTGGTCGATTGAGTGTTCGGGTGCCGGCCAGGGGCCGGGAATGGGTTTTGGGATACCAAATCTAAAGCAAAAAGGGGGAAATTGGAGAATGAAGAAACTTCTGTTGTTGAGTATGGTCTTGGTACTCTGTCTCGCTACCGTGGGGGTTGGCTACGCAAAGTGGCAGGGTAATCTCAAGGTCGACGGTCAGGTACAGACCGGGGTCCTGGCTGTTGAATGGTGGAAGGTTATCACCCTGGTTGTGGACCCGTGCGACGACGCAGAACTGGTTCAGTCCGAGATAGTCGGCGATACCGTCAAGATCAAGGTCAAGGGAGCCTATCCCGGCATGAAGCTCATAATCAATTTGATGGCCCGGAATGCAGGGACCTTGCCGGCCCACGTGATGTGCCCGGAGATCTGCTACGACGTCACGGAGCTTAATGTAACCAAGGCGGCGTTCTGCAGGCTTATACTCCCGAAGGCAAATGAACCGGAAATCGAGCCTTTCTGTGAAGAGAACCCGCTGAAGATCTACCCGAAGCCGAAGTTGCTCCCCTGGCAACCCAACGCTGTCAACTTGCTTTTGAAGGTAGAGGTGAAACAGACCGCTCCCATGGGCGAGTGTCTCGAATTTAGGGTGAAGCTGCCTTACGAGCAGGTATGTCCTCCAAAGTCGTGTTAAGTACAGTCTTTCAGGAGCCCTCCCCGGGAGGGCTCCTTCTTCCAATTGTATGCCGGCGATCGCTCGATTGGGCCGCTTTATTCTGCGGAGGAAGAAATGGGCATCCTTGAACGAAAACGACCTGTCCTGGTCTGGGCGGCAGGGCTGGGTCTCCTGGCAGGCATGTACGCCGTAACAAACTTCTCGCCGCCGTATACCCTGGGCAGAGAAATCGGCGGAATAGACATGATGCTGCCCGTACTATGGACCTTGATTGCCGCAGCTTTCCTGGTCCTGTTGCGTTTCGGCGGGTTGCCGGCCTCCGGCACAAAGCGCATGTACATTTGGTTGGGCCTGTTGCTGGGCCTGTTTCACCTGGCCGGCATCGTCATCTCGGGCCTGGTGTATGGATTCGGCAGCAGCCCCATGAGCAATGGCTATCCTTATCTATTCATGAACCTGGCTTACTGGATGTCGGTGCTGGCGGCTTTCGAACTGGGACGGGCCTTGCTCCTGCGACCCTTTGCCAAGCGCCATACGACAGCCATGGTCCTTGTATTCGCCATATTCTTTGCCTTCTTGTCTCTGCCCTGGCACGCCTTTGCCTTTATGGGCGGCGGATGGGAAGCGATGCCTTTTCTGGGGGGAACCTTCTTGCCGCTGCTGGCGAAGGGCTTGCTTGCCGGAGCGCTGGCCGTATCAGGAGGGCCGCTGGCCGCCATGGCCTACATGGGGGCCATGACCGCCTTTGAATGGCATAGCCCCATCCTGCCTCACCTGGACTGGATCATGAAAGCGCTGATTGGGACGACTCTGCCCTTAACAGGGCTCGTGGTGCTGCAATTCATGAACGAAACGCCGGCCCCCAAGAGAACACAGGCAAAAACTCAACGCCGTGTGAGCCCTGCCTGGATTATTACCGGCCTGTTATGTTTCCTTCTGGTCTGGGTCACCCTGGTCCCCTTGGGGATCAGGCCCGTATCAGTTGCAACAGGCAGCATGGCCCCTGCTCTCCATACCGGCGACCTGGTACTGGTCAGGCATGTTGCAGCTGATACCATATCAGTGGGCGACGTAATCCAGTTCAGGTCAGGAGATACGACGATTATTCATCGAGTCGTGGCGGTGGATGACGATTCCCACCTGCACTTCTACACCAAGGGTGATGCCAACAATGACATGGACAGTGAGCCTGTTATGGGGGGTCAGGTGATTGGGCGGGTGTCGTTGACTATTCCCAAACTCGGCTGGATATCCGTCTGGGCCAGGAATGTCTTTGGCTAGTCAGTATTCCGGATGGAGCAAGAAGTCCTGCACGGGCGTACAGGACCTTCGTTACCGGCGTATGTCCTAGGGTTGGCCCAGGGACAACTCTCCGGTTAGTGTTTCCGCCGGAGCCGGCGCGCAAATGACCGACCACGGTTCATCGGGTTCGGGCAGTTCCCGGTTGAGGAAGCGTTTAATGGCCACCAAGGCCCGATTGAGGGAGCAACCCAGTACGACCACAAAGGCAGCCAGCCCTGCCCAACCCGCCAGAAGCCTCCAAGAGGTCAGCCTGCCGGGTTCAAGATAGGCCTCATCAGCCTCAGGAAGGGTACCTGTGATCCTGAAAGGGACCCGATTCTCTTCCAGGATAGTGACCAACTCCCGTATACCGTTACGCCTGTACCTGGATACATGATGCTGTACGTAATGCCGGGACACTTCTATCTCGGCTTCCAACCAGCCGTTCTTGTAACCCCTGACATGCATCTGCCATTTTCTTCCCAAGTCCTTGACTAGGCCGAAGACCTGGCCGTGCTTGGCCAGTTGTATCCAAGTCGGCTTGAAACCTTCTTTAGAGAGGGTCTTCTCCACTACTTTAAGCCAGTCTTTCACGCTTCCTTTCCCCTTCTTGCCGGGGCCGGACAATCCTTTGCGGACAGCAGCAAACGGAATTCTTAGTATCCGGAAGGTCAACAAGGCTGGCAGTAATTCCTGGGACTTAGTGGACCACGAATATAACCTTGCGACGAAGAACATGACGCTCGGTCACCAGCACTTCGATGATGCCGGACTGTCCGCTTATGCAGTGCCAGGATACAGGATGGTCACGATGCCTCCAGAAATTACCAAGTTGATAATACATCGTTAGACGAGGTACTAGCTAGAATATGATACGAGTGAATGGGCTTGCTGTCAACTCCAGGTCGATGCAGGAAACTATCGACCAAAAGGTTAACCCAAACTGTGCCGGTTTGCAACTACAGTGACCGGCATCCAACCCGACAGTCTTCGTAAACGACCTTGACAAAGCGGGGACCAGGTTCTAGTATACCTCGTAATACTATGTATCTGTCGGGTGCCCCTGAGAAGCTTGGGGCTCTCACTGTCAGGGTGGCACCAATCATATCTATCAAGTAAGATATCGTCAAGAGGAGATCTAAGATATGGGATCTGCAGAGAACAGGGGATCATGGGTGGGCTCAAGCGGTAAGGCTAGGGAGCAAAGCGCCGGCACGGATGATACCAGGTCCATGGTGAGGATTGCCATCGATGCCATGGGCGGTGATCATGCGCCCCTGGAGGTGGTCAAGGGTGCCGTACAGGCCGCCAGGGAGCTTGGGGTCGAAGTCATCCTGACTGGTCCCAGGCTACAGATCGAGGAAGCGATGAAAGGGGTCGTGCCCAATGGCTTGCCCGTCCGTGTGGTGGATGCACCTGAGATCATCAATGACGGCGAACACCCCATACTGGCGGTGATGCGCAAGCCGAAGAGTTCGGTAAATGTAGCTGCTCGTCTCGTTAAAGAAGGTCAGGCTGATGCCCTGGTCAGTGCAGGTTCCACGGGCGCTCTGATGATCAGCTCCTACCAGACCCTCGGCCCCCTGCCGGGTGTCGACCGGCCCATCATTGGGGGGCCTTTTCTGCAATTGGCCCCGCAGACGTTTGTACTCGACATGGGGGCCAATGTCGGCTGCCAGGCCCATCATCTCTTGAACTTTGCCATAACCGGCAGCGTTTTTGTCCGGGAGTTCCTTGGTATCCCCGAACCTACCATCGCATTGCTCAATGTTGGCAGCGAGGAGGGCAAGGGTACTGAGGTCATGAAGGAAGCCTATGAGTTGCTGAAAGGCAGCGGCCTTAATTTTATCGGCAACGTGGAGGGCATGGATATCCCCTTGGGGAAAGCGAACGTTATAGTTTGCGATGGCTTCGTAGGCAACGTCCTGTTGAAGTTCTCTGAAGGCATGGGTAGGTGTATAAGCTCCTGGCTGAATACCGAACTTGCCGGCAGAGTGGACGGCGACACTCTGAACAACCTGACTGTCGAGCTGGCCAGGCTTCTCAGCCCTGCCGAGGCAGCGGGTGGGGGGCCTCTATGGGGCATCGACGGCGTAGCTGTTGTCGGGCATGGAAGCAGTAAGGCGGAACAGGTAGCGGCGGCGATAAGGGAAGCCAAACTGGCTGTCGAATCCAATTTCATCGGTGTCCTGCGCGCTGAAATGGAACGGGTGCACAAGGCTGCGTATAACAACCACCACGGTTGATCCTGGCTGTACAATTGGGAAGGGGTGGGATTTATGACCGGCTACATTCAAGTTGTAACCACCTGCGGGAGCAAGACAGAGGCGGAGAACATTGCGAAGTTGCTGGTGGAGGAGCGACTCTGTGCGTGCGCTCAGATTTCCGGTCCGATCACGAGCACCTTCCGGTGGGAGAGCCGGATAGAACAGGATGAAGAATGGTACTGCATTGTAAAGACCTCAGAGGTGCTGTACGACCAGGTTGAAGAAGCCATTTGCCGGCTGCATTCCTATGAGGTGCCGGAGATACTGGCCGTTCCCATAGTGTCAGGCAATCCGGCATATCTTGCCTGGATGAAGGAAGAGCTGGCAGAAAAGTGAGCATCCACGGTCGGGGCATCTATCCAGCAAAGGGTGAGTACAGGATCAGAATCGGACAATCTCGCGGATGACCCTTCCCTCTTCCAGGTCCAGGAAAGCTCCATTGATGTCTTCCAAACGGCAATATCCGGATACCAGCTTCTCAATAGGCAGCTTGCTGTCCATATAGAGGTCCACGTACCTGGGAATGTCTATCCTGCTTCTCGCATTGCCAAGCAGCGTGCCGGTCAAGGTTTTGCCCAGCAGGAACTCGAAAGGTGCCAGTTCCAGTAACTCCGTCATGGGTGGAGCTCCAACCAGTACACAGGTGCCTCCGCTGTGGATGGAAGCAAAGGCCTGTTGGATGGCCGGAATGCTGCCGATGGATTCAATGCTGTAGTCGGCGCCGCCCCCCGTGATCTCCAATATCCTCTGTTGAGGGTCCTCCTTTGAGGCATTCACCGTGAAGTCGGCACCCAACTCTCTGGCCAGATCAAGTTTCCAGTCAATCAGGTCCACGGCTATAATCTTGCCTGCTCCGGAAAGTTTGGCGCCCATGATGACACTGAGTCCGACTCCGCCACAGCCGTAGGTGACTACGTTTTCCCCTGTTCGGATACGGGCGCGGTTCACAATACAGCCCACGCCTGTGCTGATGGCGCAACTAAGGAGACAGACCACATCCAGGGGAGCATCGTCACGGACCTTGACAGCCGTCCGCTCGTGGACCACGACGTACTCGGCAAAAGACCCCTGGCTATAGAAGACGTTCAAGGGAAGCCCGTTCTTGTGCAGTCGCTTGCCGCCTCCCGGCAGAGAACCCATCAAGTGGGCTGGAAGGGCTTCCGAACATAAGGCCGGCTCACCCTCCACGCAGTAACGGCATTTGCCGCATGTGAACATGGCCGGCAAGACCACATGGTCTCCGGGTCTCAGATCGGTTACACCAGGACCGGTCTCCTCTATTATGCCGCCACCTTCATGTCCCAGCACAACCGGGAAAGGACTTGGGTCGTGGCCCTTGATGATATGAAGGTCGCTATGACAGATCCCGGTAGCCACCATCTTGACCAGGACTTCATTGTGACCAGGCGGATCCAGGTCGACTGTCTCGATGCTTAACGGAGAGTTGGCTTCGTACAGTACTGCGGCTCTTATTTGCATAGCTCTTCCTTTCGCAGCATTCTTGACGACCGCCGGCGGCGGACAGGACTCCATCTGCGGTTGTGGCTGGAGATTAGCACTGCCAAAGGCAGGTGTCAAGCGGGAACCAAATAGGGGTGACATAAAACGTTACAACATTTCAATTTTTTCTCCAGCGTCTGTATAGTTTCTTCAGTATCCGCCGCTAAAATAGACTTGAGACAACTCCCATTCTCCTAATCCAATGCACCATTGTACCTGTGCTCAGTAGAGCGAAAAGTACATGGGCCGAAGAAAGAGGCAACCTATGACGGGCCTTTCACTTAAACGTACCCTGCCACTGTTGGGCGTGGCATTGATGTTCCTTTTGTTGCTCATGCCTTTGTCCGCCCTGGCTGGCGAAGTTGAGATACGCCTCAGCGAGGCTATCGGCTTGTCGAAATCCGATAATCTGGGGAAGGTCGTGTTGGATCCGGGCAGGGGATACATGACCATGACCATCGCTACTCAGACAGGACCCTTGAGCCTTGTCGACGTGGATGGCAGGACAGTGGAGGTGCGGCATGGTGCGGAAGTACGGACCAACATCGGTAACATGAGTATAGCCGAGTTGGAACAGGTCGGGTTCGTGCTCCCTGCCGACTTCGATGTTCGGGCCACTGAGGAAGACGCTAACGGTTTCGGCAGCATACTCTTCCTCTTGTTGCCGCTTATGCTTATACTCGGACTCTTCTTCTTCCTCATGAGAGCAGGCAGAGGAAGTGCCGGACAGAGCCAGGCATCCAACTTTGCCAAGAGCAAGGCAAGGCTCGCCACTCCTGATATGCCAAGGGTATCTTTTACCGATGTTGCCGGGGCAGAGGAAGCCAAAGAGGACTTGGAGGAGGTTGTGCAGTTCCTGAAAGATCGCCGCCGGTTCCAGGCTATGGGAGCCATTGTTCCGAAAGGGGTGCTGCTTACGGGCCCGCCCGGAACAGGCAAGACTTTGCTGGCGCGGGCTGTGGCAGGTGAGGCCGGCGTTCCATTTTTCTCCATTAGCGGCAGCGAATTTGTGGAGATGTTCGTGGGTGTGGGTGCTGCCAGGGTCCGCGACCTTTTCGAACAGGCCAAGAAACAGACTCCATGCATAGTCTTCATGGATGAAATAGATGCTGTAGGCAGGCAGCGGACCGGTGGCATGCCGGGAGGACACGAGGAACGGGAACAGACGCTCAACCAGATACTCACGGAGATGGATGGATTTGAGGCGAACCTGGGAGTTATAGTGCTGGCGGCGACCAACCGTCCGGACATCCTGGACCCGGCGCTTATGAGGCCGGGCCGGTTCGACCGGCGCGTTGCACTGGACCCGCCGGATACCAATGGCCGCAAGGCGATCCTGCAGGTCCATAGCAGAAACAAGCCCCTTGGTCCCGATGTGGAGTTGGAATACCTGGCCAAAGAGACCCACGGTTTCACTGGTGCAGACCTGGCCAACCTCATGAATGAGGCGGCTATTCTGGCCGTGCGGCGCAAGAAAATGACCATCGACATGAAGGAACTGGAAGAGTCCGTGGACCGTGTTATCGCCGGGCCGGAGAGGAAGAGCCTGAAAGTCAATCCCATGGACCGGGAGACCACCGCCTACCACGAGGCGGGCCATGCCCTTGTGGCTCATCTCCTGCCCCAGGCCGATCCCGTCTTGAAGATATCCATTGTGGCCCGGGGTTCCATGGGAGGTTATACCAGGTTGCTCACCGAGGACCGCTATTTCATGACCTATTCGAAGCTCAGAGACACTCTGGCTACCCTTGTAGC
>PUNJ01000069.1 GCA_003551705.1 Chloroflexota bacterium | reverse complement strand
GGCTTGCGCCGGTCCATCTCCCGCTGGAGATAACCATGGTGTGTTCCCATGGGACCCTCGATCTGTTTTATGGACAGAAACTTGCTATCCTTGAGGGACATCTTTGAGCCTTTCCAGTTCCTTATCCCCCAATGCCGCGGGCCAGCTCCGCTATGCCCGCCCGGAGCGGGGAACCGTCCGGCAACTGCGTAGCCGGAACGCCCCTGACTTCCAAGTCGCTCAGGTTGGGGTCCTGCCCGATGGCGATCAACTGCTCGAAACCTATCTGCTCTATGAGGTTGTTGATTTCTACCGGTATGTCGCCTGAGGTCCGGTTGATGACCAGGCATATCCGGCCCACCTGGGTCCGCATTTCCCGGATCAGCCTCTTGATCTCCCCAGCCGTCTTCACGCCCCGCTGGGTCAAGTCCGAGACTATGACCAGGAAGTCAACATCCCTGGTCGTCTGCCGGCTGATATGCTCGAGCCCGGCTTCGCTGTCGATGACCACGTAGGCATAGTTCTTGCCCAGTTTGTCTATGGACAGGCGCAGCATGTTGTTGGCTGCACAGTAGCAACCCGGACCTTCAGGACGGCCCACGGCGAGTAGGTCAAAACCCTTGGATTCGACCAGGGCCGCCATGATTTTTGAATCCAGGTATTCCTGCTTGGATATGGAGGGGCTGAGGATGCCCTTGGACACTGCCTCGGACATATCTTCACGGATCTTGCCCACGGACTCCTCTACCTGCACACCCAATGCCAGGTTAAGGTTCGTGGCGGGGTCCGCATCAATCGCCAATACAACTCCTTTCTGAGAAAGGAGTTGTATCAGCAACGCAGATATAGTAGTCTTACCGGTCCCGCCTTTACCGGCGACCACAATTGTTGTTGTCATTCAGGTCCTTGTCTAGTTTTTCAGCTTGGCGGCATATCCGGGTAGAAATCCGGTTATTTCGGTGGCCTCTCTGGGGCCCACGATGATCTCCCACCCCGGTAGGGCATCTTCTAGTTCACCCTTGATTCTGGCTACTTTGCCGGGGATTACCAGCTTGCGCGTCTTTGTCTTGTCTTCCACCCCCGACCTTTTCAAGAAGGGCGCTATGGAGTCGCCGTTGAACTTGCCCGCCGCCCAAGCGGTCAATACCCCAAGCCCCTCAGCCTCTTTGACCAGGAGCCAGGAAGATACCTTGCTGGACTCTATTTCCGCCGAGACGATGAAATAGGTCAGGGCCCAGTTGGTGGTGATGAGCACCGGGGAAGTCTCGCCGGGTTCGCCCACGGCATAGAGCTTCTCTTCTACCGATAACGGCATGCGCGGGTCGGTGTAGATGTTGAGACGCTGCATCAGCAGAGGCCTCAGGCCGAACTCGTCGAAGTCCGTCAGGATGAGAACCGCAGCAAACTTGATGACGAGGGCCGAAGCCACCAGTATCTCTTTCAACTCGCCTTTGGCCAGCGTTCCCGGGAAGGCAATGGTTGGATAGCCCAGGGGCCTGAAGCCCTGCTTTATCGCCGCACGGCGTATGAATGTCTGGTCGTTAATTGCCTCCATCAGGTCCTTGGAACCCGGATCGATAACTACTTCGTCGATCTTCTCTTCCTTGAGCCTGGTGGTCAGCGGGATCAACTCTTCAAGACTGTCAGCCTTGACGCCCAGGGGCCCCGGTTTCTCCTTGATCGCCGGTATGATCTTGTCGATGTTGTTCTTCGTTACCGGATAGAGCAGCGGTCTCCTGTCAGCGCAGATGTCCCTGGCAGCCAGGAGAATGTCAGCATCCTCGCAGATGAGCATGAAGGGAACACCGGTGCTCTTGCATACCTTGTCCACGAGGGCCAGGAAGGTGTCCTTCTTGCCGGAATCGCACTTGAGGGCCAGAAGGTCGGCCTTCAAATTGATCCCAACCACATCGAACTGCAAGTCGGAGATCTTCTTTATCTTTTCGTCGACCTTGGCGCTATCTTCGGTATCGGAGATAAGCAGGCCGATCCCGGTGGGGTGCACATAGGTCTTATCGTGTCTGAAAACGACCTCTTCGTTACCTACCTGCAGAGCGTTATCGCCGGTGCCGACGGTAACCAGCTTGATGGCAGGAGACAGGGCGTCTTCCAGTTCCTCGGTTACCTCGGGGCTGAGATGGGGACACTTGTCCAGGGTGGCTCCGCCGGAAGCCAGCTTCATCGCGAAGGCGAAACAGGTGGGAAAGCCGCATTCCTTGCAGTTCTTCTTTCCTAAGTCCGGTAGCTTCTTTACAATATCCGTGCCTTTTACCGCCATAACAGACCTCCTGTATATCTACTCGGCATCCAAATCGCTACGGTAATTCAACCTCGCCCTTTACCCAGGGATGTCCTACCTTTTCCAGGAAGGCGGTGAGCTCGTCGGCATTGGTAACGTCGTCTTCCGTCGCAATCTTGTCAAACAGGTCTGCAGGGATGCACTCCTGGTAGCGTTCCTTCACTTCCTTGGGCATCCATACGATCCTGTACATGCCACCGTCGCCCTGGATGAACTTGGGCGAGCGCAAATATTCAAGAGCCATGCCCAATGAGCCTTCCACCTGACGGCCTCCAGAAGTTGTACCGGCCATGCGGGTGAAGCTCTCGCCGATGACGGTAGGCCCCGAGAAGTCCCTATGTACTATGCCGAAAGCATCCACTTCGGGGATGTAGAAACAGATCGACTGGAAGCAGCCGCAGGAAGTATGCGGGTGCTCGAAAGCACTATGGAGGTAGACCTGATCGAATTCTCCAAGGGACCTCTCCATAGAGTTCTGGTTGACTCCAGTGTACTCACCTCTTACCTCGTCCACGCACTCACCCTTCTCGACGCCGAAGATCGGGCCCTCAGGATCGAGCTTGTAGGCGGCCCGGCCGTCAAACCAGTTGATAGCGCCACAGTTGGCTATACGCTCGGGCGTGACCACGCATACGTGGGTGGGAGCGAAGCTCTGGCAGAGAACGCATCCGTAGAACTCCTCGACGTCCTCTTCCTTCAGGCCTTTCAATCTCTCGTCTCTGGCCGCATATATCTTCATGGCATCAGCCAGCAATTCTTGGACCTTAGCCTCATCGGTGACGAAGGTGATGGAGATCTTCTCGATGGCCATCAACTCTGAGGTGTAGAGGAAGATGAGCATGTCGCCGACTTCCTTGAGGGAGTTGAGCCCCTTCTTGAAGGATTCCTTGTTCAGTCTGATCCAGATGTCATTACGCTGGTTCATATGGTAGATGCCTTCGATGTTGTTCATGTACATATGGAACCTGCGCTCGATAACCGGTTCCATATCCTTCTCGAGTTCTTCGCCGGCAATATCCACCAGCAGCGCTATCGAGGATGTCGAACCCTCAGCCATGTCCTTGATATCCGGGCCGATGATCTCCACCTTCTCGTGCTCGACCTCGTCCATGCTCTTCAGGGTTACCAGCTCGAATTTGGCCTTGGCCTTGGGGCCGCCGAATTCGACGTGCATGTCCTCTTTGCGGACTACTTCGCCCTCGTACTGCGGGCCTATATCAACGTGAAAATCGGCCATATCTACCATTGGCTTATTCTTCCTCCTTCAACTTTGTGATTAGTTCTTCCAGAAAACTCTTCCACTTCTCATCCTTGCGGATGTTGGGCAGAGAATAATTGGCGTGGGGGAAAACGTACTTGCACATGGTCATCGTCTTCAGGTGGGGGGCAAAGTGCTTCAACGTGGACAACCCCTGGTTGCCCAGGTCTGATCTTATGCCGAAGAACATGACCAGGTCGTGGTTCCCTTCATTCCTGACGCCGGGCCAATCAGGTTTCTTGAGGCTGTTGATGATCTCGATTACGTCGTACTCACTGTCCGGCGTGGCACCCATCTCCAGCATCTTGCCTCTGATGTTGGCCGTGGCCACAGTCGGTATGTTGCCGGCCGCGGCAATGGCCAGAGCGTACTCGAGCAGGATCTTGTCCCCGAAAGGATTCCCGGTCAGCAGCGGTCCGAGCACCAGGAGCGGCCGCTTGGCCTTCTTGATTATCTCCGCATATTTGGCAGCGTCCTCGATTACGGTGCAACCTTTGACTCCCGTGAGGACGTTGACCTGATGATATGGCATCACCATTACATTCCTCCTTCTTTACCTAACACAGCGTAGCCCAGCTTCATTAGCGTACCACAGCATCGAGAGATACTTTGCTGGGGTAGGTGCCGATCAAGGTCGGCAGGGTCAGTACGGGCTTGGGCTTCCAGCCTACTTCCTTCAAATAGGTCATGGCCTCCCTCTTGTAAACAATGGGAAGGTCCTTGTCGTTGCGCACAAAGTGCTGGAGGTCATCGGGAAGTCCAGGGCCCATGTACTTCTTGTATATGGATATGTAGTGGTTGAGCTTCAGCTGCCTGCCTGCGGGCGTATCGTTCTTCCGTAAGCAGAGCCTGGCTATGGCCACCATGGCCTTCTCCTTGGTCTCGGTTACATACAGCAGGTGCTCCGGCGAAGGCTCGTAGGTCTGCACCAGCTCCTTCTTGCGACCGTCCATGACGGTCCAGTCATCGTCAGCCTTGTCGGACAGGAACAGCCTCCTGTACTTGGACGAGTGCGGGCCCAGGACCACCGGTATGCCCAGTCTGTTGCAGCCGGTGGCGATACTGGCCGCCTTCTGAGAGTAAGCACCCCAAGCGACGCCGACCGCCGGTACGCGGTTCAAGCAGTAGTCGGCAATGACCTCGTAGTTGGCCCTCAAGGGCAGCCCGGCGAAGATGTTGGCGATCTTGATCACCGCTCCCGTTATATGGGAGTTGGCGACGCATGAGCCCACATTCAAGACGCCTCCCTGGTCGAAATCGGGCGGATACTTGTCGTAGATCGTCTGCCCGTTCTCGTCCCTCTTCATGCCGGCCACCATGGCTGAGCATCCGCTCAGTATTATGATGTACTTCCTCTTGGCGAACTCCTCAACGATGTCGACGATGTCGTCGATGTCCGGGAAGTTGGAGCAGCCGACCAGAGCAATTGCTCCGGGGATGGTGCCCATGACTAGGGGTGCGCCCACATTCCGTATCTCCCTGTCCATGATGGGGCCGCGCCCTTGCCGCACATTGTAAGTTCCCTTGCGGGCGCCCAACTGCATGATCTTGAAGATGGGAACGTTGCGCGGACACTCCTCTTCGCACTTCCCGCAGCCGAGGCACTGATTGAAGAGCTTCTCCAAGGGGGTCACATCTCCCTTGGCTACGGCGGCAAGGCCTTCACCGATCTGAAGCAAGTTGGGGCATACCCTCTCGCAGATGCCGCAGGTCTTGCATTCCTTGGCCAGCTCCATGCCTTCCTCAAGGGTGATGAGGTCTTTCCTTCTCTTGGGAGCCAGGGCCATGGCTGTTTTCACGGCTACCTCGCCGGCCTTCACGTGGTCCAGTATGAGTACCTGCTTGCCATCTTCGACGATCGCCTTGACGATGTCATCGACTTCCCAGTCGGAAACCTCGTCCAGTCCATGACAAGCCTTGTCGGAAGAGGCTATCAGGGCCGAGCCAGCTTTCCTGGCCTCTTCAGGCATGTCAGTGCGTATGCACTGTTCGTCCGTCAGTATGACGTCGGCGATGCCGGCCCTGATGAAGTAGAGTTGGTGCGACAGAGGGCCGATAACCTTGGCCTTGTCCGAGTACCGCGTCGTTTCCAGGGCGGTGCAGCAGATGCCGCCGACCTCCACCTTGTCCATCAGGCTGCTGGCCGTCAGATAGTCGATAACGTTCGTGGAGGACGCCGGGTTATGGCCAACCACGGCGATGGTGGGTTTGCTGGTGTCGATGGAGCCCCATCCGCACTCAACCAAGGCCACGTTGGCCTCAGAGGTGGGGTAGCCGAAGGCCGAAATCTGGGCCAGGTCGGCGACCTCCATGCCCACGTGGTCAAGCATGCCTATGTGCAGTGCCTTGGACTCATAGTCCAGGTAGCTCCCCTCCTGGCCGGTGTGGGCGGCGTCCAGCATGTGTACAACCTGCTGGCCGATGTATTCGGTGACCTTGAGCAAATCGCCCAGGGTCTCCGGTTTCATGCCCAGGACCAGCCTGATGTTGGGGGCCTCGATGGCCACGTTGTCACCGAGGTTGATCTTGGTGTCGGGGCCGTACTTGTCAATAAGGTAATGAAGGATGTGGAAGCCGTGGGCGGCGTGTGCCGAGCATCCAATCAGACAGGCGAGCAGGATGATCCTGGCCTGCTGGGTGGAGATGTCAATGCCGCAAGCGCCGCGCCTGCTCCCGGTAAGATCGCACTTGCCGTAGGTGCACAGGCAACAGAGGTCACAGAAGGGGGCGTAGAAGGGTTTGTAGGTCTTCATCAGCCGCATGTCCCAGTTGCGCAGGTCAGTGGGGCTGGGCATGGGGGTCGGGCCTACCGGTTCCCATTGGTCGTCTCCTCTGATGACTTCCCAGATGTGATCGTGGTGAAATGAATTCTTCTTTTCTTCTAATTGTGTCATTCTGATACCCTTATCTCAAAGTGTCGCTTACTAGTTTGAGTGAGTCCGGATGGCGCAGGACCGCCAAATTGGCACCAGCCAGCAGCAGAGATACGGCAGTGATACCTTCCCACAATATGCCCTGCTTCTCATCCGATTTGGCCTCTTTGGTCTTCCATGATTCAGCGGCCAGGTCGGCGATGATCGGCATCTGCGTCATGGCATCCTTGAAGGCCACACCGGTCTGCTTGGTCCTCTCCATGATGGTGAAGCTGTACTCCATGCCGTAGCCCAGAGCAGAGCTCAGGGGGTCGATGACGATTCTGTCGGCAGGAAAGACCTTGCTCAGTTTAATGCTGAGTTCCTTCATCAGGTTGATGTCGAGGGGACTCTGGGCGATGATGGAGTGCCCGTGTTCCTGACAGGCCTTGGCGATCGGCTCGAAATTCTCCTTGACGGCGGGACCGATAAGCAGGCTCTCCCCGGAGCAAGCCTCTGCTACCTTCGGCAGGACCTCGGCATCCTTTTTCTCGTCACCGGACCCGCAAACAATCAGGGGGACCTTGATGGCCTGTGCCACCTGCTTCGCGGTCTGTGCCGCAGCCTCTGCCGGCGCATTCTTGGTCGAGGGATCAGTGCTCACAAGTCTGAGGCAGACCATATCAGCCCCATAGTCGACGCACTTCTGGGCCCACTTGACCGGGTCCGACAGCACATCGGCGAAGGGAGCGGTGGTCGATTCCGGCCAGTCTTCCGGGGCCATGTCCCAGACCTCCAGAGCCAGCCTCGGCGGATTGGGGGTTGAGCCCTCATCGAAAGGACTATAGGCCAGCCTGTTCTCACCACCGATCTTGACGGTTTTGGCTCCGCTGCCTATAGATACTTCTCTTACACTTCCTGCAAATGATTCGACAGGCGCTTTAAAGTCCATATCCCTATCTCCTTTCCCGTTTAGTCTTCCAACCAACCGTGAGAATAAAGCGTTTCGTTCATAAGGACCTTGGTCGTCTTATAGTAGTCGCGAAGCTGGGGATCAAGTGAAGCGGTGTCCATGTCTTCGCCGTCCATCACCTTGTAAATCAGGTCGACAACCTGAGGCATCCGGCCACTGTTTATGTCCATGAGCTCTTTATCAAAGGCATCAGCAATCACAGAATGCTGGCCGTAGCGTCCCAGCATCACCATATAGGTGCGGTTTAGGATGGCCCGGAGTTCTTCCGGGGTGCCGTTGGAGATATTGGAAAGACCTATAGTGGACTTGACGCCGGGCAAAACGTCGTCGATGATCTTCATGAATTCGAGGGCCTGCACTATCTGACCCTGGTCGGCGCTGACCGGCAGCAGAATGGGGTCGATCCACAGGTCTTCATTGGGGATGCCCAGCTCATTGGCATAGGCCGAGGATTCCATAATGCTCTCAATCCGCGAGTCCACATCAGGAGGACAACCCTTGTCGGTTATTACAGACAAGACCAGGTCGGTATTATACTTGGCCGCCAGGGGGAGCATGAGCTCCTTGCTGTCTGTCCGGTTCGAAGCCGAATTGATCAGCGGTCTGGCCTTGGTGCAAGCCCGCACGCCGGCCTCCATGGCGACAGGGTTAAGGGTATCTATGGACAACGGCAGGTCCGTGACCGCCTCGATAGTCTTAACCAGCCATTCGGCTGTTTCCTCGGGGTTCTTCCTGGCGGGTCCCAGGTTGATGTCGATGTAGTGGGCGCCGGCCTTCGCCTGTGCCGCGGCCAGGTCCTGGATTACTTTGGCATCCCGTTCCTTGACCGCCTTTGAGATCTCGCCTGAGATAATGTGTATATTCTCGCCGATTATGATCATGTAGCCCTCCTTCAATTCGTAAATGAAAAAACCCCAGCGGACTCCTGGGGTAGCTATTTTGCTAGTCTTTGGCTCACATGAATGCCTTTAAGATTATACAAGAGATACTGCGCCAAGATATTATTATAATAATTTTCTCTTACTTGGGGATAGCTTGGCTGGGTTTGGAACACATCGATAATTCTAATGGTAGTGGTAACCGTAATTTCCCTGCCTCACCTAGTCGCTAAACGGCCCCACAGCCGCCGCTCGAAGCCATTTTCGAGCCATATTATAACATTATCGGAAAGTGGTGACAAGTTAATGAGAATGCGGCTTCCTGTCCGGGCCTACAGGGGCAGGCCCAGCCATTCGAAGAGGCCGATCATTCGCAGGCCCAGGTAGGTCATCAGGCCGGCCAGTATGGGGACCATAACTCTGGCCGACAAACGGTGAGTACTCCTGGCTCCCGAAGCTGAGGTGACTATGCTGGCGGCTGCCATCATGCCCCACGCGGGTACATGGACCAGCCCCAGAGAGAGTTCGGGCAGCCCTGTCATGCCCCAACCATTGAGAATATATCCCAAGGCCCCTGCTCCACTGGTAAAGACCATCATCCCAATTGAGGTTCCCACCGCCCTGTGGATGCCGAATTTGAAGCCCAAGGTCATGAGGGGCAGGGCCAGGATCCCGCCGCCGATTCCAAGCAGGCCGCTGATCATGCCTATACCGAAGCCACCCAAGAGCCAGAAAGCCACCAGGCTTTCGGGAGTGTCCAGAGTCTTGGGAGGGCTGCTTATCAGCAATCGTACAACGACCAGGAGCAGGATAATCCCGAAAACGGTCCCCATAATGTCACCCGGCAGGTATCGTGCAGTTAACGTTGCCCCTACGAGGGCGCCCACCGAACCTGCCAGGCCGAAACTCACTGCCGCCTTCCACCACACCTTGCCCCTTTTGCTATGTTCCAGGGAGCTTCGCAATGCCGAGACAAATACTACGGCCAGGCTGGTGCCAAAAGCCAGCTTAACCCCCAGCTCGCTGGGAACATTCATCCATTGGAAAACGACCACTGTCACCGGGACCATGATGAATGACCCGCCGACGCCCAGGAAGCCTTGAGCGAAACCAACGAAAAGCCCGCAACTTACCAGGATGACTACAGGCCCAGGGTCAAAGATGGACATGTCGATAGCTCACATCGAGTCGGGTAGCACATGCAGTGCGCAGCCGGCTTAAGAGCGCTTCTTGCGAAGAACGGTCCAGACTGCTTTTTCAATCCCCGACGAAGTCAGACCGTGCTCTTGAAGGAGTTCGTCCGGTGTGCCGGAATGGGTATATACATCCCTGACTGTTACGAATGCCATGGGAACAGGATGGTGCTCTACCACTAATTGTGCCACCCTGCTGCCCATACCGCCCTGCTGGAGATGTTCTTCCACCGTGACGATAGCACCCGTTTCTTTAGCAGCCAGGCGCACAGCCTCTTCATCCATCGGCTTGATCGTGGCCATATTCAGAACACGGCACTCAATACCTTGCCCGGACAAGGTTTCTGCTGCCGCGAGGGCCCTGGTTACCATTAGTCCGTTGGTGATTATGGTGACGTCAGATCCATCTTGCAGAGTCGTTGCTCTGCCGAGAACGAAACCCTGGCCGTTGTGGGGAACCTGTGGGGTGACGGGACGGCTGAGACGAATATAGAAGGGTCCATGCGTCTCAGCAGCCAACCTCACCACTCGTTCGGCTTCTGCTGCATCTGCTGGTACCACCACGGTGAAACCGGGGAGGGAACATGCTAGAGAAACGTCTTCAATGGCCTGATGCGAAAAGCCGTCAGCACCGACAGATAGACCGCCGTGTGTAGCTACAACCTTGACGTTCAAGCTGGGCTGGGCGATGCTCATTCGCAACTGATCGAAACAGCGAGCTGTAGCGAATACCGCGAAAGTGCTTGCAAAGACTATCTTACCGGAGGAGGCTAGGCCCGCGGCGATCCCCATCATATTCTGCTCTGCAACACCGCAGTTGAAGAACCGGTCGGGAAAGTGCTTGGCGAAGTAGTGAGTCATTGTGGATTGGGAGAGGTCGGCATCAAGAACGACTAGATGGGGGTACTGTCCTCCCAACTCTACAAGGGTCTTGCCGTAGGCTTCACGTGTTGAGGCTAATTCAGACACTTTGCTTCTCGATCGAGTTCTTCCAAGGCCTTCGCTGCCTGGTCACGGTTGGGAGCCTTGCCGTGAAACTCCACACGGTTTTCCATGAAGGAGACTCCCTTTCCCTTTACCGTGCGGGCGATTACCATCGTGGGCTGCCCTTTGGTCTGCTTGGCGTTTTCAAATGCATCCAAGATCTGGACAAAATCATGACCATCTATTTCCACTACCTCCCAACCGAAGGCTCGCCATTTGTCGGCCAAGGGCTCAATGTTCATTATTTCCCGGTTGAGACCATCTATCTGCAACTCGTTATGGTCAATAACGCCTACCAGGTTGTCCAGTCCGTAATGAGCTGCGGCCATGGCGGCTTCCCAGACTTGGCCTTCATCACATTCGCCTCCACCCATCAATACGAAGACGCGATAGTCCTTGTTATTGAGCCGGCCCGCCAAGGCAACACCTATTCCGAAGGACAGGCCCTGCCCCAGTGAACCCGAGGAGCACTCAACACCTGGCAGCCTTGTGCTGTCAGTATGACCTTGCAGGCGACTGCCGAACTTTCGCAAGGTTGCCAATTCCTCCACAGGAAGGTACCCGCTCTCTGCAAGAACAGCGTAGAGAAGGGGAGCGGCATGACCTTTGCTCAAAATGAACCTGTCCCGGTCGGGCCATCCTGGTTCTAAGGGACGATGGCGCAGCACTTTGAAGTAGAGGGAAGACACAATTTCCACAGCAGAAAGCGAACCTCCAGGGTGACCGCTTTCCGCCTCGGCGATCATGTTTATAATATGCCGGCGCACCGTCATCGCGGTTTTCTTGAGTTCCTTGAGAGATGGGCAATCTTTATCCGTGAACCCCATTACGGATGACTCCGCATGATTGACCACTGCCGACGTACCTGTTTGTTCAGAGATTTCCTTCTCATCAGACATATTGTTTGTCCATTCACCATTATACTGCAAGCAAGAACGCCCTTACAATTCAGGACAAGCCTATAACTTGACCTTTCCAAACCGTTCCCATTCACTATAGAGACATCCACAGTATTTCTGCCGGTATAGGCCAAGCTCCTTGCTCATCTGCACGCTCTTCCCGTACCCAGAGATCAGGTCCGGATCAAGAAACTCTATCCCTTCTCTGGCTGCTATGTCCCGTCCGACCTCGCGTATAAGTGCCTGGTTCTGATAGGGGCTTATGAGCAAGGTGGTGCTGAAGGCGGTGTGTCCCCTCAGTCTGGCAACCCTGGCGGTCATGGTAAGGCGTAGGAGAAAACAATAGCGGCAACGGTCCCTTTCATGGCCGCTGACCTGGCGAAAATACGAGACTATGTCATAGTCATCCGCCACCATCAGGAGTACCTCGCTGGTGGCACAGAAGCTTTCCAGTGCCTCCATCCGCTGTTTGTGCTCGGAGAAGGGATGGATATTCGGATTATACCAGAAGGAAGTTATGGCCATTCCTTCATGGTTCCAGTAATCGAAACAGTAGGTTGCGCAGGGGGCGCAGCAAGTATGAAGGAGCATAGATTTCATTTGTTCACCACAATGCTTTCTGTGAACTTTGACCCTTATTGTAGGGCAGTTCGAGATGCGCGTAAGCCAGGCGGGTGGCGAGTCTGCCCCGCGGCGTACGTTCGAGAAATCCCAACTGCAGCAAATAGGGCTCGTATACATCCATTATTGTATCCGGCTCTTCACTGATGGCGGCGGCAATGGTATCAAGACCCACTGGGCCGCCATCGAACTTCTCCACGATTGTGCGTATTACCTTATGGTCCACCTCGTCCAGTCCTATGCTGTCCACTTCTAGCCTGGTCAGGGCCTCAACCGCGACCGCCTCACTGATAAACCCGTCGGCCATGACCTGTGCGTAGTCACGGACTCTTTTGAGCAGTCGATTTGCCACGCGTGGGGTCCCCCGGGATCGGCGGGCGATTTCCCTTACGCCACCCGGATCGATTTCAACACCAAGGATACTCGCTGACCTGTACACTATGGTCTCCATATGCTCCTGTTCATAGAAGTCCAATCGGTATACTGCGCCAAAGCGGTCTCTCAAAGGAGCGCTGAGCATGGCATAGCGTGTGGTGGCTCCTATTAGGGTGAAACGTGTCAGGTGCAGTCTGAGGCTCCTGGCGCCAGGTCCCTTGCCTACGACGATATCCAAACCGAAGTCCTCCATGGCAGGATACAGAACCTCCTCCACAATCCTCGGCAGTCTGTGTATCTCGTCAATGAAAAGAATATCACCCTCACTCAGGTTAGTTATTACTGCAGCCAGGTCCCCGGGGCGTTCGATGGCTGGCCCCGAAGTTATCCTTATACCTGCCTTCTTCTCCATGGCCACGATATTGGCGAGAGTCGTCTTGCCCAGGCCCGGCGGGCCATACAATAGGATATGGTCCAAGGTTTCCTTCCTGGCCTCAGCCGCAGCCACGGCTATTCGAATATTCTCTTTCACCTTGCTCTGGCCTACGTAGTCATCCAGGCTACGCGGACGAAGGTTCCTGTCCAGCGAAGAATCATCCTCTTTTGGTTTGCCGGAAACGATTCGGTCCATACAAATAAACACCCGTTACCGTTTGATTATAAAGCATACATGACCAGAATAGGAAAGTATTCAGCTTTTGCGCAGGGATAATCGGGCTAAAGAGACTGGTCTACGGTAATGCTAGAAGATGGAGCGAACGGTGATCGTTTCTTCTCTCTCGGGCCCTACAGAGATGATATCCATCGGGCATGACGTGAGCTCTTCAAGTCTGGTGACATATGCTTGTGCCGCTTTGGGCAAGTCCGTGAAACGTCGAACATGAGATATAGGGGTCTGCCATCCCGGCATAACTTCATACACCGGCGTGCATTTTTCCAGCAAGGCGGCGCTACTGGGGAAATCATGCAGCGTATCTCCATCTATCTTGTAGGCTGTGCATATCTTTACCTCTGAGAGGGTGTCCAGAACATCAAGCCGGGTAAGTGCAAACCCAGAAAACCCATTGATCGCGTGGCTGAACCGGACGGCCACTGCATCGAACCAGCCGCACCGCCGGGGTCGTCCCGTGGTTGATCCGTACTCATTACCTTGTTCTCGGATTAACCGGCCGGTCTCGTCATGGATCTCCGTAGGCATGGGCCCGCTACCGACTCTTGTAGTATAAGCTTTCAAAATGCCCAGGACATAATCGATGGGATACCTGGCAGGACTCAGTCCCAAGCCCACAAATGCCCCTGCTACAACAGGGGACGATGAGGTCACATATGGATAGGTGCCGAAATCAATATCGAGCAATGCCCCCTGAGCTCCTTCCATGAGGACGATTTCACCTTTTTCCAAGGCACCAGGTATGAGGGGCGTGGTATCGGCTATGAAAGGTGCCAGCTTCTCACCAAACCAGCAGCATTGCTCATAGATCTCGTTGAGGGAGAGCGGCGGCGTTCCATAGACCTTGGTCAGAATAGGGTTTTTCTGCTCCAAAACAAAGCGCAGTCTGTCGAGAAGCTCGTTTATCTGCAGCAGGTCACCCACTCGTATCCCAAGCCTGGCTGCCTTGTCCATATACGCAGGACCCACACCATTTCGAGTGGTCCCGATGGCTTTGCTTCCTCTCGATTCTTCTTCAAGCTGGTCTAGCAGAACATGATAGGGCATGACCAGGTGGGCACGTGTGCTGATTTTCAATTTTGAACAATCGATGCCCTTGGCCCGGACCTGGTCGATTTCCTCCAGCAATATGGTTGGCGATACAACGACTCCGTTACCGATGATGCAAGTTGCGTGAGGATAGAATATGCCCGACGGGACCAGGTGCAACTTGAATTTCCCATGAGGATTGCATACGGTATGTCCCGCATTGGCTCCGCCTGAGAAGCGGGCTACCACTTTTGCGTTCTCTGCGAGAAGGTCTATGACCTTCCCCTTCCCCTCATCACCCCACTGCACGCCAACAACAATTATGAGCGGCATCTATCCTCACATGCAAGCTTGCCTACCATGCGGTGCCCTATAACCGGCTCATGTAATCTTTGCCCCAGAAACGGATTAGCGCCACCTCTCCTGCAATACCCCCGATTATTGCGATGGCAATGAACCAGGCAGGGATGAGGCCGGCTGCCGCCAGGATTACAAGAAGGATTGCCAGAACAGCCACACCGATGAAGCTCCATTGAAACTTGTCATCGCCCATGTCGTGCTCCTTTCAAGATTTGAGTCTCCCTTGTCTGGGGATTTGCCACAATAGCATACCAGAAAACGATATTAATCTGTAGGTTTCATAATATAGACCATTCGCTGCAAAGTTGTCATCCAGGAAAGCCCGGCCAGCAGGCTCAGAGTTATCAATAGGGAAGCGGCGAACCACTGCGCCAACATGATTCCCAAGGCCAGCACGATCACCCTTTCAGCTCTGGTGAAAAGGCCGACTTCGCATTTGAGCCCCAGACCCTCGGCTCGTGCTCTGGTGTAGCTTACCATAACCGAACCTGCCAGCGTAAGGTAGACCACTACAGGTTCCCAGAAAGCATCCTGTTGCAGGTAGACAATCAGAATGCCCAGCAGCACGGCAGCTTCACTGAGGCGGTCACTTACAGAATCCAGCAGGGCGCCGAATTTGCTGACTCGGCCTGTAATGCGGGCCAACGGACCGTCGAAGAGGTCAAAGGCGGCTGCCAGCAAGACAATGATACCGCCCAGAAGGAAGTACTCCCAGGCGACGAGAGCGGCAGCCACGAAGCTGCCGAGAAGGCCAATGAGTGTCAGAGCATTGGGGGTGAGCTTTGTCTTCTTAAGAATATTGACCAGCCAGAAAGTGGATAGATGTGCCACTCTGTGGCGAATCTCAGGTAGCCCCACTACGGTTGTCCCTTCAGAATTTCCTCATAATATGCCAGGGTACGCCTGGCTATATCTGTCCAAGAAAGCTTCTCTACCTTCTCTCTTCCTCTCCGTCCCATTTCAAGGCGCAGTTCTTCATCCCGAAGTAGCACTAGTAGCGCTTCGCTGAGCATTTTGACGTTCTTGGGTGGGACAAGGAGCCCTTCAGTGCCGTGGGCTACTACATCGGCATAACCATCTATACTCGTGGCTACTATGGGTTTGCCGGCTCCCATAGCTTCAAGCAAGATTATGCCAAAACTTTCTCTTCCGACGGCAGGCACACAGAAGATGTCGGCTGTCCGGTAGTAACGTGGTAGATCATCATAGGAAGCGTAACCTGCAAAGACGACGTCCTTCAGTTTTACTGCGTGCACCCAGTCGCTGTACCTGGAGGGGTTACCGGGCCCCACTACCAGGAGTCTCGAATCGGGAAACGCCTTCTTGACAATTCGATATGCCTTCAACAGATAGTGTATGCCCTTGCGGCCTTCCAGGCGGCTGACAAAGAGGATATTGAGTTTGCCGTCAAGGTACTTATCGAAGGGCTGGACCTCGGCAGAGAAGCGGTGCACATCGACTCCGTGAGGTATTATATGGTAATCACTGGGGAAGTATTTTGACACGAAACGCTTAGCGGACTGGGAAACAGCGATCTTTCCGTGCAACCTGTTATAGTAACGTCTGCACAAAGGCTTCCAGAAGCGATATCCGAAGGAACGCTTGTAGAAAGCATGGAAGGTTCCTATATTGATGGACCTGGATGACGGCAGGACCATCCAAGGGAGGGATGGAAACAGTGGCTCGTGGAAATGAATGATATCAAACTTTTCCTCTTCAAGGAGGGACTTGATCCTGGGTGTGAGCCACCAGGACAATGTAAGCCTGGCAATGGAGCCGTTAGAGGGATAAGGTATGGTCTTGCCCAGCGGTATTACCTCTTCCAGGTGTGGGAGTTTCTTCTTATTGGAGCAGGGCGCCAGGATCTTGACCTGATGCCCCATCTTGGCCATTTCACTGCTGAGATTGGATATGTGTGAATTTACGCCCCCCGGATAGGCGTAATCGTAGGGTGACACCATGGCAATCTTCATTGTTCGCGGTACCTGACCAATCTAGCCCTGTTCCATCTGTCGCTCGGGTAGAGTATTGCTGTTGGCGCCATCGATGAATTCCTCAACCATCGTCCGGGCTTCGTTATCGGAGTACTGGACTGGCGGAGACTTCATGAAATAGGCGGATGGTCCGACCAGGGTCCCGCTCAGGCCTCTCTCCAAGGCAATCTTGCTGCACCTTATAGCGTCGATAACTACGCCAGCGGAGTTTGGGCTGTCCCAGACTTCGAGTTTTAGTTCCAGGCTCAGCGGCACGTCGCCGAAGGTGCGTCCTTCCATTCGTATGTGGCAGAACTTTCGATCAAGCAACCAGGGAACATAGTCGCTCGGACCAACATGGATGTCGTCCGAGTGCATTTCGAAATCCAACTGGGAGGTAACTGCATTGGTCTTTGATATCTTCTTTGATTCAAGGCGTTCCCGTTCCAGCATGTTATAAAAGTCAGTGTTCCCGCCGAAATTCAATTGATAGGTCTTCTCCAACTTGACTCCACGCTCTCGGAAGAGCCTGGTGAGGACCCGGTGCGTGATGGTGGCACCAACCTGTGATTTTATATCATCGCCTATTATGGGCAGTCCCCTGTCTGCAAATCGCCCCTGCCAGTACTTCTCCCGGCCGATGAACACCGGTATACAGTTTATGAAGGCGCAGCCGGCATTCAAGACCTGTTCCACGTACCACTTGGTCGCCTCCTCGCTGCCCACTGGCAGGTAATTGATGACTACGTCAGTCTTTGTAGCCTTGAGGATTTCTGTTACATTTGCGGTTGAGCCCGGTGCTTTCTGAATAATCTCGACCAGGTATTTGCCCAGCCCGTCGTGGGTCATACCTCTGTCGACCTTTACGCCCGAAGCCGGAACATCGGAAAACCTGTAAGTGTTGTTGGGAGGGGCGAAAATGGCCTCAGCCAGGTCCAGACCAACTTTATTCTTGTCAATATCGAAGGCAGCCACAAAATTAATATCTCTTATGTGGTACCCTCCCAGTACGGGGTGCACTATCCCGGGTATGTGGTCATCATTCTTTGCATTCCGATAGTACTGGATGCCCTGTACCAGGGAGGAAGCACAATTGCCCACACCTATTATGGCCACATTTATCTTCCCCAACTTCTTAGTTCTCCTTTCCCGTCCTATGGTTGCCTCTCTTTCTCTAAGCTCTTACCCGAAGCCCGGATCATGAGAACAGGCACGCTCGAAGCGCGCATCACTTTGTCGGCAACACTGCCGACTAACCACCTGTTTATTCCACTGCGGCCATGAGTCGACATGGCTATCATGTCAATTTCATGTTCCCTGGCATAGTTTATGATCTGTTCTGCAGGAAAACCGATTTCGACATGGGCGTGAACAGGGATGTCCTTGGTCTCAAGAAGCATCTTGATCCGGTTGAGGTACTGCGTGGCCTGGCTCATTGCATGTTGCACATACTCTTCGGACAATTGACCCATGCTGGACGTGTAGCTCTCAGCTAAGGCCAAGTCCTGGTTGGTGGTGACAATCTGCAGCAAGGTGATTTCCGCGTTGTTCACGACCGCCAGTTTTGCGGCGTAAGGCAAAGCAGCCTCCCCGAGCTGCGAGCCATCTAGGGGGACAAGAATCTTCTTGAAGAACACCGGCTGCAGATCAGCAGCTTCCTTGTTCAACACGTCCTCCTGTGTTATATTTATAGCCTAAACTCAGGCGGGAGGCAACTACCCATTTTTGATTTCCATACTCATTCTACGCTAAGTGACGGAGATCTTACTCCTGTCGAACTCATCCGGCGAGCGGTTGAGAATGGCTACAAAGCCATCGCCATCACTGATCACGTGGGCTTGGGCTCTCTTGAGCGGGTAATTCATGAGGTCAGTGAAGACTGCGCCATTGCCAGTAGTCACTGGAACATTGTCGCCATTCCTGGAGTTGAACTGACCCATGTGCCAGCCGGCGCCATAGCTGATGCGGCTAGACATGCCAAATACCTTGGAGCCAAGATAGTTGTGGTACACGGTGAAACCCTGGTGGAGCCCGTAGAGCCCGGTACCAACCTGGCCGCCGTACAGTCCAAGCATGTCGATATACTGGCTCATCCCGGGCTCCTGACTGCCGAAGAAGGAGTGCTTGCTGCTGCTGCAGGCATATTCTTGGAGATCAGCGCCCGTAAGGGACATTGCCTGGCTAACGGCCATGTCGTCAAAATTGCCGGGACATCCGGGGCCAAGCTTCTGCTCAATTCCGATTCTCATACTGGTTCAGACCTGATCATGGCTCCATTGGCTAACTGTATTGCCAGAGGTGCCGGGCTGGAAGAAGGTGAAATCCAGCTCATGCTGGAGTCCCATCCCTTGGAGCTTCTCACCATCCTGTCCCAACCAAGACCTGCTTAATTCAAGAGATGCTGAACGGGCTCTACCCTGGTTGGTAAACCATTGCAATATATGAGTATGGGCAGGCTTTTGTCAAGAGCCGGCTTGGAAGGAGTCGACAACATGGTTCTCCAGCAGGTTGCTTGCGAAGACCTTATCAGGATGCCAGACATCATGTCTCTCGCGGCGCAAAACGGCCAGAAAGCGACCGTCGATGGAATAAGCACGAGCCAGGTTGCAGGCGGTGTCTTCATGCTGGGATAGGGGCAGATGAATGCGGCGGCCGTTTGTCACCATGGTTTCCTTCTGTTTGTCGAGCACAAACGCATCATGTTCAAGCAGCGCTACGTCTATGGCCTGAAGCATGCGTCTCCAATGCCCGTGCACAAAAACATGCAATGCGTGCAGGAGAGGAACGGCGCAGCCCAGGTCGAATGGCTCACTACGCAGGCGGACCAGGTCATGTACATGAGCTCCGCAGCCAAGGAGGGTGCCAATATCATAAGCCAGTGAGCGTATATATGTTCCGGCACTGCAATCAACCTCCACCGTCAGGTAGGGAGGATGCCATGCAATCACCTCCGCACGATATATATTCACTTTTCTGCTCTTTCTCGTTACTTCAATGCCTTCTCGAGCCAGGGTATGGAGACGTTTGCCCTCGACTTTAACGGCACTGTACATCGGAGGGACCTGTTCGATAGGGCCTTCGAACGAACTCAGTGCCATCTTGACCTGTTCCCTGGTGATATGGGAGCTATCGTGATGTTCCACTATCCGGCCTGCAGCATCATAAGTATCCGTAACGATACCGAGGCGGAAGGTGCTGCGGTAGGTCTTTGTAGCACCCGATAGAAACTCGACCATACGGGTACTTTGCCCAAAGCAGACTAGAAGGACACCTGTTGCATCGGGGTCAAGAGTGCCGGCATGACCTACACGCTTCTCGCCGCTGGCGCGACGCAGCCGCGAGACCACAGAGAAGGACGTTATGCCTGGGGGTTTGTCAACGTTGAGGATACCATCAACGCTCACTGGGGTCTTCTTCTCCAGTCTCGGTTGAAACCTCTTCGATCAACTGGAGAACATGAGATGCCTGGGCAACAACCTCATCGTATGCGAAAGCCAACTCAGGGACCGTCTTGATCCTGACGCGCCTCCCTAGTTCCTTTCGGAGGAAACCGCTAGCGGAAGTCAGCGCCTGAATTACTTCAAGTTCGTTCTTTTTGGTGCCAATCACGCTTACGTATACCTTGGCATGATGCAAGTCCGGAGAAGTAGTGACCCTTGTTATGGTGACCAGCCCTGCCAGTCTGGGGTCTCGCATCTCACGCTGCAACAGCTCGCTTATCTCTTGGCGGATAAGGTTATTGATGCGCTCAGTGCGCCTGCTCATCCACTCTCTCCATTCGGTAAGCCTCGATTATGTCGCCCTCTTCGTACTGGGTGTAACCTTCTATTCCCACACCACACTCAAAGCCGGTTGTCACTTCCTTTACGTCGTCCTTGAAGCGTTTAAGACTGCTCATCCGGCCATCGTAAATAACCTGGCCCTTGCGCATGAGCCTGACCAGAGCGTCTCTACGTAGCTTCCCATCGGTGACGTAAACGCCGGCGGCTTTCTTGAACTTGCTGGAAGAGAAAATTGCACGAATCTCGGCATGACCTTCAATAACCTCGGCATATACGGGTTCTCGCATCCCCTTCATGGCCCGCTCAACATCGTCGAGGAGATCGTAAATGATGTTATATTTCCTGATATCTACGCCTTCTTGCTCTGCCATACGCTGGGCACCTACTGTGGGTTGTGCCTGGAATCCCATAATCACTGCTTTAGAGGCAAGAGCCAGCAAAACGTCGCCTTCGGTGATGCCGCCGCTACCCGAATGGATGATTCGTACTTTCACCTCATCATTTTGAAGTCTCTCAAGAGAGTCCCGGATGGGCTCAATGCTGCCCTGGACGTCCGTCTTGAGGACGATGTTTAGCTCCTTTGGCTGCCCTTCCGGAGTATCCGCAAACAAATTGTCCAGACTTAATGCCCGAGTGGGCTTTTGCGACAGGACCTGCCTTTGTTCCTGCTGCTTCTGCGCCCAGGCTTTGGCCACCTTGTCGTTGTTGACTACCGTGAATCTGTCTCCGGCTTGTGGGACCTTGCCAAGCCCCAAGATCTTAACGGGTGTGGCGGGTTCTGCTTTCTTTACCCGCTTGCCAGCGTCATTGAACATGGCCTTGATCTTGCCCCAAGTATCACCCACTACGATGACACTGCCTGGCTCCAAAGTGCCATTCTGAACCAGCGCGGTCGCCATAGGGCCCTTTGTCTTATCGAGTTGTGCTTCGACGACTACCCCGCTGGCGGGTGCCTTCGGGTTTGCTTTCAAATCCTGCAATTCTGCAACTATAAGAATATTCTCAAGCAAGTCGGGAATACCTTTTTGCATCTTGGCAGACACGGGCACGCAAATGGTGTCTCCCCCCCATTCCTCTATGAGAAGATTGTTCTCGGCGAGCTGTTGCTTCACCCGGTCTAGATTGATGTCCGGTTTATCCATCTTGTTCAACGCCACGACAATGGGGATACCCGCTGCCTTGGCATGTGCGATGGCTTCTTTTGTTTGGGGCATGACCCCGTCGTCTGCTGCCACAACTAGTACGGCAATATCCGTCACTCTGGCCCCCCGAGCACGCATGGCAGTAAAAGCTTCGTGACCGGGTGTGTCCAGAAAGGTGATCTTCCTTCCATTGACCTCAGCCTGGTAGGCTCCTATATGCTGGGTAATGCTGCCTGCCTCGGTATCCATCACATTAGCCTGGCGTATGGCGTCCAGCAACCTGGTCTTGCCATGGTCGATGTGGCCCATTACGGTAACTATAGGTGGTCTCAGTTGCTGGTCCTCATCACTTTCACTTTCCGCTTGAGGGAGGATAGACTCCAGTTCCGGCTTCTCAGCCGGTTCGAAGCCCAGATCACCAGCCACGATGGCAGCCGTATCATAGTCGATAGCCTGGTTCAAACCAGCAACAACCCCGTTTTCCATGAGTTGCTTCACGACCTCAACACCCCCCACCCCTAGCAGGTTTGCAAGTTGCTGAACAGTGACGATGCGAGGTATTTCCACTCGTTTGTCTATCTTTGCTGTCGTTTTTGTCTCTCTACTCTTAGCCATAAAAATCCTTCGCGTTGACAGGAACAGGTTGAGGCTCAGGAACCCAGCTTCTCACCGAATTCCCGCAAGACCCCACAGCTTTCGGCATTGACCTTGCCCCGCAAAGCACGTTCCAGTCTATCCTTCCTCTTCAAACCTCTTTTCCAGCATTCTGGATTTGGGCACAAGTAAACGCCCCGTCCCTCTCTTTTCCCCGAATGGTCAATCTCTACACTATTAGGCTTGGTGTAGACTAGCCGGACCAATTCACGCTTGGGTCTAGTTGTCCGGCATGCAAGACACGTCCTGCGGGGAATATGACGTTTCTCTAGTGTTTCCTCGCTATTCATCTTCCTCATACCCGCCGCCCAACTCTATCTCTTCATCCGGGCTGTCATCGAGGAGATCCTCGTCCTCGCTTCGTTGACGCTTCGGTACCTTCTTCGTTTTAGGCTTGGCAGGGGCCTCTTCAGTTGTGCCTGTCTTCTTACCTTTTCTGATTCGAGGCTCCACCTTGGGTGCCACAGTAGCACCGCCAAATCGGCGCTGTATTCTCTCCGTAGCCAACTCGATCTCCGACATTAATTCTTCCATGGAGTAGGTCTTTGGTCCTATCTCTACCGGTTCCGCGGGCACTGCGGCGGGCTTTTCAGGCTTGGCGGCCGCAGATGCCTCTACCGGAACAGCCTCTGGTTCCGATGGCTCAGGTTCTGCCGGCGTCTCTACAGCGGCAGGAGCTTCTATCTCAGCTTCAATCGCTGGAGTCTCGACAGCCATTTCAGGATCCGCTACCAGTCCAGCGACCGGTGCAGGTTCTGGTTCCGGGCGCTCCTCCATTTCGACGGGTACGCTTGCCTCGGCAAGCTCTTGGACAGGCGCCTTGCCGGCTTCAGCCATGGAAACGCTCTTGATGTCGATGCGCCATCCGGTCAGGCGTGCTGCCAGCCGGGCATTCTGGCCTCCCTTGCCGATTGCCAGAGAGAGCTGTCTATCCGGCACAACCACTTCTGCACCTTTCTCTTCCGGCTGCACCTCAACCTTGACTACCGATGCGGGGCTAAGGGCGCTGGCAATATATACCGCGGGATCCGGGTCCCACTGGATCACATCGATCTTCTCGCCGTTCAACTCCTTAATTATGTTCTGTATCCTTATGCTTCGCAGTCCGAGACAGCAACCGATGGCATCGACTCCCTCTTGACGAGCAGCCACGGATACCTTGCTCCTGTAACCCGGTTCCCTGGCCAAAGCTTTCAACTCCACCGTTCCCGCGTTTATTTCAGGTACTTCCAGTTCGAAGAGACGGCGGAGAAGGTTCTGGTGGGTCCGTGATACGACCAACTGTGTACCTTTTACTGTGCGCAGTACCTTCATGAGGTAGACCTTCAATCGCTGGCCTACACGGTAGTGCTCGGTACTGACTTGTTCGGCAGCGGGCAGGATTGCTTCGGTCCGGCCTATATCAATCACTATCTGCTTGGGCTCGACTACGTGAACAATGCCACTTACGATGTCGCCTTCCTTGTCGGCATATTCGCCAAAAATGGCATCCCGCTCTGCTTCACGAAGCCTTTGCAATATAACCTGCTTAGCAGTCTGCGCGGCGATACGCCCAGCATCCGCCGGAGTGTATTCAACCTCGATCCTGTCACCTAACTGCACATCAGGTTTTACCTTCTTGGCCTGAGCCAGGGTAATTTCCTGGCGATGGTCAGTTGTGCGCTTGACTACCAGCTTTTCGGCAAAAACTTTGACCTCGCCTGTCTGCGGTAATATTTTAACGGACACTTCCTGGTCCGGAGCGAAGCTTGTCCTCTTGAAAATCGGCACCAAAGCTGCTTCAAGGGTCTTGATTATGACCTCTTTAGGCAGATTGCGCTCGGCTGCTAATTGTGTTAATGCAATTACGAAATCAGTCTTCACTTCTTATCTGTCCTCCCCTCCAACGTCTCCTTTAACAAAAGAAGTGGGGGGCACCCACTCCACTCACAAAGCCAATTCTAATAAACGAATCCGCTGTTGAATATATCATAATTGCGACAGAAAAGCAAGCTAAATACACTTTCCAGCGCCTTTAGTCTCGTCCAGTTGCATAGCTGGGAAATCGGGCAATCTATCGTTCAGGTTATACGTGCTATAGATACTCCTTTACTTTGCGGGCGGCTGTCCTGGTCATTCCCTTTACCGAGGCCAGTTCTTCCAGGCTCGCCTCTCGCACGCGCTTTACCGAACCGAAGTGTCTCAAAAGTGCCCGGTTCCGCTTGGGTCCGACACCAGGGACGTTATCAAGCAAAGGGGCATGGGCCGTCCGTTTGTGTAGCTTTCGGTGATAGCCGATGGCAAAGCGGTGTGCCTCATCCCTGATCCTCTGTAACAAGTATAACGCAGACGAGTCATGTGGCAAAATGAGTGGACCCTGTGCTCCGACCAGGAAAATCTCTTCATTCTCTTTAGCGATGCTCGCACACGGAATAGTACTGAGGCCGATTTCACCAAGAGCCTGCAGTGCGGCGCCAAGGTGCCCTTTACCGCCATCGATCAGGACCAAATCCGGCATATTGGCCCAGACATCGTCTTCACTTTCGCTGGTTCGTTTAAACCGGCGCCTCAATACCTGACGAAGCATCGCGTAGTCATCCGCACCGGGAACATCAGTGATCTTGAACCGGCGATACTCGGTCTTCCTGGCTTGGCCGTCCATGAACACGACCATGCTGCCTGCCGCCGATCGCCCCTGAATATTGGAGATGTCATAACATTCGATGCGGATGGGGAGCCCGGGCAGCACCATCTTGTCCCGTAAATCCGAGAGCGCCTCGACCAGCAATGCTTGCTCGGCCAGTACCTTTATCCGGTATTGCCGGAGTCCCTCTTCAGCGTTTTCCTCCACCATCTTCACAAGGTCTCTCTTCCTGCCGCGCCGAGGTACCTCTATATGCACCCGGGAGCCGCGGCGGTCCTGAAGCCATTCCTTCAGCAAGTGCACGTCTTCAGGCAAGTCCTGTATGAGTATCCTGGCCGGAATGCCGGGTGCCGAGCTATAGTACTGCTGCAAGAAGCTGGTGATTACGTGAGAGAGATTCTCCTCCTTCACTCCGGTGAGCATGAAGTGTTCTCTGGCAACCAGCTTGCCGTTACGGACCATGAATACCAGAGCATAAGCCTGGTCACCATTACCGGCTATGGCCACCATGTCCATTTCACCTGCCGCGGAGGCTATCTTCTGACCTTCAACAATGCTTTGGACGGAACTGATCTGGTCCCGGACCATGGCTGCTTTCTCAAACTCCAGGTTATCTGCTGCTGCGGTCATTCTCTGTTGCAGGTCACGGATGACCATATCATCCCTTCCTTCGAGAAAGAGGATAACCTGGCTTATGATATGCCGGTAATCTTCCATGGAAATGGCGGATATGCATGGACCCAGGCAGCGGTTGATATGGTACTCGAGGCATGGTCTGTTTTCCGAACCGCTGATGGACTTGCGGCAACTGCGAAAGTGGAACAGTTTTTTGAGCAAGCCAAGTGTTCTGCGCAAGGAACCGGCGTCTGCAAAGGGGCCAAAGTATCTGGCGCCGTCATCTTCGACTCGCCTCGTCATGTATACCCTGGGCCAGACTTCATTAACGCTAATCTTCAGGTATGGGTAGGTCTTGTCGTCCTTCAGTCGGATGTTGTATTGTGGCCGGTAAGTCTTTATCATGTTACACTCTAACAGGAAGGCTTCCTGTTCAGAGCCGGTGATGATATATTCCAGATCATCTACATGAGCAATCATCTTTATTATCTTGGGCTTCAACTGGGAGGAATTGAAATAAGAACTGACCCGGTGGTAGAGGCTTGTTGCTTTACCGACGTAGATTATCTTGCCTGTCCGGTCCTTGAGAAGGTAGACGCCCGGCTTCTCAGGTATTGCATTCAGTTGGGACTCGAAACCAGCTTTTAACATCTCCAGATAGAATTCTACCATTTTGCAGGCCGCTATGTTACAATATTGTGCGCTGTAGGGCCAAATGATGCCATCTAAGGAGAGACTATGAAGCAGCAAATTGAGGCTTTCCTGGAATTCTTGACAGGGGAGAAAAAGTTCTCAGAGAATACAGTCGCTGCTTACCGAAACGACCTCTACCAATTGCTGGAATTCGTTAAGGAGAAGGGTGCTGGTAGCTGGGCAGATGTGGACCGCCAAATGATATTGAGCTACCTGCTGGACCTTAAGGAGCGTGGTTACGCTATCACGACTGTTGCTCGAAAGACTGCATCCGCCAAATCCCTCTTCAAGTTCCTGGTCAACCTGAATCTTATTGCGGATATACCCACAGATAACCTTGGATCGCCGCGTGTCAAGAAGACCTCCCCGCAACTGCTGACCTCTGGTGAAATACGGGAGTTGCTTAAACAGCCCGACAAGTACCCGACGCCCGAAGCAAAACGGGACAAGGCTATGATGGAATTGTTGTATGCCAGCGGCATGCAGGTGCGCGAACTCATGTCCTTGAATCTGAATGACCTGAAATTTCAAGACAATTGGGTCGCCTTCCAGGTCCAGGGTTCCCGGCGGCGTAACGGTAACCTCTCTCGGAGCGTGGTTCCCAGTCTTGACAGGTACCTTGAAGAGGCCCGTCCACTGCTATGTCACAGCAAGGATGAAGATGCTCTCTTTCTTAACAGGCTTGGAGAGAGGCTGACTAGACAGGGTCTCTGGCAAATCATGAAGGGCTACGCTAAAGAGGCGAAATTGGACAACCAGATAACCCTTCGAGCTCTGCGACATAGCTTTGTGGCTCATATGGAGTCCGGTGCGAAGGGCTGAAACTACCTGAGCTGGCACAGCAACCTTGTTTGGGCTCCTGCATTTCCAGGGCCTTTCCATCAACGCAAAGACCATAGGAGGGTCAAAGAATGTCGATTGTCTACGAAAAGCGGGACCGAATTGCCTACATCACCTTGGACCGACCTCGAGCCTTGAATTCTCTGGATCCCAAGACATTCCAGGAACTAAGCGATGCTTTCATAGATTTTCGGAATGACAATGATGTATGGGTGGCCATAATCACGGGCAGCGGTCACCGGGCCTTTTGCGTGGGTGCCGACATAGGCGAGATGCTGCCCGTCCTGGAAGATGTGCGTAATGAATGGTGGCGGGTTCCTCCCACCATCATGCGTGGCCTTGAGCTATGGAAACCTACTATTGCAGCAGTCAACGGCCATGCTCTGGGCGGAGGTCTGGAGTTGGCTCTGGCCTGTGACTTGCGTATCTGCTCGGAGAATGCCACTTTCGGCCTGCCGGAAGTTACACTCGGCATTCTACCCGGATGGGGCGGAACCCAGAGGATTTCCAGAATGCTACCGGCCGCCAAGGCAGCCGAAATGCTGTTAATGGCCCAGCGCATCGATGCACAGGAAGCCTACCGGGTGGGCTTGGTCAATGCAGTGGTACCCCCGGACCAGTTAATGAGTACGGCTGAGGAATGGGCGAAACGAATTTGCGAGATTCCTCCCTTGGCGGTACGGGCTGCCAAAGAGGCCATGATGAAAGGGGCTGGCATGGCCCTCGAAGATGGACTGATGCTTGAGACGAAGCTGATGGACTATCTCTTTGCCACCGAGGACAGCAAGGAAGCCAGGAAAGCTTTCCAGGAGAAGCGGAAACCCGAACTTAAAGGGAAATAGAACGTTGTTTTTGCCTGTTAACAGGTGAGAGATCAAGAAAGGAGCACACATGGAGATCAAGAAGGTCGGTGTTGTGGGTTGCGGTCTCATGGGTGGAGGCATAACCGAAGTATGTGCCAAAGCTGGTTACCCTGTCGTTGTTTTGGAAGTGGCGCAGCAGTTCCTGGACAAGGGTATCGGCAATATCAAAACTTCCATGGAAAGAGCCGTGAAGAAGGGCAGGATGAGTGAGGAGGATGCCACAGGCACGATTGAACGTATCAAAGGCACGCTCAAGTTTGAAGACTTTGGCGATTGTGACCTGGTTATAGAAGCTGCCATAGAGAACCTTGACGAAAAGAAGAAGGTCTTCGCTCAGTTGGACAAGGCCTGCCCTCCGCATGCCTTCCTGGCCAGCAACACTTCCTGCCTTTCCATTTTGGATATGGCCATGAGTACCCAGCGCCCGGAACAGGTACTGGGCCTGCATTTCTTCAGTCCGGTCCCGGTCATGCAACTGGTAGAAATAGTCAAGACCCTTGTTACGTCTGACCAGGCTATTGAGATGGCCAACAAGTTCTGTCCATCCATAGGTAAGAAGTCCGTTTTGTGCCAGGATACGCCAGGCTTCATAGCAAATCGACTGGCCATGGTCTATCTGGTCTACGTTATTCGCAGCCTCGAATCCGGACTGGCTACCAAGGAAGATATCGACGTTACCATGCGACTTGGGCTCAACCACCCAATGGGACCATTGGAACTGGCTGATTTCATAGGATTGGATACTGTCTACTATATACTCAACGCCATGTACGAGGAGCTCAAAGACCCGCTATTTGCACCTCCCAGCCTTCTAAAGAAGATGGTGACGGCCGGCCATCTGGGCCGCAAGACGGGCAGGGGCTTCTACGACTATCGATAAGTGCCTAGCCGGTCTTCGGGCCCGGCAATAAGAGCTTAATCGGGTAGGCGGGGTCGTCACCGGCCCCACCTCCCACACCACCAGACATGCGGAGCACGCATCCGGCGGTTCAAGAAATGGCGTGGTTCTCGCTCGGACTTCTTTCAGACCCCACCTCGCGGTGACGCCCTTGTCTGTGCGAAATATTTTCGATTCCCTGGACGATAGAGGACTTTCACCTCCAAAGACGAGCGCATGCCCGGCATACACGAAAAGGGGCGATCGTTGACACGATCGCCCCTTCACTGTTTGTCTATCGCGTTCAGCGTTCCAAGATCATGGACATTCCCTGTCCCCCTCCTATACAGAGGGTGGCCAGTCCTCGATTTGCATCTCGACGCTGCAGTTCATGAATGAGTGTGACCAGTATGCGAGCGCCCGTGCATCCTATAGGATGGCCGAGGGATATGCCAGAGCCATGAGGATTTACCCTGTCGCAGCCGTCCTCGTTGAACTCGCTGCTTTGGCCATAGCCAGGAATGCCAAGTTCCCTCATGCAGGCAATTGCTTGTGATGCAAATGCCTCGTTCAATTCGATCAAGTCCATGTCCTTCATTGACAGGCCTTCCTTGTTTAGAAGTGCACGGGTAGCAGGAATAGGTCCCAATCCCATGTACTTTGGATCGACCCCGCCTGTAGCGCAGCCCTTTATCGACGCCAGAATCTTTAAGCCTTTCTGCTCTGCCAGCTTACGCGACGTAACAAGCAGCGCAGCTGCACCGTCATTTATTCCGGAGGCGTTGCCTGCTGTAACAGTCCCGCCTTTGACAAAGGCCGCCGCAAGCTTTCCCATCTTCTCGACATCGGTTTCCATGGGCCTTTCATCGGTATCGAAAAGGGTAACCCCGCCCTTTTGAGGTATCTCAACCGGCGCAATCTCTTCCCGGAACAGGCCGCTCTTGATAGCCTGGATGGCCCGGTGATGGCTTTCCGCCCCCAATTCGTCTTGAGCCCTCCTGGTAATGTTATAGTCGCTGGCTATGTTTTCTGCCGTGACTCCCATATGGTAATCGTAGAATATCTCGTACAGCCCGTCATAGACCATCGTGTCTATGGCTTCCGCTTTACCACTGATGTCCATGCGGTAGCCCCATCTGGCTTTGGGAAGAGCGTACGGGGCGTTGCTCATATTCTCCATGCCGCCGGCCAGGATGGCATCGGCGTCACCCGCCTTTATGGCCTGAGCAGCCAGGGCTACGGCTTTCATACCGGAAGCGCACACCTTGTTCAGTGTGAAAGCGTTGGTCTCCTGCGGGAGGCCCGCCCTTATGCAAGCTTGCCTGCCGGTATTCTGTCCCTGGGCCCCTTGCAGGACGTTCCCTAATATGACCTCATCTATTCGGAGAGTCTGCAAGTCCTTGTCCCAATCGTAGTATTGGGCTTCTATCTCGCTCCATTCGACATGCCTGGAGACCGAAGGACGCAGGTCCCTCAATTCATCTGGGACTACGGGTCGTACTCCGGCCCTAATCATTGCTTCCCTGAGGACGGTTTTTCCTAAGTCAACGACGGGAATGCCCTTGAGTGCACCGCCAAAGGTGCCTACCGCTGTTCTAACAGCGCTCACAATAACGGGTTGCCTGTCATCCATGAATCCTCCTTAAGCTCGACAATCAGGTAAGCCCTTGCGGTCCCGATTGGAATTGCCACGGGTTCTTAAGTCCGCAGGGTACCGGCCTAGCGACCGCGTTTTTCGTATTCTGCACACTGGGTGGCATTGGGACGCTCCGGATTGTGGCAAGCGCTGCGCCAGTCCCATTTGCAACTGGAACATAGTATAGTGTTCATTCCCAATGCCCGCTTGAAGTAATTCATCAACCTACCGGTTAGTCCGGATTTCGTTTTTGAAGTCAACGCCATTCTTGTTCCGATTCTCTCATAATTACATGAATCTGGCTCGTTGCCGTAAAGCAGGATGAGCACTGATACCATTGTAAGTTTGATGGCCATCTAATTCAAGATTGACCACCAGCAGGTGGTCTGCATCGACCGGTATATAAGTTTTGAACATCGCAGTGCCTGCCGGGCAGCGCCAGTAACCTAGATGGTTACAGATTGGGCAGCGATTCTTGGTCCATGCCGGTCCGCCTTGCGGCGAGTGTACAATATGGTCATGAGTTACTTCTGTTAGAGGCAAGCGCCGGTTTGTCCGAGGTATTGCGGTGCCGGCCTTGCAGAGTCGCCACAATTCCCTGCAGATGAAATGCCGGAGAGGTGCAAGCATGGTGTTGTCAAAAGATGATATGGTTTCTATGAAGGTATGGCCTGGCCAACCATATCCTCTTGGGGCCATCTACGACGGCTCAGGCACGAATTTCTCCCTGTTTTCCGAGGTAGCCGAGGGGGTAGAGCTTTGCCTCTTCGACGATTCGGGCAATGAGAACCGCATCGAGCTTCATGAAGTTACGGGCTACGTATGGCATGCTTACTTGCCTCAAGTCGAACCAGGACAACGCTATGGTTACCGAGTACACGGGCCGTGGGAACCTGCTGCCGGTAATCGCTGTAATCCGTCAAAGCTGTTGCTTGATCCCTATGCCAAGGCTATAGAAGGCCAGGTACATTGGAACGAGGCCGTATTTCCCTACCGGATGAAGGAAGGTCCCGATGTTCGAGACAACAGGGACAGTGCACCTTTTGTTCCGAAATGTGTAGTACACCAGCCATACTTTGATTGGAGCGGCGATCGCAACCTGCAGCTTCGCTGGCACGATTCCGTCATCTATGAGACCCATGTCAAGGGCTTCAGTCTTCGCCACCCCGAAATACCGCCTGAGATTCGTGGCACGTATTCGGGGTTGGCGCATCCGGCTGCTATAGAATATCTGAAACTTCTGGGCGTTACAACAGTAGAACTCATGCCTGTACACCAGTTCCTTCATGACAAACATCTTGCCGACCAGGGTTTGCGGAATTACTGGGGCTATAACTCCATTGGCTATTTTGCCCCGCATAACGAGTACGCGGCGGATATGCGCACGGGTGCGCTGGTATCGGAATTCAAACAAATGGTGAAGGTCCTCCACCAAGCAGGGATCGAGGTGGTCTTGGACGTTGTTTATAACCATACTGCTGAGGGTAACCATATGGGCCCCATGCTCTGTTTTAAGGGAATAGACAACGCACACTATTATCGCCTCACAGAAGACATGCGTTTCTACATGGACTACACCGGAACGGGCAACAGCCTGAACATGCGCCATCCTCACGTCTTGCAGCTCTTGATGGATTCGCTTCGCTATTGGGTGACGGAAATGCATGTTGACGGTTTTCGTTTCGATCTGGCGTCGGCTCTGGCGCGCGAATTACATGAGGTCGATCGCCTATCTGCTTTCTTCGACCTTATTCAGCAGGACCCCGTGATCAGCCAGGTCAAGCTTATTGCAGAACCCTGGGACGTTGGTGAGGGTGGCTACCAGGTGGGCAATTTCCCGCCCGTATGGTCAGAGTGGAATGGCAAGTACCGTGACAGCATACGGGATTTCTGGCGGGGCCAGGATGAGAGTCTGGCGGAACTGGCTTATCGCTTCACTGGCAGCTCTGACCTATATGAGAATACCAGCCGACTGCCCTTTGCCTCTATCAATTTCGTTACTGCCCATGATGGTTTCTCTCTCGAGGACCTGGTCTCGTACAACGAAAAGCATAACGAAGCGAACCTGGAAGATAACCGGGATGGCGAAAGTGAGAATCGTTCTTGGAACTGTGGAGTCGAGGGTCCCACCAATGACCCCGAAGTACTCGCTCTCCGATCACGCCAAAAGCGCAACTTCCTTGCGACACTCTTTCTGTCTCAAGGAGTCCCCATGCTCTTGGGGGGCGACGAAATCGGCCGGACCCAACAGGGTAACAACAATACATACTGCCAGGATAATGAACTGTCATGGTATGACTGGGAGAACGCTGATCAGAATCTGTTCGAATTCTGCCAGCGCCTTATCCGGTTCCGGTACGACCACCCTGCCTTTCGTCGCCGTCGCTGGTTTTACGGGCGGTCCATCCATGGCGAAGACTGTCAGGATATTGCCTGGTTCACCAAGGACGGAGAACGGATGGCCGAAGATAACTGGGGAGAGGCCTTTGCCAAGTCACTGGGCATCTTCCTGGGCGGGCAGAGCATACCCAATCCGAACCCACGCGGAGACCCGGTTACCGATGATAACTTCTACATCATTCTAAACGCACACCATGAACCACTCGACTTCACTCTTCCCGGGCCTTCTTGTGGCAAGTATTGGGCAATGGAACTGGACACAGCCATCGAATGGATTGAGGAAGAACTGATTGTGGAGGCAAATGAATCGTTCAGGGTCGAGGTCCGATCACTGGTCGTGCTGCGGCAGGTTCCTGAAGTCTAAATGCCTCTTGCCTTTCCTGGGATCGAGATCTTAAGCAGGCAGTACATTCCCAACCATCCTTGTTCCGGCTTGGAATGTTACCTCTAGGACCGGATAAGGAGCAAAAGAGCTGGTTTGCCTCCAACTCGCTCCTTCGTCTTTCTGGAAACTTCCTGATGTATGCCTAGCCCAGGCGGGTATTAAGCTTGTGGGAAGTCTTAGGGGGTCGCCAAAGGCGACCCCCTGTCAAGAAAAACGCGCTTTTCTTAGGCCTTACCGATGCGGAAAACCTTGGTGCCGCACTTGGGGCAAGTTCCCTGGGTGGCGGGGCGACCATTCTTCATTGTTATAGCCTTCGGCCCCTTGATTTCTACCTTGCTCCTGCACTTCACGCAGTAGGCTTGTGCCACTATACGTTCCCTCCTTTCGGTTTTTGCGTTTGGGCCCCAATCGGGGCTCCTGCCTGACCAGGCACGCTGTGTGCATGATATACACACTCTTGGCCTGATGTCAATACCCTCGACCAAACATCACAATTAAAAGACAAAGATCGTGGCTGTTTTGCTTACAAAAGATAACCAAGTCTTTTTCTATTACTCTTCATGATCATCTAGCAAAGGACTAGGACTCACATGAGGTCGCGGGTAGTGTTAACGGGCCACTATCGTTAGAGAAACTATCCTCTTTTGAAAAAGCTTGATGAAAAATGAATGGGGCTTCGCACGCAAGATATGCAGAATCTTGTCACTCTTGTGGCAATTGCTGCTGCTCTGGTGATGAGTCTGCAAGATGGGAGCGGATCTTGCGGATCTTCTCGCCCGGAGCAGGTTTCGTAGATACTGGGGGTAACTTTCGCGGCGCACGAAGTGATGGACCAGTACTGACCTAACGTATACGCCAGTCCTTGTAGCCCTGGCGAATCATGGCAAGATAGTCCTGAGAGGGCTTGGATTCCTGCTGGGTCCGGCTGATATAGGTGACGGCATCCACAAATTCATCATCTTGGGTGATCACTTTGACGGAAATGCGGTCGCGACTCTCCGGATAATCTTCATGTTTGTCCAGGACTGCCAGCTCTTTGGCTGTGATCTCGTAAATTGCCCCCTTGGCCTTGGCTCCCGGAGTGTACCGCAGCGTCGCCGTGCCGCCCCTCCATTTGCGTGAAAAGCCGGTGAAGACCACGGTGTAGTTCGGCAAAATGGCGGGGAACCTTGGTTTGACTGACGGAACCCGCTTCGCCATTTGTTTCAGGCTCAGGTTCGATCCATAAGCAAAGTAATTCATCATCAGCTAAGGATTATAGCATGTTTGTGGAGAACGGGGACTCCTCCCTCTGTGACTTGGTTACGGGCGTTGTCTTGCCAGCCCCATTCGGGCCAAGCAAGCCGAAGACCTCGCCATCTCCAACCGGAAGGCTGATGCGATCATTGGCTCGCACGTTACCACCATATATCTTGCAGGCGTCCCTGGTTCCAGTAACTCGTAACCACTCCAGGCAACGGGAGGAATATCGGTCTCACATTCCTGGGCCCAGGCCCCTAAAGTACCGCTTCTTTATGGCGCGCACTGTGACAGAGTAGGTTTATTCCCACTGGCAGGCTGGCTATATGGCAGGGAAAACTCGCCACATGCACCGCCAAGGCGGTCGTTGTGCCACCAAAGCCCTGCGGACCTATGCCCAGGCTGTTCACACGCTGCAGCAACTCCGACTCCAGTTCGGCCAGTTCCGGATCAGGATTGGGGTCCCCCAAGGGGCGCAGCAGCGCCTCCTTGGACAGCATCATGGCCTTTTCAGCATTGCCGCCGATACCCACACCGACGACTATGGGCGGGCAGGGATTGCTGCCCGCCTCGTCCACAGCTTTGAGCACTGCATCTATCACACCCTGTCTTCCCTGCGCAGGACTGAGCATGACCAGCCGGCTCATGTTTTCGGAGCCGCCGCCTTTCGGCATGACCACTATCTCCAGGCTGTCACCCGGCACGACATCGGTGTGAATGATGGCCGGTGTATTGTCTTTGGTATTCGTCCTCTTGGAGAAAGGTTGGAGTACTATGGACTTCCTGAGATACCCCTCGGTGTATCCCTGCCTTACTCCTTCCTGTACAGCCTCATACAGATCGCCGCCGCTGATACGGACTTCCTGGCCCAAACGGAGCAGCACCACGGCAGTACCGCAGTCCTGGCAGAGCGGAATGCTCTCCCGTGCAGAAATGTCGGCGTTCACCAGTATCTGCTGCAGAGTCTCTTTGGCCAGAGGTGATACCTCCGTGTCCACTGCCTTCTTCAAGACGCTGACCACGTCCTGCCCCAGCAAGAGGTTCGCTTCCTGACAGAGACGCGCCACAGTACTTGTGATATGGTCGATCCTTATATCTCTAGTCACAGTATCCCCCTGAGTCAACAGACTCGATATTCGCTCTTACAGCGGTATGTTGCCGTGTTTCTTCGCCGGCAGGGTATCAACTTTGGTCGCCAGCATCTCCAAGGCTTTGATAAGCTTGGGGCGAGTATCCCTGGGATCAATAACATCGTCTATGTACCCCCTGGACGCAGCCACATAGGGGTTGGCGAACTTGTCGCGATATTCGTTAATGAACTGGGCCCGGGTCTCGTCAGGGTTCTCCGATTTGGATATCTCCCCCCGGTACACGATGTTGACCGCGCCCTCCGGTCCCATGACAGCAATCTCAGCAGTAGGCCAGGCAAAGTTGATGTCGCCCCGCAGGCCCTTGCTGCTCATGACGACGTATGCTCCGCCATAGGCCTTGCGTGTTATGACACTGACCTTGGGCACCGTAGCCTCCGCATAAGCGAAGAGGAACTTGGCGCCGTGCCTTATGATGCCGCAGAATTCTTGATCGGTGCCCGGCATGTAGCCTGGTACGTCAACAAAGGTGACGATGGGGATGTTGAAACAGTCGCAGAAGCGGACAAACCGGGCACCCTTATCGGAAGCGTTGATGTCGATTACCCCGGCCATTTGCAGAGGCTGCTGGGCCACAATGCCAACCGGTTCACCATCCAACCTGGCAAAGCCCACGATCAGGTTTGGAGCGAAATGCTTGTGTACTTCGAAGAAATCGCCGTGATCAACAACCCTGTTGATAACATGCATCATGTTGTAGACCTTGTTCGGTCCGTCCGGGACTATGGAAACAAGCTCGGGGTCCCTGCGTTCAGGGTCGTCGCTCGTTTCCACAAAGGGAGGTTCTTCGGCATTACTCTGCGGCAGGAAGCTCAACAGACGGCGGACCATTTCAAGGATCTCCTGGTCGGTATTGGCTACGAAATGGCAGTTCCCGCTCTTCTTGGCATGGATCATGGCGCCACCCAGCTCTTCATGACCAATCTCTTCCCCGCAGGCTGCCTTGATCACGTCCGGCCCCGTGATATACATCTGGCCGTAACCCTTGACCATGAAGATGAAGTCGGTAATGGCGGGCGAGTACACGGCCCCTCCGGCACAAGGTCCCATAATCACGGATATCTGAGGAATTACTCCTGAGTAAAGAGTGTTGCGGGCAAAGATCTCGCCATACCCCTTCAGGCTGTCCACGCCCTCCTGAATCCTGGCGCCGCCGGAATCGAGCAATCCTATGCACGGCGCTCCTGTTTTGGCCGCCAGGTCCATGACCTTGCAGGTCTTCTCAGCCACCACCAGGGACAGTGTGCCCCCTATAACCGTGAAGTCCTGGGCAAATACGAAGGTGGTCCGTCCGTTTACCTTGCCGTATCCGGTTACGATGGCATCCCCAAGAAACTTCTGCTTTTCCAGGCCGAAATCGGTGGCCCGGTGCATAACAAAAGGATCAAGCTCTTCGAAGGTACCCGGGTCCATCAGAAGATCGATCCGTTCTCGAGCCGTGAGCTTGCCCTTGGCATGTTGGGCCTCGATCCGGCTCTCCCCGCCCCCCAGCTTAGCCTGCTCATGTAACTTGCGCAGGTTCTCCAGCTTGTCCTCGATGGTCATACGATTATTTCTCTCCTTCCGAATTCTATGGTGCTAACCGGCCAAGTTGAGCAAGCCTTTCGTCAATCCGCTCCAGCTTGCTCTCCTGGTCCCGCAGCTTGGCTCGCTCCTTATCCACTACGGGTAACGGGGCTTTGGAAAGGAAAGAGCTATCATCCAGCCTGGCTTTCAGGCTGTTTATGCGTGATTGCAGGGATTCCTTTTCCTTGGTTAGTCGTTCTTTCTCGGCAGCCACGTCAAAGGCCATGGGCAGTGTTATTTCCGCGTCCTTGACCAGAAGCACCAGGGCACCGCTGTCCCTGTTCTGATTGTCGGGTGCCAGGATGGCAAGAGGTTGGACCTTGGCCAGAATCTCCAGGGCCTCCCTGTGCGGTTCAATGGCAGGCTTGCGCAGGGTGCGAATTTGGGCTTCGATCCTCTTGCCGGGATCGATTTTGGCTTGGGCGCGAGCGTTGCGTATGGCGCGGACTATTTCGATGATAAAGGCGATATCGTCTTCACTGACTGGATCCGCAAATCCGGCTGGTTCCGGATAGGAAGCCATCATTATCGCCTGGGGCATGGCACCGTCGGGATACAGGGCAGGGCAGGCTTTAACAAGCTTCTGCCAGATCTCCTCTGTGACGAAGGGCATAAAGGGATGAAGCAGCCTCAGGGACCTCTCCAGAGTCCTTACCAGCACGGGGGCAGGAGAAGGTCCCGCCTGCTTGTTCAGCCGGATCTTGGCCATCTCAATATACCAGTCGCAGAATTCGCCCCAGATGAATTCGTAAATGTGACTTTCTGCCTCGCCAAACTGGAAATTCCGGAGCAGCCGGTCGGCTTC